>NZ_CP041151.1:938358-1251145 GCF_006494715.1 Shewanella sp. SNU WT4
ATGGTTCATAGCTTTATCGCTATGTCGCTGATTGTGTTTATGTCTTTGGTAGCTAAGAAGTTTTTACCATCTTCACTACCAACATTTGCGTATGCCACCATTATTGGCATCTTGATTTGTTTACCAGAAACCCCAGTGCGCACTTACTTTTTAGAGTCAGTGGGTAAAATTCAATTTTTATCTGTGTGTGTTCCTTTATTGACCTTTGCTGGTTTATCAGTGGGCGGGCAGATGGAAGAATTGAAGAAGATGTCTTGGAAAGTCATCGTTATCTTCTTACTGGTATCGACTTGTTGTTTCTTCGGCGCATCGATCATCGCCCAGATTGGTTTCCAAATGAAAGGAATTATCTAATGAGTAATCCATATCAAGCGTTTAACTTAGACTCTAAGTTGTTGGCATTGGCTGAGTTCAGTAAAGAAACTCGTCGTCATTTACACCAAATTCCTGAGTTATCTGGCGCAGAAACCAAAACTTCGGCTTATTGCAGCGAGTTGATGGAGCAAGCGGGTTACCAGTTGACGCGTTATGATGATTGCACTGGCTTTGTGGCTAGTTTAGAGATTAACCCACAGTGGGATTGGATTGCATTTCGCGCCGATATGGATGCGCTGGAAATGGATGACCTGACCAACAATGAGTTCAGCTCTAAGCACCCAGGCTGCGCCCATAACTGTGGTCACGATACTCACATGAGCATTGCCTTGACTGCAGCTAAGTATATGGCGGCGAATACCGCTGAGCTTAAGCACAACGTGCGTTTTGTGTTCCAAATGGCTGAAGAAGATATGCGAGTACCAGGCGCCAATAAAATGGTGGAATTGGGCTGCATGGATAACATCAGTGAAGTGTATGCACTGCACAATGATGCGGCGCTAGAATACGGCACAGTGAAGTTTAACAATGGCATTATGTCATCGTATGGCTCAGCGTGGACCTTGAATGTTCACGGTGTATCGGCTCACGGTTCTACCCCGCAAAAAGGCTTAGATGCCATTCGCGAAGCGAGCCGCATCATCATGGATATGGATTACGTGGTGGCTAAGCGCACCAATCCATTTAGCCCTGCGGTATTTGGTTGCGGCATGTTTAATGGCGGTAGCATTCCGAATGCTATTCCTGATCATGCTTCTGCCCGCGGCACCATTCGCGCCATGGACTCTGAAACCGATGCCATCTTAAAAGACAGCTTTAACATGTTTGTTAAAGAGAGTGAAATTCGCGGCTTTAATACCACTATGGATTGCGTAGGTTACCCTGCGGTTATCAACCATCCTGAAGCTTATCAGCGCTTGCTGACAGTAGCTGAAGGCATAGTGCCAAGCGATCGCTTACAAGCCAATGGCTTACCTATGTCTGGTAGCGAAGATTTCAGCTTAATGGTTAATGCTGCTAAAGATGCTAAGGGCGCTATGTTCTTCTTAGGTAGCGGTAATTCAGCTAAGGGTATTAGCAACTACCTGCATGCTAACCCTTACTTTATTGATGATGATTTCATGCTGATTGGCGCGCAAATCTTTATCAAGTTAGCTTCTAGCTAAGCTCAAATTAAGGCTAAGCGTCAGTCAACGTTCAGCTTGCTAAGTTAATGGCAAGTGAGTGTTTGGTGGGCTTAAGGTGTCAGTGTCAATACACGCATGTGTACATGACCTGACACCTTTTTTATTGGCTTAAGCTTTTAATAAACGGGCAGTTTAAGGCTGGCGAGCAGTTGCTGGCTTTGCTCTTCGTTATGTTGATGCATCACGCTTTCTACGACATTTTTAGATAAATGGGGCGAGAACGACGAGATAAAGTCATACATATAATTTTGCAGCAAAATATCTTTGCTAAAGCAAATCCACGCCTTACTCGGCGGGAATAAGTGGTTCAAGTTAATGTAAGTCAATTCACTATTGTGAATATCTCGCGCCGCCAGCGATGAGATAATGCCTATGCCATAACCTAGCTCTACGTAGCGCTTAATCACATCGGCATCCATTACCGTCATAAAGTAATGGGGCGATAACCCCGCGCGCTCAAACATAATGTCTTGGGTGCGCCGCCCAGTTGAACCTTGCTCATAACTCAGTAATGGGTATTGGCTTAATTGCGCTAACGTCGGCGCTTGCTCTTTGGCTAACGGGTGATTTTTAGGTACCACTAAGCCTAAGGTCCACAGATACGCTGGCAGTACGATTAAGTCCTGATCTGAGCCTATGTCATGGGCGACAATGGAAAAGTCAGCATAGCCTTTACTTATCACGGCATTGCTTTGCAGCGGCAAGGTAGGGTGCAGATGGAAGTTAATTTTCGGGTACTTCTTAGTGAAGTACGACACACTGTTGGGCAGTAAATAGCGCGCTATGGTGTGTGTGGTATAGATGTTGAGCGCGCCGGTTTCTGGGTCAAGATACTCTTTAGTGAGCACTTTAATTTTTTGCTCAATAGCTATCATGCGCTCGGCTTGAACGATAATCTTCTCGCCAATCTCAGTGATGCCGCTTAAGTTTTTGCCGCGCCGCTCAAAAATTCTGACCCCTAATTCTTTTTCGAGTAAGCCCACTTGCTTACTGACCCCAGGCTGCGATGTATACAGGGCCAATGATGCGTTAGAGACGTTGAGGTTATTATCCTTAATCGCTTTTAAGTATTTTAGTTGTTGTAGTTTCAATCCCTTACCTCATTAATCTCGTCCTCAAGCTAATAACGGATTATATACATTATCGGCTATTAGCACAGTTAGCTTTTCTCATGCGAGCAATACTGCTCACTTAAGCTGCTACTTAGTCTAGAGTTTTCTCGTGTGATGGCGCTTTAGGCCGCCGCAGTCAACATGATGGCAAATTTCACATAATATCCTTAGGTTATTCGCAGCAAACTAGCAAAAGGTTAGCATCATGTAGTGGCTAAAGTTAGAGCAAGCTCGACACTTTTGATTAAGCCTTGTTTTGGATCATGCCCTAGGGTCGTTTTTGGCGGCCAACACTGTTAAAATCAATACTTATCTGAATTATTTTGGTCAAAGAGTCACTAAGATGGGAAGAGCTTATCAAAACCGTAAAGAGTCCATGGCAAAAACTGCGACCCAAAAGACAAGGGTTTACTCTAAATACGGTAAAGAGATCTATGTCTGCGCAAAACAAGGTGGCGTAGAGCCTGATGGTAACTTATCACTGCGCCGTTTAATCGAGCGCGCCAAAAAAGATCAAGTGCCAACACATGTTATTGAGCGCGCTATTGATAAAGCCAAAGGCGCTGGCGGTGAAGATTATGAAGTTGCCCGTTATGAAGGCTTTGGCCCTGGCAACTGTATGGTCATCGTCGATTGCTTAACGGATAACGTTAAGCGCACCTTTACTGACGTTCGCCAAGCATTCGTTAAAAATGACGCCAAATTAGGCGGCCCAGGCACTGTGTCTCATATGTTTGACCATCAAGCTGTGTTTGTATTCCCAGGCGATGATGACGAAAGCATTTTAGAAATGCTGATGATGGCTGATGTCGATGTGACTGACGTTGAAGTTGAAGATGGCATGGTGAGTGTATTTACCCCTGTCACTGAATTCAACCATGCGCGCACTGCCTTGTTAGAAGCTATGCCTGATGTAGTTTTTGCCATGGAAGAGATTTCTTTCGTGCCGCAAACCATGACTGAAATCACTGGTGAAGATGTTGAAACCTTTGATAAGTTCATCAACCAATTAGAAGATTGTGATGACGTGCAAAACGTGTATCACAACGCAGAAATTAAAGATTAATCTTTCATTTCTTTGGATATAAAAAATGGCCACTTTATAGTGGCCATTTTTTTTGAATATTTGCTATCAATTCGACATAGCATGAAATATTTGCGTGCGGCTATGATCGCGATTATCGCTCAACTCTAGTTGCCACTGCGAGTCACTGCTTACGTTTAGCTGTTGTTGATACTGGATTATATTAGTAATGGCGAAAGGGGTGTGCGGCGCCAGTTGTTTGTCTTGCTCTACTGTGTTCAATAATTGCAATTGGATGGCTGTTTCAGGCATTGCCATTAATTCTTGGCAATTTGGTTCTGAAGGATGACATAACTGAGGTAATTCAGCGGCATTGGCATGAATTAACAGTGAACTGGTGATAGCTATGCAGGCTAAAGTAAGTTTCATAATGACTCCGCTATGATTCATATACAGCTGATATTTATTGAATATCTTAAATGAGGGGCGGCGTTACCCCTTGATGCGGATTGTAGACATACTAGGCGCAAAAAAGCCAATCTGCTTATAAGATTGGCTTAAGTTGTTAATTGAATGATGCTATTTAGCGGGTAGTGCTGCGCTCAATCAATTGCACTGGGATCATTAATTGGGTCTGATGAGAAGTTTGCTGACTTAGTTGCGCCAACAGAATATTGATTGATTCTAAGGCGAGTCGTTCAAAATCTTGTTTAAAGGTTGTCAGTTGATAATTTAACCACGCGGCTTGTGGAATATCATCAAAGCCAAGGACTTGTAGATCGTCAGGTATGCGTAACTGGTGTTGATGACGAGCGCTATCAATTAATGCTATGGCTAACAAATCGGTAGAGCAAAATATGCCATCAGGCCTATTCGCTTGGTCTAACATCTGGCTGATTAATGGCAGTGCTTGCTCATAATCATAATTAGTTTCTAGCAAGCCTGCCGCATGACCATAAAGCTGTAACACTGTGTCATTAAAGCCACGCCAACGCTCACTATTGGTTAAGGTTGGAATATTACCTGTTAGGTAAGCTGGGCGCTTAACGCCTGCCGTTTTCAGTTTTTCAGCCGCCATTTTGCCCGCATTATAGTTATCACTGATAGCAAAACTACTATTGCTGTTATGTGCTACTCGCGCAAATTGCACTATGGGAATAGAAAACTGCTGACATTCCTCATAAAGATGGTTGTTAAATTGGGCCGATGCGGCAATAACGCCATCTACTCGATAGTTGAATATATTGGGAATGCTGTGTTGATTGTGATCGTCATACTGCCACGGGATTAACACTGCCGAATAGCCACGAGCTTGCAAGGTACTGCTTAGCAGTTGCAAGGTTTTCATGTGCAATGGGTATTCCGCATCAGGAAAAACTAGGCCTATGAGGCGAGATTCTTGGGTTGTCAGACTACGGGCAAATGAGTTAGGGCGATAATTAAGTGCTTTGGCCGCCTGCATCACTTTTGTCTTGGTTTTTTCAGAGCAAGAACTGCCCTCAACAAATACGCGAGATACTGTTGATTGTGATACCCCCGCCAATTTTGCGACATCTCTTGATGTGACCATTTTTTTGTCATCAGACATAGAATAAATTACCCAAATTCAAAATGTTGCGGCATCAAAATAAATGATTTACGTGAAAACTCACCAATGTGGCCTCAATAGCTAGTGTTATGATAATTAAATGCACTAAGCGTATGTTTTTATTGTCATTACAAAAGAGGCCATCAAAATTGATGGCCTAGTATATTAACACTAATTAGAAGTAGTAACGCATTCCCAATGCAAATTGGTCATCACTATTTTGATATTGGTTGGCGTCCCACTGATCGCTACCTAAATCAAATTGGTATTCAGCCCATGCGACGAGTTTATTTTTATCAAAATGATATTCAAGGCCGGGAATAATGGTTTTACGTTCATAACCTTGGCTTCTATCATCGGTATCAGCTAGGTAGTTTAGGTTTAAAGTTGCTCTGAATCCTGATTCAAAATGATAATAGGTATACAGCTCATAACCTATGGAGTCGTAAAATTGGCCTTGGCTGTTTACTTCCCAATTACTACCTTGGTTAATGCTGGTACCTAAATAGAAACTCTCGCCAGTATAATTGGCAGCCAACATTGCAATGCGGCTGGTTTGATCGCCAGATAAATTGGTACCAACAGAAAAGTTGCTCATATCATTTTGATGATAAGCGAGGCCCAAGGTGTATCCTTCAGCAGGGCTGTATTGTACCGATACTCCTAAGCCGTTATCAAAGTCAGCAGTTTGGTTGTTGCCAAGTTTTACGCCTTCACGAGTGGTTTGATAAGTAAATCCATACTTAATCCCTTGGTAGTTATTGCGATATACCACAGAGTTAGATGCACGGCCTGCGCCACTATCAATGCCCCAATCATTAAGGTTATAAGTACCGAATGCGCGGCTACCGAAGGTGCGTCCTAAGTCAGTAAACCAAGCTACGTCATAAAAAGCACTCCACTGCTTAGTACCGGCAGAAACTTTGCCGTATTTCTCGTGTTGAACTCCTGCGTAAAGAATGCGATCGTAAATGTTGCTGCCATTGGCGCCAGAATTGTAGCCCCATTCAGCATGACCAAAACCGGCCCAGCCATTCTCTAACTGTTTTACACCTTTAAAGCCTAAGCGAGAACTACCGCTGTTCCATTCACCTTGATGATCATTACCCTTGTTTTGATATCTAACTTCAAAACGACCGTCAATGCTTAATGAGTCACCTTGTTTATTGGCGAAAGTGAAATCCGCTAAAGCAGCATTTGAGCATAAGCCTGCTGCAATAAGGATTAATAAAGATTTTAATTTCATTGGGTTACCTTGCTATTAGCTACGACAGGTATACGAGATAGTAAGCTTTAAGAAAGCAAGCAGGGGATGAAGCTGCTTGCTCATTTTGGGATTACAGGCTTGGGTTCAAGATTTGCTGGGTGCGTTCAAAAACGTCTAAACCTTGCTGCTTTAACCAGAATGGAATATCGATTAATACCCAGTTTTCAACTAATTTGTCACCTTCGCGGTAATAAACATCAACCACTTGCATATCTGCACGAATTTCGCCACCAGGCATGCCTAGGAAACCACCCACTGGGGTGTTAGACAGGTTTGGCCAACCGAAGAAACAAGAGAAATTACCTTCAGCAAAACGGCAAACATGGCCATTGAACTTTTTATCTTTTAAGTTGTTACGAAATGGCAGCTGATGCTGCTGCTGGTAACGTGGAATGGTGTAAGAAGCACCAATACCACATGGGCCATACCAAATCATGTCCTTAGACCAGCTCATTTCTAATACTTCTGGCGGGCAACCCATAGCGCCGCTGTCATTGAGCGCACTTAAATCAGCAACCATTTTGTTCACTAAAGCTAAGGTTGCAACGCCTTCTTCTTCTGGAGCATCTTCAAATAACAAGCCATCATGATTGCGTGGACCTGGGTACACAAAATAGTTACCCGTAGAAGGCGGCAGTGGATAAGCTCCGGCCTGTTGCATTAAACCTAACAAATCAACAAATAAGCCGGTCTTAGTGATCTTGCCATTTTCAACACAGTTAAACTCGGCGTAACGCAGGCTGATCATCTTGCCTGTGGCGCGAACACCTAAATAATCTTTATCGAACAAGCCCATAAAATGGCCCATGCTCATAACCCATTGCTCGCCACTAATTTCATTGGTGCCACCAATGAAGACGTCTTGACGACGTTGCATGCGAGTTAGTGAACTCATTAATGGCGCCCAAAAAACCTCGGCGGCAGCGGCAGCACCTTGCTGTTCACGGAATGGATAAACGCCGCGCCACAGGTAATCGTCACTGGTGTGGGCCTTAAGTACATCGGCTACATTGGCCGGAGTTGCTTGTTCAATGGCGGTAAAATATTCGCGAACAATACGTTTGGTTTCTTGATACTTAGTCATCTGATTAACCTTAAATTATTGGTTTACTGGCTGGCGTTATCGCCAGCACTATTGATGGTAAATACAGCTTACTGATGGGCTGCTTTTTCTTTTTTGTACATTACGCCGCCTTTAAGTGTTTCTGGCAGGGTCAGCCATAAGAGGGCTGCAACTATCCACACGATTGGGGCGCCCCACATAGCTGTGGTTAAATCGGTACGTTCGGAGATAAAGATCAACACCATAGGTGCCCACATGCCGAGGATTCGACCACCGTGGAATAGCGCTGCGCCATAACTACGTAAGTGAGCTGGGAATAGTTCTGAGAAGTAGCCACCCCACACAGCACTGGCAGATAAACCGAAGTTATAAATCAAGCCTAATAATGCAAGTAGGTTGAGGCTGCCTATCATGATGTCGCTTGGGGCGATGAAGAATAATGACGCCATCACACCTGCTAATAAGAAGCCAATGGCGTTCACTTTACGGCCAAATTTGTCTGCAATGGCTCCCCATACCCAGGCGCCAAATAAGCTACCAAAGGCTGAAATCGAGAAGATGATGCCTATGGTGGCGCCATCAAACTGACGGATTTCTTTAAGATAAGTAGTCACAAAGCCGCTAAAGAACTGGTATCCGTAGAAGTTAAGGCCAGCTAATAGTAAACAGATGAGAGTGATGCGTAAGTTGCGACCACGCAGCATTTCACCCCAAGAACCCTTAAGTTCAGGTTCGGCATTGCCATTGGCATCCAGTACCGCTTCTTCACCGAAGGCTGCATACTTTTTATCGCTTGGCAGCACAAATATCATTACCAATGCCGCGACTAGTGGTGGTACACCACCCACCCACATCAGACTTTCCCAAGGAGCGTCAATGCTAGAAATAAAGGCGGCATACGCCCCCATAACCATCAGCGCTACTGAAAACATACTGGATGCAAATGCAGTTAACTTGCCGCGAACCGTAGGTTCAAATAAACCTATCATGGTGGAAACTGCTACGGTGAAATAACCACCTAGCGAAATGCCTATGATTAAACGCATGGCGGCCCACGCGGCATAGTCGGTGAACATCATATTAATGATGGTGGCACCACCGTTAAGGGCGGTGATTGCAATCAAGGTGCGTTTTTTGCCGAATTGGCTCGCAACCCAAGCGCAGCTCAGCGCACCTATTAGAGCGCCAATAGATTGCCAGGTATAAAATTGTGCGGTATCGGCGAGAGTGATGCCGTCGTACGCTTCGACGATATATGGGCGAACATAGTCAATAATTACAAAGTTGTAGCAGTAGAAGAAGTAACCGACCAAGATTGCTAGATACGCAGCAATACGTTGGAATAATGGCACATCCTTCATTGGGATTTTAGTTGTCATCGTTTAAATTCCTCTGCCCTTATCGACCTGACTAGCAGGTGTGAGCAGTTAAAATTGCAAAATTCACAAACTTAATTTGCATGCTTTGGTTTTGGCGAGCGCATAGTACACATTTGCTTGAGTGCGTCGCTGTGATTCAAATCACACCAAAATGAATACGTACCCAAAAATGATCGCTGACGTGATTTTGGTTGCAAATATTCGTCTAGTGGGATCTTTATCAATTACTTGGGGTGGGGTTGTGGTGTTGATCACGTTGATGGCGGGTTGTTATCAGTGTTTTTAGATATTGGTGGCACTATGGTGGGATTGATTCCTGTGGGTTTTACGCTCAGTAGAGAGCTTATTGATTAGAATGGTTACGTATTCAAGTGTCTGGGTGATGTTGATGTACTTAGTGCTGACGGTCGCGCTTAGTATATTAGTCAATCATAATCGCGGTAGTAGTGATGATTTTTCGACTGGAGGGCGTCAGTTTGGCGGCGTCACGGCTGGGGTTTCAATTTTAGCGACTTATGTTAGTGCTATGACTTTTATTGGTATGCCTGGGTGGGTATATCAAGCTGGCATGCAGGCCATGGCCGTGCATTTAAATTATCCCTTTGTGATTTTTTGTGCTGTGGTTTTCTTTGTCCCAGTATTTTATCGCTTAAGGCTGACCAGTATCTATGAATATCTAGAATTAAGGTTTGGCGTAATAGCGCGAACCATCAATGCTTTGGTGTTCTTAATTGTTCAATGTATATCGGCAGGTGTGATCCTTTATGCTATTTCCCTGATTTTAGTGAGAGTGTTGCCTATCTCGATTGAGCAAGCCATTATTTATTTAAGCCTCTTTACCGTTGCATATACCTTTTTTGGAGGTATTTCTACCGTCATTTGGACGGATATGCTGCAAAGTGTGGTGCTCTTGATTGGCAGTGCAGCCTTGTTTGGTGTGCTGATATCCGATATGTCTCACATCAGTATAACGCCGCAACTTATTGAAAAATTTCGTGTAATAAATCTTAGTTCTGAGCTTGATAACGATACCAGCTTATTAGCCGGGTTAGTGGCTGTGAGTTTCTTGCATTTAAGTGTGTATGGAACTAATCAGTTAATTATCCAAAGAACGCTGGCAACACGAGATCTTAAGTCGGCACGAACGGCCATGATGGTTTGCGGTTACGGCTCATTTTTTGTGTACTTATTTTTTAGTATTTTAGGGGTGCTACTGTTTGTGTTTTATCAAGGTGAATCCTTTGATAACAGCAATAATGTCATTTTAGATTTTGTCTTTAATCACACCAATCCTATTATTATTGGCTTAATTATTTCTGCCTTAACCGCTGCCGCTATGTCGACTTTAGACTCAACCTTTAATTCGATGGCAACTGTGATGACGTTCGATTTTTATCAGCGTTTTATTAAGCAAGATGCCACTCCTCATCATTATGAAAAAACCGCACGTTGGCTGAGTTTGCTGGCAGCGATCTGTGTGATTATCCCAGCTTTATTATCCATTTCTAATGAATCGGTATTGAAAACGATTGCATCACTCACCTCCTTATTTGTGGGGATTCGTTTAGGCTCGTTCTTACTTGGGCTGTTTTGTCGTTATGCCAATGAACAGGGCGTTATTTGGGCGAGTGTTGTTAGCACAATCGCTATTGTGTTGTGCCGCTTTACAGAAATGGCTTGGCCTTGGTATGCGCCTATAGGTACTTTGGTATTTTTAATGGTGGGGATAATTATCAGTCGTTATCGGGGGCAGTTAACTGCAGAGCAGCAAGCATTTGTAGTGCATCAAGCGACACTTTGGCAGCGCCCGCGTAGCGGTCAGTACGGTTTGATTATCTTTGGGGTATTGACCTTGGCGTTGTGCTCCTACTTGCCTGAGTTAGTCTTGATGATGTGGCAGCATTAAGCTGCCACGACTTAAGTTTACTTGCTGTGCACTCGATATTGCCGCCATGGCAGTGAATCTAAGGTGCATAGCAATAATCCCGCCCAAATCAGGCTGAAACTCACTAGCTTAATTTCATCAAAAGCTTCGGCGAAGATAAATACCGCCAGCAAAAATTGTAAACTTGGTTCTATGTATTGCATCAGGCCAATATTGGTGAGACTAGTGCGGCTTACGGCTAAGGTAAACAAGGCCAATGGCACTAAGGTGACAGGGGCTGAACCTATGTACAGCGCGACTTCAATGGCGCCGCCGGCAAATGCTTGGCTCTGACCGCTCAGCGTTACATAGGTGAGATAAGCTAAGGCAATTGGCGCGAGCCAGATAGCCTCTAACGTCACGCTCGTCATAGAGTCAAACTTAATGTATTTCTTGCACAGGCCATAAAGGGCAAAAAAGCCACTCATCACTAGTGCTATCCAAGGTAATTGACCATAACCCCAGACTTGATAACTAATGCCGGCGATGGCAAGTAATACCGCGACCATCTGCACTTTAGTCAATTTTTCATTCAGAAATATCACCCCAAGGGCAATGGCAAACAAGGGGTTGATAAAGAAGCCCAAACTTGCCGCCAACACTTGGTCATGGGTAATCGCCCAAGTAAAGGCGTACCATGAAAAACACATGATAAGGCTGGCCAGTAAACATAATAAGCTGGAGCGTTTATCTTGCCGTACTTGCGCCCAATCAATGGGCTGTTTTAACAAGGCTAATAAGGCAAGCATTACCGGCACTGAAAACACTAACCGATAGGCTAATAATTCAAGGACATCGGCGCCAGGTAAAAATTGGTAATACAGGGGTAGCAGTCCCCACACCGCAAAGGCTGCGGCTGCAAATAAATTGCCTTGAGTTTGGGTTTTCATGAAAAATTATGTGCGCAAAAATAATGCGTGATTATGGCAGTCTATTGGCTGAAATTAAACCTGAATTGAGTAATTTATTGTTTATAATCAGTTGCTTGTTTTGTTTTTGTTGGTGAGTGGTGAATGGGTTGTGTTTGCGTCTAGGTGTTATTAGCCATAGACGCGATTTCTGCCATTATTTTTGGCAAGATACAGATATTCATCGGCTTGTTTGATTAGCGCTTCTAAGTGAGCATCATCGCCCTCACTACTGATTAATCCTATGCTGACACTGGCTTGTATTTGATATTGTTCGTGTTGTATAACGAGCTCATTAAATTGCTGGCGAATGCGCTCGGCAATTAAATGCGCTTGTTGATGATTGGTATTGGCCAGCGCAATAATAAATTCTTCGCCGCCAAAGCGGCCAAACATGTCGTGCTCTCGCAGTTGCTGCGCAGTAATTTTGCAAAAGGCTTTGAGCACGGCATCGCCGCCCGCATGGCCATAAGTGTCATTAATCTGCTTAAACTTATCTAAATCTAAGGCTAACAGGCTAAAGGTTTGTGTTTTGGCCTGACACTGGGCCAAGCTATGGCTCGCCGCTACCGTAAAATGACCACGATTAAAGCAGCCAGTAAGCGAATCGGTTTGCGCTAGGCAGCGCAGTTGTTGTTCAAGGTTTTTGCGCTCAGAAATATCGAGGAAGGTTTGAATAATAATGGCCTTGCCTTCAATGACTAAATTGCAAAAGGCAATTTCAGCGAGAAAGCGGCGCGCTGTGGTTGAACCCATCTCGATATCAATGCGGTTAATGCTTGAGGGCTGGCCGTCATTGTTTTGAAAGGTGCGCAAGCATTGATGATAATGCTCTTGATAATTGCTGGTAATTAATTGGGAGAAGTCTTGCGGCAGCGGCTTATTTTTATCCAATTTAAATTTTTCTAGCGCATAGTCATTAAGCATAAGCACTTGGTTATCTAAGGTGGTGATCGCAAAGCCTATGGGCGCTGAGTTAATCACGTCTTGCAGTTGCTGCAAGGTACGTTTGGACTCTTCAAGTGCATTGGCAAGGTAGTTATCTAGCTGTTTTCTAATGGTGATATCTCTAAAAATAATCAGCACTTGCCCTTGGCTTAAATGTGCAAATCGCGCTTCAAGGTGAATATCATCACCTTGAGTATGCAAGCTAAATTCATAGATATTGGGTTGAGTTTTATCGCGCACCCCGGCTAAATGTTGCAGCAGGTTACTAATATCGTCAGTGACTATGGTGCTAGCTAAGCTTTGATTTTTCTCATGCAAGCTAAACACGCCTTGCAGCGATTGCCCGACCCTGAGTTCTAATACTCTATCTTTGCTATCAAGCCACACATAAGTATCAGGCATGGCATTCAGTAAAGAATTAAGGTTTTGATTCTTAGTATTAAGCTCATTAGAGCTGAGATCTAATGAGCGCTCGGTGATCAGTAAATCTTCCGTAAAATCTTCATAAGCTTGCTCTACCAGCTCAACTAAGCTGGCAAGCTTAGGATCGTCTGGTAGACCATCTGGATACAATTTATGGAGCTGACGTTTTAGTAATCTGTGCATAGTTCAGAAATACAGGTGATAGTCATAGTTTGGTTATGTAATTCAGCTTGATGCTTGTCATCAAAGGGCGCGATTTCCCCATAAGAGTAAAAACCGCACACTTGGGTGTCATGATTGAGCCTTTCTTTAACTATATCAAGCTCTTCATCAATCATTTGCTTGAGTAATTGTTTGCGACCAACGCAGCTGATGAGAATGGCAAGCTGTGGATTGTCATGGGACTCTAAGCACACCTCAATAGCACTGGCTGCGCCATTAATGATGGATTCAACATTGGCGCGCATCAGGCGGGCGGTCGCCCCTACGGGAATGCCGCCGGCAAAGGTGATGCTTTGATGATCTTCATTCACGGCTAGCATAGTGCGCACTAATTTAGTGCTGTGTCCCACTTGTGATATTTCAAGCGGATAACGCAGGCCGCTGGCAGGCAGGCCTTCAACTTTATCACCCAGATATTCTTTATAAACCGTTAACGCGGGTTGATGGTCAAGCTCTAATAGCTCATGGCCATCGGATGCCGTAATGAGCCTATCTGGGCCAAATGGCAGCCAACCGCCGCGAGAGCCATGGCTTACTTTCAAAGCGCGGCCATAAAGGCCAATGGCCACGACTTGTTTGCTACTAATGTGGTCTTGCGCCAAGGTATGGGTTTGGCGGAATAGGAAATTATCCCCAGCTAAACCGCCAGTAATAGCCACTTCTTTGGGTAAGTTATCCACTAAGCCTTGAGTTAAGTCGCTGCCAAATACATTAAGGCCATCACTTAATACCATGACCAGTTTTAGGTCGTCCCCAAGCAGTTCGTGAGCTAGCCGTTTACCTGTCTCATACGACTCTTGCGGCATATCCACTTGCTGGGTTGTCATACGGATACTGGTGTTACTAAAAGCAATGAGGGTTGCTACTAAGCCATTATCTATCACTTGGTCTTGGCTGATTTCACCAGAGGTGGTCGCGCCAATATAGAAGGCTAGGGGAAGTTGTTGTTGCAGGCTAGTTATGGCTTCTTGATATAGGGGCAGGTTGCCAAATAAGAGTACTAATATCTGCTGCGGCTTTGAGGTATCTAAGCTGATGGCTTGATCCCAGTGGCCATTGCTAAAGCGTAACTGTTGGGTTTGCATAGACGCATCCTTGACGAAACTAATTAAGTCCATAAATCAATTGAATTAAGTGTAGTCAATATTTGTAGTGTGGTGGGAAGTTAATCAAGGGATGCTTGCGATTATGTTTTGGCCAGTTATTATGGTGACCATTTTTTAGCTGTAGGAAATAAATGAATGAATAAAAATTGGATAATAGCTCCGCTGTTTTGTGTTGCTATGAGTGGTTGCAGTACTGTCAATCCGTATACGAATGAACAGCAATCTGCGAAAGCGACCAATGGCGCTATTATTGGCGCGCTTGCGGGTGTTGCTATTGGTGTGGCTTCATCAAGTAAAAATGATCGCGGTAAAGGCGCGTTAATTGGCGCAGCCTCTGGCGCGGCTTTGGGCGGCGGCATTGGTTATTATATGGACGTGCAAGAAACTAAGCTGCGTCAGCAATTACAAGCCACAGGCGTGAGCGTGACTCGTGATGGTGATAACATCATTTTGAATATGCCTAATGAAGTGACCTTTGGGGTGGATCAAACTAACCTCAATCCTGCGGCTATGGGCGTGTTAAATTCAGTGGCATTAGTGGCTAATGAATATCCAAAAACCCGCTTAAATGTGTTGGGTTATACCGATAGCACAGGTTCAGATAGTTACAATTTGCGTTTATCGCAGGTGCGCGCATCAGAAGTGAGTAATTATTTGATGCAGCAAGGCATTAAGCCGCAGCGCCTTGGCGCTTCAGGCATGGGAGAAGCCAACCCGATTGCGAGCAATAGCACTAAGGCTGGTCAAGCGCAAAACCGCCGGGTTGAAATTGTGCTGACGCCAATTAAGTAATTAACTTATTCGGCCATTCATTGCATGAATAATCTAAGTGCATGAATTATCTGAGTGCATGAGCTAGCTAAGCTCAATAAGTTAGTAAAATAAACAAGGACCCGATGGGTCCTTGTTTATTTAGTCGCAGTGTTTTTTGCAGTGGGTGATGTTGAAATGACGGTTTAGAGACTACTTGTCTAGATGCTGTGATTCATCAAAAACAGAGTCGCCAGTCCTAAGAAGGCAAATAAACCTATCACATCAGTAACTGTGGTGAGCACCATGCCGCCAGCTAATGCGGGATCAATGTTTAAGCGTTTCAACATCAAAGGAATAGCCGCGCCGGCAAGGCCTGCAACTGTCATATTGATAAGCATAGCGCCGCCTATTAGCATGCCAAGGGCCATATCGCCCTTCCACATCCACACGGCGACAAAAACTAAGCAAGCCCATAGGACACCATTGAGGAAACCAATGGCAAGTTCCTTGCCGATTAGCCAGCGTGAGTTACTTTGACCCACTTGCCCAAGGGCAATACCGCGGATAACTAAGGCTAAGGTTTGATTACCCGCCACGCCGCCCATGCTTGGGACAATTGTCATTAACACCGCGATTGTGGCAAATTTTTCAATGGTGCCTTCAAACATGTTACTGACAGAGGCGGCAAGTAAGGCCGCAAACAAGTTCATGGTCAGCCACAAAGAACGCTTTAAAGTGCTTTTGAGCACAGGGCCAAAGGTATCTTCATCATCGTCCATACCGGCCATACCCATCATGGAGTGCTCGGCATCTTCACGAATAATATCGACCACATCATCGATGGTGATCCGGCCTAAGAGATGACCTTCAGCATCAATCACTGGCGCAGATAACCAATCATGGCGTTCAAATAGTTGCGAAATCTCAGTATCTGACATAGTGACAGGAATGCCTTCCATATCAGGGATCATAATATCGTACACTGAAGTGGTAGGGTTTGACACTAGTAAGTCGGTGATACGAATGCCACCGAGTAAACGGTCGCGCTTATCAACCACATATAAGGTATCGGTCGCATCTGGCAGGCGGCCGCGTAGGCGCAGATAACGCAGAATCACATCAATAGTGACATCCGGTCTTAAAGTCACTGTATCGGTATTCATGATACTGCCAGCAGTATCTTCAGGATAAGACAGGGCTTGTTCAACCCTAGCCCTATCTTGGGTGCTCATAGACAGCAATACTTTTTGGTACAAGGCATCGGGTAAGCTGCGTAAAATATAGGCGAGATCGTCTGTGTCCATGCCAGCGGTTGCCTTAGCAACACCTTCTGGGGACATTTGTTTAATCAGATGATCTTTTAAATCTTCAGGAAGTTCTTCAAGAATTTCACCGGCTTGATCATGATCGATAAGCTGCCATAGCACTCGCCTAGTTTGTGGAGTCGATGACTCCATAATATGCGCTATGTCTTGAGCGGCCATGTTGCTGAGCATATCGCGTACATGGACAAACGTTCCACTACCAAGGGCGTGTGACAGTTGATCTAGGAGTAACTGAGTATGATCATTATTGAGTGCTTCGACTGGCATGCATCCCTCCCTTTTTGGCAGGCGCATATCATACTCTTAGCCTAGCTAAATGAACACGCCCAATTCAGCGGCTTTTAGCGCCGCGTTTACTCATTCTCATCAAATCGGGCGTTGATTAGATTGCAAATTGCATCCATGGCCGCTTGTGCTTCTTCGCCATCGGCGCGGATAAGTATGGTTTTGCCAGGGCCTGAGCCCAGCATTAATAACCCCAATACACTTGCGGCCGAGGCTTGTTTATCACCTTGAATTAAGGTGATATTAGCTTGATATTCACTGGCTAATAACGCCAGTTTAGTGGCAGGACGGGCATGTAATCCAAGCTTATTACATAGAGTTACTTGGCGCTCAAGCACTGGCATTATTAAGCTCTCGGTGACGCGATTGCACTGTGTGCTTACCGTTAGTAAAACGTTTTGCGAGTTGATCGGCGACATATACTGATCTGTGTTGACCACCGGTACAACCAATCGCAATAGTTAGGTAACTTCTGTTATTGCGTTCTAATTGTGGCAACCAAGTACCCAGTAAGCTTTCGATTTGCCAGATGAACTTATTGACTTGCACTTGGCGGCCTAAGAACTCTTGCACTGGCGCATCAAGCCCGGTAAGCGGTCTAAGTTCTTGCTCCCAGTGGGGGTTTGGCAAAAAACGCACGTCAAACATAAAATCGGCTTCGGTTGGCATGCCATGCTTAAAGCCGAAGGATTCAAAGGTGATGACTAGCTCTTTTTCAACGCGGCCGAGCAAAATTTCCCGCACCTTATCGCTTAACTCATAAATGGTTAAGTTCGAGGTATCGATGAAATGATCCATTATTTTGGACAGGGGAGCGAGCAATTCGCCTTCACGTTTAATCGCATCACTGAGTGAACTTTGGGATTTAGATAAAGGATGCAGGCGGCGGGTTTCACTGTAGCGCTTAAGAAGTACTTGATCGCTAGAGTTTAAAAACATGCTTTTAATAACAGTACTATTAGGCAGTTTACGCAGCTCTTGCTCAAGCAGTTTTTCTTGTTCAGGTAAATTACGTACATCGACACTGATGGCGATTTTATCGTTACTTACTTGCAATTCGCTCAGCAAACTACCGATTAGGGATAAAGGTAAATTATCGACACAATAATAACCAAGATCTTCTAATACTCGCAGGGCGACGGATTTCCCTGAGCCACTGCGGCCAGAGACTATAACCAGTTTCATGCTGTGATCACCTGATAGAGTTGAGTTTCATCTTCGGTCTTACGAATTTGCTTGAGAACTTGCTTATCACTCAGTTTTTCGGCTATTGCCGCTAAGGTCGTCAAGTGCTGCTGACATTCATCGCTCGGCACTAATAAAGCAAATATGATATCTACTGGTTGCTTGTCGATGGCATCAAACGATATAGGAGTTAAGCATTTAATAAGCACTCCTATGGGCTCGCTGATTGCATCAAGGCGACCATGAGGGATAGCAATGCCATTGCCTATGCCTGTGCTACCTTTCTTCTCGCGAGCTAATAGGCTCTCAAAAATTTCTTGGGAAGATAGGTTGGGGTATTGAGCTGCCACTAGATCACTGACAAGCTCAAGCCCCTTTTTCTTACTGCCCGGAGTGGCACAGGTAGTGCACTCTGGTCGCAGGATGGTACTGAGTTCCATCGTTAATGTTTTATCAATTTCTCTTTGTGTTTAATGACTTGACGGTCCAACTTATCTATCAGGGCGTCAATCGCGGCGTACATATCTTGATGTTCGGAGGTAGCGAATATTTCACCGCCACTCACTAGTAGCTTGGCTTCAGCAATCTGCTGATTTTTTTCAACATTTAAAACAACATGCACATTATTGATCTGTTCAAAATGACGTTCAAGCTTTGTGAACTTGTTTTCAACATACTCGCGTAACGAATCGGTTACTTCTACGTGGTGCCCTGTCAGATTAATTTGCATAGATGCCTGCCTCCAGTGAAATGGTGGGTTATAAACTTTTACGCTGATTGGACGGTGGGATCAACATAGCTTCTCGATATTTAGCTATGGTGCGCCGTGCAACGTTAATTCCCTGTTCTGCCAAAAGCTGAGCCATTTTACTGTCACTCAGTGGTTTCTTTTGGTTTTCTGCAGCGACTAGCTTCTTTATAAAAGCTCTAATTGCTGTAGAGGAGCATTCTCCGCCGTCATCCGTGCCTACATGGCTAGAGAAAAAGTACTTTAATTCAAAAATCCCCTTAGGGGTATGCATATATTTTTGAGTCGTCACCCGTGAAATCGTCGATTCATGCATTTCAACGGCTTCAGCTATGTCATTAAGAACCATAGGTTTCATCGCTTCTTCACCAAACTCAAAGAAACCTTGCTGGAACTCAACTATGCAAGTCGCCACCTTTAGAAGCGTATCATTGCGACTCTCTAAACTTTTAATAAACCATTTGGCTTCTTGCAAGTGGCCGCGAATAAACTGACTATCGGCTTGATTGCGACTGCTGCGAGCCATGGCGGCATAATGCTGGTTTACATTCAGTTTAGGCATATTATCGGGATTGAGCTCTACAACCCAACGACCATTTTTTTTGCTGACCGATACATCAGGGATCACGTATTCATCGCTATTTGGCGTAATTAACGAGCCGGGGCGCGGATTTAAGGTCTGGATCAGTTGCAGCGCATATTTGACATCATCTTCTTTGAGCCGAGTTTTTCGCATTAATAAACGAAAATCTTTGGCGGCTAAGACATCCAAATGTTCATCAATCAGCAGTCTAGCTTCCGCTAAATATGGTGTGTTTTCATTAAAATGCGACAGCTGAATAAGTAAACATTCGCGCAAATCTCGGGCGCCGACACCTATGGGATCAAAATGCTGAATCCGTTTAAGCACAGCTTCCACTTCATCAAGCTCTATATCGTCATCATCACTAATGGCATCCAGAATTTCAGCAGTCGATAAGGTGAGATAACCGCGTTCATCAATCGCTTCAATAATAGTGGTAGCAATGGCGCGATCGGTATCGCTAAACGGAGTCAGATTCTTTTGCCATTCTAAATGCTCATACAAGCCTTCGCAGGTTTCACCTTGAAACGGCATGTCATCATCGCGCAGATTAGCAGAGCCTGTGTTACTAGTTGCGGTAAACACTTCATCCCAACTGCTATCAAAAGGCAGCTCTTCTGGCATAGTTTCTTGGGTGAGGGCATCACTAGTATCGACACTTGAACTATCGCGCTCCATATCGACTTCATAGGAGTCAGCTTCAACGGCATCAGCTTCATAACTCATGTCGCTGCTGTCTGCTGTATTGTTGTCATTGGTTTCTAGTTCTTTGTCCTGATTCTTAACGTGAGTGACATCGAACTCGTTGCCTTCCGTCGCGGCTTGGATGGGATCATATTGCTCTTCATCCAATTCTAATAGCGGATTAGACTCCAGGGCTTGCTGGATTTCCTGCTGTAGTTCCATGGATGATAATTGCAGCAGACGAATGGCCTGCTGCAATTGCGGAGTCATGGTAAGTTGCTGACCCAGTCTAAGCTGGAGTGACGCTTTCATAATTACCGCTATCCCTACTTATGAGAGTTGTGATGGAAAACACTGAATAATAAGCGTATATCACAAAGTAAAAGACGACCTTACTGATCGCCTTGTTAACGTTAACTATAGCCTGAATTGTTCACCTAAGTACACTGCGCGCACTTGTTGGTTATCTAATATTTCAGCGGGAGTACCTTCTGCAATCAATTCGCCATGGCTAACGATATAGGCATGCTCACAGACGTCTAAGGTTTCACGGACGTTATGATCTGTGATTAACACCCCAAGCCCGCGGCTTTTGAGTTGTTCGATGATCTTTTTAATGTCGATCACTGAAATGGGGTCAACCCCTGCAAATGGCTCATCAAGTAGAATAAACTTAGGATTAGCCGCTAATGCTCTGGCAATTTCAACTCGGCGCCGTTCACCGCCTGATAACGACATGCCTTGCGAGTCGCGAATATGGGTAATATGAAACTCTTCCAGTAAATGCTCTAGCTGCGCTTCACGCTCATCGCTATTGAGCTCTTTACGAGTTTGCAGCACCGCCATAATATTTTGATAGACGGTTAGTTTTCTAAAAATGCTGGCTTCTTGCGGCAAGTAACCTATGCCTTTACGTGCTCGTAAATGCATAGGATCTTGCGTCAAATCTTCATCATTAATGAAAATATGGCCTTTATCGCTTTTTACCAGCCCGACCACCATATAAAAGGTGGTGGTTTTGCCAGCACCGTTAGGACCTAACAAGCCGACAATTTGGCCTGTCTTAACGGTTAAACTCACATCCTTAACTACCTGTCGGCTTTTATAACTTTTGGCGAGATGCTCAGCCCTAAGAGTCAAGCTTGTCATTATTGAGATTGCCCCTCGTTATTCTTTGAGTCGACCGACTGGCTAGTTTTCAGTAGTTTAAACTTGCCATCGTCTTTGCTTGGCAAGTCATCTCTAAAGCTTTCTGGTTTGATGATAGTAATGACGCGCTCGTCTTTTTGCTTGTCACCTTCAGCCATTAATTGTTGTTTTTCAATGTTATAAACGATTTTTTCGGCACTAACCTTACTGCCCGCTTGCTCAATGGTCGCATTGCCAATTAAGGTCATAATGCGCTTACTCATGTTGTACTGAATTTCATTGGCGCTAGCGGTCGCGCGCAGGTTATTTTCAAGAATTTGCGAGTAAGTGGCTGGCGTGCCGTGCGCTACTAATACTGTCATGCCATCTTGATTGCTGCTGGCGTTCAATTCTTTGGCATTGATTTTAATGCTGCCTTGAGTCACTACCACGGGACCATAATAGATGACTTGCTTATTCTTGATGTCGGCAAACTGACGCGCGGCATCAATTTTCACTTCTTGATTCAGTGAATCATTGATAGCCATAGCGCTAAAACTTAAGCCGCAAAAAATAAGGGTAGCGATTGATTTACTTAGGTTCATATGTTCCTTCTATCTGGCTTTTAAGCTCAATAGTTTGGGTATTTAAGTCAGCGTAGAGGCCTTTGCCTTTTACAGTGAAGCCTGTGCCTTGAATAGCTATGTCTCTATCTGAGGTCATAATCATAGTATTCAGGTTTAGCTCCAAATAGCTGGTTGTCAGCGTTTGAATGGGTTCATTAGGAGCAAGAGCTTCAATAATAACATCATTCTCTAATGTTACTTTACCCGTAAGTTTATCTAGGCTGCCTTGTTTGGCATGCAATTGCCATTGGTCATCACTATTTTCTGGGTACAACTGATACACAGGCTCAGTAAAAAACGTAGTCTGAGTCTGATTAAAGTGTTCCATATGCAGCGCGCTTACGCGACTGCTCACAGTACCATCTGGGTTAAATTCGACACTTTTAAGATTGTCGGCCACAAAATCGGGTTGCTCTTGCGTTTGCGATGTATGTAATTCTTGAGCCGATTTTTTAACTTGAACTTGCCAATACAGGATTAACGCCGCGCTAAAGAATAAGACTATGGCCAGAGTGACCCGATTCATACGCTCATCCCATGGGATAAATGAAATTTATCTTGGCTGAGTAACAATAAATCTGTGAGTTCTCGCACTGCGCCATGGCCACCATTAATGTGAGTCACCCAATCGGCTTGCTGCTTAACAAACGGATGACCATCGGCAACACATACCGACAAACCTACGTGCTGCATCACAGGTAAATCAACAACATCATCGCCAATATAAGCCACTTGGCTTGGATTTAAGGCTAATTTAGCTAAGAGTTCAGTAAAGGGCTGCTGTTTATCATCAACGCCTTGATAGATGTGTTCAATTCCTAAGGCAGACATGCGCTGCGCGACTAGGTTGGATTTTCTGCCGGTAATGATAGCGACTTGAATGCCAACAGATAATAGTGATTTGATGCCAAAGCCATCGCGAGTATGAAAGGCTTTTAACTCTTCGCCTTGATTGCCAAGATAAATACGGCCATCAGAAAATACACCATCGACATCACAAATGAGTAATTTGACCGCACTAGCTTTATCCCAAATCGCTTGGGCGACTGGGCCATAAAATGTTTCTTGCATCAGTTAGATTACTCCAGCTTTTACCAAATCGAGCATGTTTAACGCCCCAATGGCGTGCTGCTGTTCATCAACGACTATCAAGCCATTGATATTGCGGGTATCCATAATTTTTAATGCGCCGGCCGCTAAAATATCCGCGGCGACGGTAACGCAATTTTTCGTCATCACTTGACCAATCTCAGTATGACGTAAATCTATGTTGGCATCTATGATCCGGCGTAAGTCACCGTCAGTAAAAATGCCTAATAACTTATGATTGTCATCTACCACAGCTGTCATGCCAAGGCCTTTGTTGCTGATCTCATACAAGCTTTCAGTGATCTTGGCGTTTGGCGATACCAGTGGTAACTCATCGCCTGCATGCATAATGTCAGCTACTTTGAGTAGTAACTTGCGCCCTAAGCTGCCACCAGGATGCGACAGCGCAAAATCATCGCGGGTAAAGCGCTTAGCTTGCAGTAAGGCAACTGCTAAAGCATCCCCCATGACTAACGTGGCGGTAGTGCTTGAGGTCGGTGCTAGGCCTAATGGGCAAGCCTCTTCAGGCACCTGAATACATAAATGGACATTGCTAAGCTTGGCCATAGTGGATTCAGGTTTACCGGTAATAGTAATGACTTCTATACCAAAGCGCTTGATAACCGGCATTAATGTCAAGATTTCAGAGGCTTCGCCTGAATTTGAAATCGCAATAATCACATCTTGCTCGGCTATCATGCCTAAGTCGCCATGACTGGCTTCGCCTGGATGAACAAAAAAGGCAGCAGTGCCTGTGCTGGCTAAGGTCGAGGCAATTTTATTACCAATATGCCCAGACTTACCCATGCCCATGATGATGACTTTACCTTTGCAGTTGAGCAGCATAGTGCAAGCTGCGGCAAATTCAGGTGAGTCAACATATTGATAAAGATTGTCTAGTGCAGATTTTTCAATATCTACGACCTTGCGGCCCCACTGGCGCCATTGATGTTCATCTGTCATAACGGTTTCTCTGAGTCCTTGCCCTAAGCGGGAAATTAATTAGACCATAATACCAAAGCTTGGTAGCCAACGAATGAGGCTAATAACAGCGCGCCGTGCCATGGTAATAGTTGCTGGCGTTTACCGCTCAGTAATACCAAGATGGCTAAGGCGCTGCTGCTGGCGAGTACCATGTAAATATCACGGCTACTGGCCATGGCATCAACGCTGCCTGGGGCCAATAAGCCTGGAATGGCCAATACGGCTAAAATGTTGAATAAATTTGAACCGACGATATTGCCTATGGCTAAGTCATCTTCTTTCTTTAATACACCTGCAACACAGGCCGCCAGTTCAGGCAGGCTAGTACCGACCGCGATTATGGTCAGTCCAATCACTAAATCAGACATGCCAAAGGCTTGAGCTATACCTACGGCGCCATCGACCATCCAGTCTGCTGACAGAGGTAACAGTATGATGCCAAGGATTATCCAAAATACTGCCATCTTGGTTGATACCCCTGTTGGGATATCATCATTGTCATCTTCATCTGTGGCATCACTTGGGCGGCTTTTAATGCCTTGCCAAATCAAATAGCCCATTAGAACCACAAAGAGTCCAAGTAAAATCGCGCCATCTACGCGTGATAATTCACCATCATACAGTAAATAGCCGGCCAGCACTGTGGCGGCTAGCATCATAGGAATTTCGCGTTTCATGGTTTGGCTGCTAACAGCAATCGCCCCAAGCAGCGCGGTAATCCCTAAAATCAGGGTGATGTTGGCGACGTTAGAGCCAAGTACATTACCTATGGCGGTATTGCTCATACCATTGAGTGAAGCCGTGACTGACACAAACATTTCTGGCGCCGAGCTGCCCATGGCGACAATGGTGAGACCAATGAGCATAGGTGGCAGGCCTAAATTACGGGCAAAGGCGGCAGCGCCATAAACAAACTTGTCCGCGCTCCATACTAATAACGCGAGTCCAGCGGCCAAGAGCAAAATATTAAACAGCATTCTTAAAATAATGAATATTGGGATTATGGGGCGCATTTTCGCTGGATTTGAGTCAAATTAAAAGTGCTGAGGTAACAGAGTCGTGACTTGGTTGTGCTTAAGCTGTCATTTACGTACAATTTGCCTTCTGTTTCTGTGGCTCTTGAGGCAAAATCTCGACCTTTGACCTGAGGCACTGTGTGTCATCCAGTCAGTCCTTAGCATTGGCATAGACGTGAGCGGCGTTAATTGATAGCCCTCTAAGAACCATGGATTTTGATTTACGATAGGATGCAAAATGCCTGAGCTATCAACAGCCTTAGTGGAAGTGAAACGCCTGAATTTCAGTCGTGGTAATCGTCCTATTTTCAAAGATTTAAATTTAACTATTCCCAGAGGCAAGGTCACAGCGATCATGGGGCCGAGTGGCATAGGGAAAACTACCTTATTAAAACTCATTGCTGGTCAATTAACGCCAGACAGCGGTGAAGTCTTATTTGATGGCCACAATGTTCATCAATTATCGCGAGATGACTTATATCAGCTGCGTCGGCGCATGAGCATGCTCTTTCAAAGTGGCGCCTTATTTACCGATATTAATGTGTTTGATAACGTGGCGTTTGGCTTACGCGAGCATTCGGGTCTGCCAAGCACCATTATCGAGCGCATAGTATTAATGAAGCTTGAAGCGGTTGGTTTGCGCGGCGCGGCGCAATTATTCCCGAACGAATTATCTGGCGGTATGCAAAGACGCGCCGCCTTAGCGAGAGCCATCGCCATGGAGCCAGAAATGGTGCTCTATGATGAGCCTTTTGCTGGCCAGGACCCGATTTCTATGGGAGTAGTGGTTAAATTAATCGGTGATTTATCCAGCGCCCTTAATCTAACCTCGGTGGTGGTGAGTCACGATGTCGATGAAGTGATGTCGATTGCCGATTATGTGTATGTCATCGCGGATAAAACCATTATTGCGCAAGGCACGCCGCAAGAGCTTAGGGTATCAACGGATGCTAAATTGCAGCAGTTTTTATGTGGCAAGCCCGACGGCCCAGTGCCATTTCATTTTCCTGCCAAGGATTATATTCAGGAGTTAACCAATGGCCGTGCTTGATTCAATTGCGACACTTGGGCGCTATGGCATCAATCAGGTGGCAGGCTTTGGCCGAGCTGGCTTGATGCTGTGGGGCGCCATTGCCCATTGGCCGCGAGTAAACAAAGGCTTGCCACTACTGATTAAGCAAATCTACGTAGTTGGCGTGCAATCTATGCTGATTGTCTTAGTATCAGGCCTGTTTATCGGCATGGTATTAGCGCTGCAAGGTTATACAGTGCTGGCGGATTTCGGTACTGAAGAAAGCTTAGGCCCTATGGTGGCGTTAAGTTTGTTGCGAGAACTTGGGCCTGTGGTCACAGCTTTGCTGTTTGCGGGGCGCGCAGGCTCAGCATTAACCGCTGAAATCGGTTTGATGAAAAGTACTGAGCAGCTATCAAGTTTAGAGATGATGGCTGTTGATCCACTGCGGCAAGTGATAGCACCAAGATTTTGGGCTGGGGTCATTAGCATGCCATTACTGGCATTAATGTTTACTGCCGTGGGTATTTTTGGTGGCCATTTAGTCGGGGTTGAATGGAAAGGCATTGATGAAGGTGCGTTTTGGTCTATTTTGCAGGCATCGGTTGAATGGCGCCAAGACATAGTCAATTGCATCATCAAAAGCGTAGTGTTTGCCGTGGTCGTAACTTGGATAGCCCTGTACCGTGGTTACCATGTGAAGCCTAATCCAGAAGGCATTAGCCAAGCGACCACCAAAACTGTGGTGCAATCCAGCTTAGCGGTTTTAGCGTTAGATTTTTTACTAACAGCAATGATGTTTGCACGTTAATAGTCACAATGGGAAATGACCAATGTTAACTCGAAAGATTGAAATTCTAGTGGGACTGTTTTTATTAGCAGGACTGGCAGCATTATTGGTGTTGGTGTTTAAAGTGGCCAATGTCGATTTAAACAATGGTGAAAATAGCTATAGCTTGGAAGCGCGATTTACCAACATAGGTGGCTTAAAAGTGCGCTCACCCGTAAAAGTCGGCGGCGTTGTGGTTGGGCGAGTGACGGCCATCACCTTAGATGCTGAGCGTCTTGAGCCGATAGTGACGATTAAAATTGATAATAAATATAATCAATTTCCAGACACTAGCAGCGTCGCGATTTTAACCTCAGGCTTGCTCGGTGAGCAGTTCCTCGGCTTGACGCCAGGCTTTGTTGATAGTGACGTGAGCATGTTGGCAAACGGCGATCGTATCGATGATACCCGCGGTGCATTAGTGCTTGAAGATTTGATTGGTCAATTTCTTTACAGTAAGTCAGATAAATAAGGGAAGCTAAGCTATGACTAAATTATTGCCATCGATTGCTGCGATGTTTTTTATGTTGGTGTCGTTAAGTGCAACAGCGGCGCCCGTTGATAATCAAAACCCCTACCTCTTGATTGAAGTAGTGGCGAATCAAACCTTTGACCGCTTTAAGCAAGAACAAGCCAAAATTGCGGCAGATCCTGAATATTTAAAGGTGATAGTCACCGATGAACTTATGCCGTATGTGGATGCCAAATACGCAGCCTATAAAGTATTAGGTAAGTATTTACAGCAAACGACGCCTGAGCAAAGAGATGCCTTTGCTGATGCTTTTAAGCAGTATTTGATTGCCACCTACGCGCAGGCTTTCACTGAATACACCAATCAGGAAATTGCGTTTAGCCCAGCTAAAGATTTCAGCAAAGAGAAAATCGTCTCTGTGGACGTGGTTATTTTAGCGCCTGGCAGACCCAATATTACCGTGGCCTTTAAAATGCGCCGCCTTAAGAACAATGATTGGAAAGCCATCGACATGGTGGCAGAAGGCGTGAGCTTATTGGCCTCTAAAGAATCTGAGGTGGCAGGTATCATTAGCCGTGAAGGCATAGATGCTGTGATTACTCAGTTAGGAACTTTGGCGGCTAAACCTATTACGCCTAAGTCAAATGCCAAAGGAAATTAAGCCATGAGTCTTGCTGTGAGTTTTGATGCTAAAGATAGCGAGTGTTTTATTCGCGGTCGTCTCACGGAAAAAGATGTCATTGAGTTATGGCCTAAGCGCCATGACTTAGTTAGCAAGCAAACACTTAAGCTCAATTTATCTGAGCTTGAGTATAGTGACAGCGCTGGCATCGCCTTTTTAATCGAGCTATGGCAGCTAGGATTAGCGCACCAAAGTCAGCTGACTTTGGTTGCACCTTCGCCACAACTGAGTAAACTCCTCGGTCTGTATGATTTAGATTCACAATTTCCCTCGCAATAATCTTGAGTTTGCCGCGAGCCAGTTAAGGGTAATCAAATGGATTGCAACGAAATCGAACAGCTGTTGTTATCACAACTTCAGCTTGAAGAAGTGCATGTCAGCACTGATGGTAGTCATTTTAAAGTGATAGCCGTAGGCGAATGCTTTGAAGGTATGAGCCGCATTAAGCAACAGCAAAGTATTTATGGTCCATTGATGGAAAGCATCACCAGTGGTCAATTACATGCATTAACTATTAAAACTTTTACGCCGACCCAGTGGAAACGCGAAAAAATATTTAACTCGCCAGTGTAGAGAGTAAGTGTGGATAAATTAACAATTCAAGCCAATGGCGCACTCAGTGGTAGCGTCGTAATTTCGGGTGCAAAAAATGCTGCCTTGCCAATCTTAATGGCAGGCGTATTGGCTGAGTCTGAATTTGTGTTAAGTAATGTGCCACAGCTGCGCGATGTAACTACCAGTTGCAAACTGCTGCGCTGTTTAGGCGCTGAAGTTGATGTGACTGCTGATGGTCTCATTAAAATCCGTACCGACAAGCTCGATAATTTCTGTGCACCTTATGATTTAGTTAAAACCATGAGAGCCTCGATTTTAATCTTAGGCCCTTTGCTGGCTCGTTTTGGTACTGCGGATGTGTCTTTGCCTGGTGGCTGCGCTATCGGTGCCCGCCCAGTAAACCTGCACTTGCATGGTTTAGAGCAAATGGGCGCTCACATCGAAGTGAAAGAAGGTTATATCAAGGCGCGTGTTGATGGCCGCCTGAAAGGCGCTCATATCGTGATGGATATGATAAGCGTTGGCGCCACTGAAAACTTACTGATGGCTGCGGCATTAGCTGATGGCGAAACCATTATTGAGAACGCGGCGCGTGAACCTGAAGTCACAGATTTAGCCAATTGCTTGATAGCCATGGGCGCCAACATTGAAGGCGCAGGTACTGATACCATTCGCATTCAAGGCGTTGAAAAATTAAATGGTTGTCATTACCGCGTAATGCCAGATCGCATCGAGACTGGTACTTTCTTGGTCGCTGCTGCTGTAACTCGCGGTCATATTCGCTGTGAAAATGCTAAGCCAAAATCTTTAGAAGCGGTTCTGGCTAAGCTTGAAGATGCGGGCGCGACTATCACGACTGGCGCTGATTGGATTGAGCTTGATATGCAAGGTCAACGTCCAAAAGCGGTCAACATCAAGACTGTGCCATATCCAGGTTTCCCAACCGATATGCAAGCGCAATTTTGTGTATTGAATGCCTTGGCGACTGGTTCTGGCACTATCGTTGAAACCATTTTTGAAAACCGCTTTATGCATGTCCCTGAGCTACTGCGTATGGGCGCTGACATGGAATTAGAAGGTCACACTTGTATTATCCATGGCGTTGAGCGTTTAAGCGGCGCGCAAGTGATGGCGACCGATTTACGTGCATCAGCAAGCTTAGTGATAGCTGGCTTAATGGCCGATGGCGACACTGTGGTTGATAGAATTTATCACCTCGACCGTGGTTATGAGCATATCGAACAGAAGTTTGAAGGCTTAGGTGGGCATGTGGTTCGCGTAAAAGAGTTTGTGAAAGAGAGCTAATAGCGCTTGGCAACACTCATAAAAAACTCGGCTTGCCGAGTTTTTTTATGGCTAACGTTTAGGGGCTAACGCTTAGGCGTTTAAGGTAAGGTTAATCAGGGCAAGGTTTAGTCTGGCGCTTACGCGTTAGCTTAGTGCGGGTTAGCTTAGATGTTGCCAACCCGCGCTGCTTTTGGCTTATTTTGGCTGTTAGCGCTGAGTACTTAGCGTTTATTACTTTTCTCACCAATGATGACGGGTAATTCCATCGCCTTGCCATCACGAATCAGCGTCATGGTGATTTTGCTACCTGGCTGAGTTTCAGCAATTCTATCCATCAGCATTTCAACCCCTGGCACATCTTCATGCTGATATTGAGTGATGACATCGCGCACTTTTAATTTAGCTTTTGCCGCCGGACCGTTAGGGTCAATACCTGTAACGACTACACCATTAAGATTGGGAAGATTCAGGATTTGCGCCATGACAGGCACTACGGGCTCACCAGAAATACCGAGAGCGCCGCGGATCACTTGGCCATCTTTAATGAGCTTTGCCATGATGCTGTGAGCCAATTTAATCGGAATGGCGAAGTTAATGCCATGGCCGCCGTTATCATCACCTATCTTAAAGGCGGCGGTATTAATGCCGATTAACGAGCCGTTAGTGTCAATTAAGGCGCCGCCCGAATTACCTGCATTAATGGCGGCATCAGTTTGTAAGAAATCTAAATAGCCGCTTGAAAGACCGTTGCGACCAGTGGCACTGATAATGCCTTGGGTAATGGTTTGACCTAAGTTGTAGGGGTTGCCAATGGCTAATACCACGTCACCCACTTCTGCCGGGGTTGATAGGCTTAAAGGAATAATAGGTAAGTTATCGCCTTCAATCTTAATTACCGATAAATCGGTTTCAGGATCTGAGCCCACCACTTCCGCGGTAAATTTACGGCCATCTTGCAAGGCGACCACTATTTGATCGGCTTGTTTAATCACATGAAAGTTAGTAAGGATATAACCTTCGCCACTCATGATAACGCCAGAGCCTAGGCCTTGCAGGGCACTGTTACCTAAAGGCTGGCGCTGATCTATGCTGAGGCTATAAATGTTAACCACAGCAGGCGCTGCGCGGCGCACCGCGTTAGCGAAAGATAATTCGACCGTGCCATTGGCGCGGGTTTGAAAGAGGTTATTGAGTGATGCTTGCTTAGGTAATAACTGATTGACCAATAAGATCACGCCAGCCATAAACAGGCCGAGTAAGACGGCTTTACTCAGATATAGGAAAAGGTTCTTAAAATTCATGGTCGTTATCAATTTCAATAAGTGGCGCTAGCCTATCATGAAATTGTTGCTTGCGTCAGCGGACGCATACGCGTCCGCGGATTTTGCTTAGCCTCTGAGGACTAGATATAAGGCATTGCCATCGCGCATAATTCTTAGGGCCGTGGTCCCTTGTTTATCGCTTAAGGCTTGCTTTAATTGCTTGAGGTTAGTGATAGCTGTGCGGTTGACCGCGGTAATCATATCACCAGAGAGTAGCCCGCTCATCGCGGCAGGTGAGCCTTGAGTTACATCCAGCACTTTCACCCCTTGCTTAGTATCTTCAAGCTTAGCGCCAACAAAGAGTGGATGCATTTGCTCAACCGCGGCTTGATTGGCAGCTTTGGCTTCACCCAAGGTGACGTTAAACGTCTTAGTGTCGCCGTCACGATTGATACCTAAATTGATGCTAGAACCCGCACCTAAGGTCGCCACTTGCGCTCTAAGTGCATGGAAGCTTTTAATTTTTCTGCCATCTATGCTGGTAATAATGTCACCGGCTTTAATGCCCGCATCGGCAGCCGCGCTATTAGGCAAGACTTCAATGACAAAGGCGCCGTGCTGAGTGGATACTCCTAAGGCTTTTGCGAGTTGATTATCAAGATCGCGCCCTGAAATCCCTAAAATGCCGCGCCGCACTTCGCCATGCTCAATAATCTGGCCAACAAGGCTTAAGGCCATATTGGCTGGGATGGCAAAGCCAATGCCAACGTTACCGCCATTGGGGGCTACAATGGCAGTGTTAATCCCTAATAGTTCACCATTTAGGTTAACGAGGGCGCCGCCTGAATTACCTGAGTTGATGGCTGCATCGGTTTGAATAAAGTTCTCAAGCATCTCAATGCCTAAGCCACTGCGACCTAAGGCGCTAATGATGCCTGAAGTGACGGTTTGACCTAAACCAAAGGGATTACCAATAGCGACAGCAAAATCGCCAACTCGCAACTGATTAGAATCGCTGACTTTAATGGCCACTAAATCCTTGGCATCAATTTGCAACAAGGCTATGTCCGAGTCGGCATCTGTGCCCACAAGTTTAGCTTCCACTTCGCGGCCATCATGCAAACCTATCATGATGTTATTGGCGCCATTGATGACGTGGTTATTGGTGACTATGTAGCCTTTGTCGGCATCGATAATGACGCCAGAACCAAGACCACGAAATGGCCGTTCCCGCACTTGTTGCTGCGGCGCGTTAGGGCCAAAGAAATAGCGAAAGACTTCGGGAACTTGTTGGGTGGATACTTGTGTGCCAGACACTGCCACTGATACCACAGCCGGCGTAGTGCGCTCTAACATAGGCGCTAAGCTTGGTAGGGCTTGACCCTCAACGACTACGGGAAGAGCAGCACTAACCGGCGCGGCCACTAAAGCCAAGCTTGATGATAAGAGGGTGGCTGTTAGCGTAGCAGTGAGTAAGGATGAGGTTTTCTTCATCAATATATAAACTCCATAGTTGCGACAAATGCATCTGACCATGACTGAACTTGCGCTAAAAATTAACGATTGCTGAAGTACAGTTAAGCTAAGTTATGGTTATTAAATAAGATTAATAGCTTATTGAAAAGTTCATTTGTCAGCAAAAATGAGTTTAATTAACCGCCGGCAGCGGCTGTTCACGCTCTGAATGTGGGACGAGTTGTGGCAGATGTTTGATTTCATCGTCAGCATCAAGAGTTAACTGATTAGCGGCTAAGTTCCAATTAGCATTTAATTTATTGATTTGCTCGGTGAGGCTAGCTAACTGCTGGTAATGCTCCACAAAACGATCAGACACTTCTTGGCGATACTGAGTCAATTCGAGCGTCACGTGCTCTAACTGCTTTTGATTATCTTGAGTGTGAGTCGCTCTAAAAAGTAATGGGCGGCCAACGGCGCCGATAACTATTCCCATAACAAATGCCGCCAATAACAGCGCAAATTCCATAATTATTCCTTAGTTGTTAAACCAGCCCAGATTGTGCCAGAAAGCAAAACCCTTGTCAGTGTAAGCGCGCTATAGAAAGCATGAATAGGCAGACTGTGTTTGCACTCTGCAAATGTTTCTCATCATGTTATTCTCGCTAAAAAGACCATGAATAGGATGCAACGTGTCTCGACTTTCGCCACTAGAACATTATCAGCAAGATTTGTTACGCGAGGATTTCAGTCATGATAGTGCCCAAGAGCAAGCTGTTATTGCTCTCGAAGGCGTTTATCAAGCGCTAATTACCAAGCCTGTCACAGGTAAGTGGCAATGGTTGCAGCAAAAGCTGATGGGCTCTCAGCCACAAACCATACAGGGACTGTATTTATGGGGCGGTGTTGGGCGCGGTAAAACCTATTTAATGGATACGTTTTACCAAGCTTTGCCGTTTGACGATAAATTGCGAGCTCACTTTCACCGCTTTATGCATCAGTTACATCATGACTTGCATGAGCGTAAAGGCACGCGCGATCCTTTACCTGTGATCGCCGCCGAAATGGCAAAACGTTATCGGGTTATTTGTTTCGATGAGTTTTTTGTATCAGACATTACCGACGCCATGTTGCTTGGCACCTTATTTACTGCGTTATTTGAGCAAGGCGTAGTGCTAGTTGCGACGTCTAATATTATCCCCGATGAGCTTTATAAAAATGGTTTACAACGCGCACGCTTTGTACCGGCAATCGAGCAAATTAAGCGTCATTGCCAAGTGCTGAATGTGGATGCCGGCATTGATTATCGCCTGCGCACTTTAGAGCAGGCCGAAATTTACCACTATCCATTAGATAGTAAAGCTGACAGTAACTTAGCGACTTATTTTACTAAGTTGGCACCAGAAGCCGATGACAAGCAGACCGACATTCAACTAGAGGGACGAATGTTAACGATTCGCGCCCAAGCTAAAGGGGTTTTATGGTGTGACTTTCGCGCCTTATGTGATGGCCCGCGCAGCCAAGTGGATTACATGGAATTGGCAAAAGAGTACCATACCGTATTGCTAAGTAATGTGGAGCAAATGGGCGCTGCCACTACGGGCGATGATATCGCGCGGCGTTTTTTAGCATTAGTGGATGAGTTTTATGAGCGCCAGGTAAAGCTGATTATTTCTGCGGCCGTGCCACTTGAAAACATCTACAGCGATGGCTTACTGAGTTTTGAGTTTCGCCGCTGCCGTTCACGCTTAACTGAAATGCAATCCCATGAGTATTTAGCTATGGCGCATTTGGCTTAGCCGATAACAGTGAATCAGATCGTTGCGATCGCCGATCTTTTTAGAAATTTAGTGAAATATCAGGTGATTTTTAACTCATGCTTGGCTATAATCCGCCACCTGCCCACGTTACTCCGCCGATTGGGCGGAACAAACCATGTTTGCTTACTTCGCTCGAAGGGGTGAGGTGGTGACACTTCGTGTTATTTGATTGGCAAATAGCATGTGAGATAAAATTTAACTTTGGGTTTTTGTAAAAATGAAGACTACTTTTACTGCTAAGCCAGAAACTGTATCTCGTGACTGGTTCGTCGTGGATGCTGAAGGCAAGACTTTAGGTCGTATTGCTACCGAGATTGCTTTGCGTTTGCGTGGCAAGCACAAAGCTGAGTACACTCCTCACGTTGATACCGGTGATTATATCATCGTTGTTAATGCTGAAAAAGTGACTGTTACTGGTAACAAAGCTAAAGGCAAAATCTACTATTCACATTCTGGCTTCCCAGGTGGCATCAAGCAAATCAGCTTTGAAAAGCTGCAAGCTCATAAGCCAGAAATGATCATCGAGAAGGCTGTTAAGGGTATGTTGCCAAAAGGCCCTCTGGGTCGCGCTATGTTCCGTAAACTGAAAGTTTACGCTGGCGCTGCACATAACCACGCTGCACAACAACCTCAAGTTCTTGATATCTAAACGGGATTAAGCAAATGGCTGCAACTCAGTACTACGGCACTGGCCGTCGCAAAACTTCAACTGCCCGCGTTTTCGCAACTGCAGGTAGTGGTAACATCGTTGTTAACCAGCGTCCATTAGACCAGTATTTCGGTCGTGAAACCGCTCGTATGGTTGTTCGTCAACCACTTGAGCTGGTAGAAATGACTGAAAAGCTGGACATCTATGTGACTGTTAAGGGCGGTGGTATCACCGGTCAAGCAGGTGCTATCCGTCACGGTATTACCCGTGCTCTGATGCAACTGGACGAAGCAATGCGTCCTTCACTGCGCGCTGCTGGTTTCGTTACCCGTGATGCTCGTCAGGTTGAACGTAAGAAAGTTGGTCTGCGTAAAGCACGTCGTAGACCACAGTTCTCTAAGCGTTAATATTTCGCTCGAGTACGACTTGGAAACCCAGCCTTATGGCTGGGTTTTTTTATGGCTGCAAATTATGATAAGGGCGCCTGAGCATAAGTTTGTGGATCACAGGCTACCGCTTAGGCCATGTTTTTCAATTAGGAGGATCGTTAATGACATTTGCACAGTGGATGCTGGTTTTGGCCATAGTATTAGTGATAGAAGGCGTAGGTCCATTTTTGTTCCCAAATCGCTGGCGAAATTATATTCAGGAATTGACCGCTATAGAAAACAATGCTTTGCAACGCATTGGTGGCGCCTTAGTAACGGCAGGAATAGTTTTATTGATTATTTTTTCATAAATTACTTGCCTTATGCCCCCTAAAATCTGTTAAAATCCTGCTTTAACCGCAACCTTGCAGCAAACAATGGGCAAAAACGTAGTTGTTCTCGGCACTCAATGGGGTGACGAGGGAAAAGGTAAAATTGTCGACCTTCTCACCGAACAGGCAAAATATGTAGTTCGCTATCAGGGCGGCCACAATGCTGGTCATACCTTGGTTATCGATGGTGAAAAAACCGTCCTTCACTTAATTCCGTCAGGGATCTTACGTGATAATGTAACTTGCATTATCGGTAATGGCGTGGTGTTAGCACCAGATGCGCTATTGAAGGAAATCGCTATGCTCAAAGAGCGCGGCGTTCCGGTTGAGGAGCGCTTGCTGATCTCAGAAGCATGTCCTTTGATCCTGCCATTTCATTGCGCTTTAGATATCGCTCGCGAACAGGCTCGTGGCAACAATGCCATTGGTACTACCGGTCGCGGTATTGGTCCTGCCTATGAAGATAAGGTTTCCCGTCGCGGTTTACGCGTAGGCGATCTGTTCAATGCAGAGCTATTTGCTGAAAAGCTGAAAGAAGTGATGAAATATCACAACTTTATGCTGACAGAATACTATGGCGTAGATGCAGTTGATTACCAGACCACGCTGGATGATGCATTAGCAATTGCTGATTATCTGAAGAGCATGTGTGTTGACGTGGCTGATCTGTTAGATCAAGCGCGTAAAGCTGGTGACGACATCTTATTCGAAGGCGCTCAAGGCACCTTACTGGATATTGACCACGGTACTTATCCTTTCGTGACTTCGTCAAACACTACCGCAGGTGGTGTAGCAACGGGTAGTGGCTTCGGTCCACGTCACTTGGATTATGTTCTGGGTATCATTAAGGCTTACACCACTCGTGTTGGTGCCGGTCCTTTCCCGACTGAATTGCAAAATGAAATCGGTGATTACTTAGGAACTAAAGGCCATGAGTTCGGCGCGACCACAGGTCGTAAGCGTCGTCCAGGTTGGTTGGATATCGTGGCTATGCGCCGCGCCGTTCAAATCAACAGCATCACAGGTTTCTGTCTGACTAAGCTTGACGTATTAGACGGCTTAGAAGAAGTTAAACTGTGTGTTGGTTACCAGAATGCTGATGGCACTATTGCTCAAACCACGCCGTTAGCGGCAGAAGGTTATGACTTAGTGACTCCTGTTTATGAGTCAATGCCTGGTTGGAGCGATGTCACCTTTGGTGCTACTTCAATTGAGCAGTTGCCACAAGCAGCCATCAACTACATTAAGCGTATCGAAGAGTTACTCGAAACGCCTATCGATATCATCTCTACCGGTCCTGACCGTAACGAGACTATGATTTTAGTTAATCCATTTAACTAAGTTTATTGATATCAAAAAGGCCGCAAATTGCGGCCTTTTTTAATTAAGAAAATCCCATCACGGCCGATATCCAACTAAAGCGACTGCTATGGACATCGACCTTATGGAAAAAAGTATTAGCCGAATATTATTACTACTGAGCTGTTTGTGGCTCGTTACGCCAAAGGCGTTAGCAACAATTGAAGCCGTAGATATTTATTCAGATGCACAGTTGTTGTCGTTAATTCGTACGCAAACCTATTTGCAGCGAGTCAAAACCGATGACTGTCAGTTATTGCAAGACATCGAAGCTCGCGCTATGGTGCTTAAGCAACCGTTATATCAGTTTCTCTGGGGAGAAATGCTCAATCATGGCGTGTGTGTGACCGCCGATCCCCGCTATGGCATGTCAATTTTGCAGATGTCGGCAGAACAAGGCAGCAGTGAAGCCATGGTAAAAATTGCTGAGTATTATCACGACGGTAGATTCGTGATCCAGAATAAACACCGGGCCGTGCAGTTCGTATTACCTGCCGCGGCCAATGGCGATCAGCAAGCTCGTATTATGCTGGTCAGATTACAGGCGCAGGGGTATGGTAGTCCTATGGATTATGAAATGGGCTATCACTGGTTATTTAATGAGGTATTTGCCAATACCAAGACCAAACTTGAAGCCTTGCGACTGTTACAACAATTAGAAACCAAAATGCCGGCAAGCGCCGTTTCTAGGGCGCAGCAACAGCGGCTATCTGGTAATTGATATGTCCTGCAAAGATCAGGGCAAAAATGGAAATTGAATGATAAAAGACCCTCATTTTGAGCGTGAATCCGAAAATTATGAAAACCCAATCGCCAGTCGCGAGTGGATTTTAAATTACTTACAAGCTCAATCCGCACCTCTTACGCGGCAGAATATTGCTGACGCCCTCAAATTAACCGATGAAGATCAACTCGAAGCCCTGCGCCGCCGCTTGCGTGCCATGGAGCGTGATGGTCAACTGGTCTTTACCCGCGGTCAGTGTTATGGCCTTCCAGAACGTATGGATTTGCTGACAGGCACTGTGCTTGGGCATCGTGATGGCTTTGGCTTTTTCCGCCCTGAAGAAGGTGGCGATGATCTGTTTATCTCTGAGCGAGATATGCAGCTGTATTTCCACGGCGATAAAGTCTTAGCCCAAAAAGCGGGTGTAGGCCGCAAAGGTGGCCGCGATGCACGTATTGTTCGCTTAGTGCAGCCAAGGAATGCCGCCTTAGTTGGCCGTTTCTATGTCGATTGTGGCATGGCATTTGTGGTGCCTGACGATCGCCGCATCACTCAAGAAATCTTGATTGATCAAGACGATCGCATGGGTGCTCGTCATGGCGATGTGGTAGTGGTTGAGTTAACTCGCCGCCCAGGTCGCTATGTTAAAGCCGCCGGTAAAGTGACCGAAGTGCTGGGTAAGCAACAAGCGCCGGGTATGGAAATTGAAATTGCACTGCGCAATTACGATTTACCGCACACTTGGTCGAGCAATATTGAGAAAAAGCTTAAGCGTATCAGCGATGAAGTCACAGAAGATGATAAAAAAGGTCGGGTAGATTTACGCGAATTACCTTTAGTCACTATTGATGGCGAAGATGCTCGCGACTTTGATGATGCGGTATATGCCGAAACTAAGCGTGGCGGTGGCTGGCGTTTATGGGTAGCGATTGCAGACGTAAGTCACTATGTACGCACTGATTCAGCTTTAGATGCTGAAGCGCGCGCTCGTGGTAACTCGGTATATTTCCCATCGCAAGTTATCCCTATGCTGCCAGAAAAGCTATCTAACGGCTTGTGTTCTCTGAACCCTGGCGTTGATCGCTTATGCATGGTGGCGGAAATGACTATTTCTGCCAATGGTAAGTTATCTGGCTATAAGTTTTACCCAGCAGTGATGCACTCGCATGCCCGTTTCACTTATACCCAAGTGGCTGACATGCTCGAAGGTGGTGAAGTTAAGCCTGAGCATCAAGCACTGTTCCCGCATCTTAAAGCATTGCAGGACTTATATTTGGCCTTGGATGAACAGCGTGCTAAGCGTGGCGCCATCGCCTTTGAGACCTTAGAAACCCAGTTTATCTTTAATGCTGATCGCAAGATTGACAAGATAGTGCCGCGCTCGCGCAATCAAGCGCACAAGATCATCGAAGAATGTATGATCTTAGCTAACGTTTCAGCGGCGGCTTTTGTGAAAAAGAACAAGGGCGAAGTCTTGTACCGCGTGCATGACGCGCCATCAGAGCAAAAACTCACGCAGTTTAAAGAGTTTTTGGCTGAGCGTGGCTTAAGCATGGATGGCGGCCTTGAGCCAACTCCGGCTGATTACCAAGCCTTGATGGAAAAATTAGTGGGTCGTCCAGACGCCGAATTGATTCAAGTTATGCTGCTGCGCTCTATGCGCCAAGCTGTGTATACCCCTGATAATCAAGGCCACTTTGGTTTAGCGTTAGAAGCTTATTCTCACTTTACCTCGCCAATTCGCCGTTATCCAGATTTGGTACTGCACCGCGTTATTCGCTACTTATTGACTAAAGCCGAAGGCGCTAGTGATGAGAAGTGGACCCGTGATGGCGGCTACCATTATCAGCTTGATGAGCTAGATAAGCTGGGTGAAGAGTGTTCTAACACTGAGCGCCGCGCCGATGAAGCCACGCGCGATGTGAGTGATTGGCTCAAGTGCGAGTTTATGCAAGATCATGTGGGCGATACCTTTAATGCGGTCATTGCCTCGGTCACTAGCTTTGGCTTATTTGTGCGCCTTAACGACTTGTTCATTGACGGCTTAGTGCATATCTCAAGCTTAGGTAGCGATTACTACCAATACGACCCAATGCGTCAACGCTTAGTCGGTGAGGCGAGTGGTCAAGTGTATCAACTAGGAGATGCCGTCACGGTTAAAGTGGCTGCGGTCAACCTTGATGATCGCCAGATTGATTTATTGATGGAAGGCGAAGTTGCCGGCAGTCGTCGCCGCAAGCCTGCCAATAAATTAACCGCTCGTGAGCGCGTTAATTTAGAAGGTGCCAAGTTAGCTAAAGCGACTAAAGAAGAAGCTAAAGCTAGCAATGGCGCAAAAGGTAAAGATGGCGCTAAAGATAAGCCTGCAGCTAAAAAGCGTGGATCATCAAGCCGCCGTAAATCGCCAGCCAAAGGTGGAGCCGCTGCTAGTAGCGCAGCTAAACCTATAAAGGCAAAAAAACCGACAAAAACTAAGCGCAAGTCGTAAGAGAAAGTAGTTAATGAAAAAGCAAGAATTAGTGTTTGGCATTCATGCCGTAAGCGCCGTCCTCGAAAACAGCCCAGAGCGCGTGCTCGAGTTATATCTGCTGCAAGGTCGAGTGGATGATAGAGTTACCCCCTTGATTGTTAAGGCGCAAGAATATGGCGTGTCTTTGCAGCAAATGTCGCGCAAAGTACTGGATGAAAAAACGGCCAGCAGCCAACATCAAGGTATTGTTGCCCGCGTAAAGCCGGCGAAAATCCTGAGTGAGCATGATTTAGCTGAACTGTTAAAAGCCACAGATAAGCCATTTTTATTGATCTTAGATGGCGTAACAGACCCGCATAATTTGGGCGCTTGTTTACGTAATGCCGATGCCGCTGGCGTGCAAGGCATCATAGTACCTAAAGATAACTCTGTAGGTATTACTTCGATTGTGACTAAAGTGGCCTGCGGCGCCGCGGAAATCGTGCCATTGTTCCAAGTAACTAACTTGGCGCGCACTATGCGTTATTTACAAGAGCAAGGTATTTGGATAATTGGCACAGCTGGCGAAGCGGATGGTACCTTGTATCAAGCCGAGCTGACGGGACCATTAGCTATTGCTATGGGGGCTGAAGGCAAGGGCCTGCGCCGTTTAACCCGCGAAGCTTGCGACAGCTTGATTTCAATCCCTATGGCGGGCAGTGTTTCAAGCCTGAACGTGTCAGTTGCTACCGGTATTTGTTTATTTGAAGCCGTGCGCCAACGTTTAGCCTAATTTGGTCTTAGCGCCCATGCGCTTTAGCTTAAATAGGCAGTAGTCGAATTTGAGTTAACGTCATAAAAAAGATGAGCCTAGCTCATCTTTTTTTTGGCTATTACTGGAAGGTATAGAGCAGATTAAAGGTGGTAATGGTATCTGTGGGCTTAGTGCCTTCTGGCACGCGCTCAGTGTATTTAACGTTGATACCTATCTTAAATGCCCAGTCCTGAAACATGGTATTTTTATAGCCCATGTCCAAGGTCAAGGTATTGTTGTTTTCACCGGTTTCAGCGGTAAGATCGGCAGCCATGCTCGAATACTCATGAAACCTTTGCTCAAATTTGGCGGCGGTACGTAAAATATAATCGCGCTCTGCCAGCACTTCGCCATCGCTACTATCCACGGCAAACGGCACGTTATAACGATAACCTGGGCCTATTTCTAAGCTCAATTTAGTGTTGCGTAAATCAACGGCATCAAAACCATAACCCGTCGATACTGTGACGATTTTGGTATAAGAGCCAAATTCATCCCAAGTAAAATCACCGCGGCCAAACACATAACCACCATCAAGCTTGTAGTTAGACTGCAGCTGAAAGTCATATTTCTCAGATTTAGTGACTTCATTTTCAGATGAAAAATAGCTTTTAAACACAGCGGTTTGGGTGGTGTTTACTGTGTCATATTCAAGTTTAGTGCGGCCATTAAAGCTAGCAGATTCGGTATTGCCGGTATTGAGCTGAAATCCCGCCTCAACTTCGGCGGTAAAATCGCTCGGTGGCTCTTGGTAATCGGGCGGCACTAAGGCCAAAGCGTTACTTGAAAAAAGGCCTAAAGCCAACAGCGTCTTAAATGTCTTAGGCATGAATATTTTCTTATGGTGTGGTGGCTATGACCTTAGCTGCAAAGAGTTGCAAACCTATTGATGATCATAATACCGATTAACTTCTGTGGGGCAAAGTAGCAAATTTAGATAGTTTGGCGATTAATGCTTGAGTTTATGGCAGGGTTTTTGTACTATCGCGCTCCTTAATCAGTCACTATATTTCGTTCCTTGCCTCCAATTGGTCCGACTGAGCCAAAACCGAGGCTACCTAACCGTAAGGAGCAATAAATGCGTCATTACGAAATCGTATTTATGGTTCACCCAGATCAAAGTGAACAAGTACCAGGCATGATCGAGCGTTACACAGGTTTAATCACCGAAGCTAACGGCAAAATTGATCGTCTGGAAGATTGGGGCCGTCGTCAACTGGCTTACCCAATCCAAGACCTGCATAAAGCTCACTATGTTCTGATGAACGTAGAAGCAACTGCTGCAGTAATCGAAGAACTGGAAACTGCTTTCCGTTTCAACGACGCCGTTCTGCGTAGCATGGTAATGCGTACTAAAGCAGCCATCACTGAAGCTTCTCCAATGTCTAAGGCCAGAGAAGAGCGCGACTCACGTCGTTCTTTCTCATCTGACCGTGACGAAGCTACTGAAAACGCTGAAGAATCTGCTGAGTAAGTTTATCTGTGTCACTGAATCATCTGTCTATGTCTGGGAGCATAGTGCGCTCAAGACAATTTGACAGTCCTGCTGGCATTAGCCATTGGGTGTTAACTCTGGAACATAAGTCTCAGCGTTATCAAGCCGAAATGTTGCGCAATGTATATTGCCAGATACAGGTGATTTTAAGTGGAGAGCGCTTTTTAAGCGTCGCAGACAAACTAAAAGCCGGTGTGGAGATCGAGGTGCAGGGATTTATTAATCTGCAGCAAAGCCGAAACGGGCAAAACCGTTTGGTTCTCCATGCTGAAAATGTCGAATTGAAATCTTAGGAGACTGTCACCATGGCACGTTATTTCCGTCGTCGTAAGTTCTGCCGTTTCACCGCTGAAGGTGTTACTGAGATCGATTACAAAGATATTGTTACCCTGAAAAACTACATCACTGAGAGCGGTAAAATCGTTCCTAGCCGTATCACTGGTACTAGTGCTAAATACCAGCGTCAACTGGCTCGCGCTATCAAGCGTGCTCGTTATCTGTCACTGCTGCCGTACACTGATCTTCAGTAATCGGTATTGACTCCTAGTCATATTTAGAGGAATTGATAATGAACGTTATTTTGCTTGATAAAATCGCGAACCTGGGCAACCTGGGTGACAAAGTTACTGTTAAAGCCGGTTATGCTCGTAACTACCTGCTGCCACAAGGCAAAGCAGTTGTAGCTAACGCTGCTAACACTGAAGTTTTCGAAGCTCGCCGCGCCGAGCTGGAAGCTAAATTAGCTGCAGAATTAACTGCTGCTAACGAACGTGCTGAAAAGATCGTTGCCTTAGGAGCAGTTGTTATTGCTTCTAAAGCTGGCGATGAAGGTAAGCTGTTCGGTTCAGTTGGCAACCGTGATATCGCTGATGCAGTTACTGCTGCTGGCGTTGCTCTGGCTAAATCTGAAGTACGTCTGCCACTGGGCGCTCTGCGCAACACTGGCGACTTCGAAGTTGAAGTTCAGTTGCACACCGAAGTTAAGTCTGTTGTTAAAGTAACTGTTGTTGCAGAAGCTTAATTAACACCGACGAATAAAAACACCGCTGCGGCGGTGTTTTTTTTTGCCTATTTTTTGTGGATGTACTCCATGCTTAGGCATAAATGTTTGCTAAGCATAGCGTCGTGGCACAGGCTTTACTCAGTTACTCAGTTACTCAGTTACTCAGTTACTCAGTTACTCAGTTACTCAGTTACTCAGTTACTCAGTTACTCAGTTACTCAGTTACTCTCTGCATTATTTGGCTAATCCCTTGCTATTGTAAGTTCCGCCAATAAGTTCTGCGCGTTATCCACCTTATCCATCATCCATAAGATGTAGCGAATATCCACATGTACGGCGCGGGTTATGGTTGGATTAAAGAACCAATCCTTAGTGATGGCTTCATAAGTGGAATCAAAATTTAATCCTACTAATTGGCCTTGACCGTTAAATACTGGGGATCCTGAGTTGCCACCGGTAGTATCCACGCTGGAGAGGAAATTCACTGGCACTGAGTTAAATTGCTCAGGGGTTGCAGCGCATGACACGAGTCGACACAACCAGCCGCGTGGGTCTTGATAAACACTCGTCACCTTATGCTGACCAAGATTGCCGGCATTAATGGCATTCAGTAATTTGTCTGGGGCATTAAATGGTGATTCTCCAGTGTGCTTGGCCTTAATGCCTTCAAGACGAGTAAAAGGCTGCTTATACAGGCCGTCAGCCGATTGATAGCCATCGACACTGCCATAGCTAATTCTTAAGGTACCGTTGGCATCAGGGTACACGGGCCAGTCGTTAGCGCGGTAATAATCAATAATGGCTTGCATGACGGCAGGGCGAGCCATAGTAAGCTCACCGACTAACTCTTTGGTTTTTTGCTCGTTTGCCATGTTGCTTGGGTATAAGGCGACCGCTAGACGAATGAAAGGATCGCGACTGGCTTCAAATTCACTGGCGGATTTTTCCATCCAGCCTAAGCGCTGCTCTTTATTGGTTAAGCGGGTTTCTGCATACATAGCGTCAAGCTTGGCATTGAGGGCATCAGCATCGACATTAAGCCACTTATCGAGCGCCTCGACTCGATTCGTTTGGCCGATATAAGCGTTAATGTCTTGCCGCCACAAATCTTTATCAACTTCGCTAATAAAGCGTGAATCTAAACGCGCTAAGGCGGCACTAAACTGCTTTCTATCGCGCTCTTGATAGCCAGTTTCTCGCTCAATATCGCTCTTTTGCTGCTCCTTGGCCCAGCGATAGAGTTGATTAGCAGCGCTTAACAGGGCGCTTGACTGGGCGTTATCGAAATAAAATTGCGTTTGAATTTGTTGCTGCTGTTTGCTCAGTAAAGTTTCTAAGCGCTTGCTGACATCTCTATTGGCAGCTTGCTTACTGAGCCAAGCATCAAAGCCTGCTTGTTGCTGGCCTTTAATGCTAATGATATCAGTGGCCTTAAAGCCATCGAGTAAGCCATTAAGCTTTTTCATGCGATTGGCATTACCGGCTAAAGTGCTGGCGTAGGCGATTTTGATGGCTTGGTCTTGCTCACCCATAGCCGTAATAGTGTCAATTTGGCGCTGAAAGCGCGCCGCTTGCGCTGGATATTGCCAGTCTTTAGCAAACAGCAATTCAGAGGTTAAGCGATAACGACTGGTGGCACCTGGATAGCCTGCCACAAACACACCATCACCCGCGTTCACGCCATTGGCATTAATAGCTAAATAGCTCTTAGGCTGATAGGGCACGTTATCGGGATGAAATGCCGCAGGGCTGCCATCTTTAGCGACATAAGCGCGCAGAAAAGTAAAGTCGCCGCTATGGCGTGGGTATTCGTAGTTATCAATGTCGCCACCAAAACTGCCAACACTTTCAGGCGGCGCGTACACTAAGCGCACGTCGCGTAAAATTAACTGTTTGATGAGGTAGTATTCCAAGCCATTGTGAAAGCTACGTACTGAGCATTGATAGTTCTTATCGACTTCGCAGTCCTTGATTAAGGCTTTCTTGTTGGCTTCTATGGCCTCATAGCGCGCTAAAGCTTGTTCGCTGACATTGTTAAGTACAGCAGTCGTGACATTATCCACCGCCTCGGTAATAAACAGCTGCTCATTAGGGCCGGCACTAAGTTCTTCATTTAATTGATTTGCCAGGAAGCCTTTGGCGAGATAATTGTGTTCTTTTTTACTGTTATATTGAATGGCGCCGTGGGCACAATGATGATTGGTGACAACTAGCCCTTGGGGCGAAACAAAACTGGCGGTACAATAGCCGAGGCTGACAACGGCATTCATAGGATGCTGAGTGAGGTCGGCTAATTGGTCGGCACTTATGTTGATGCCTGAGGCGACTAATTTATCGCTAATGCTTGGCATTTGATGAGGTTGCCATTGGCCTTCATCAGCCATAGCGGCGGTTGAAACCGCCACCATAGCTGCAATCAAAGTGATGCGCATGTCTTTTCCTTATTGTTATCTTTATGTCCTTCACAGTTAACACTAGGCATCTTGAGTTATTAGGGATAACTCGAGGACGCAAAGCGCAGAATGCGGCAGGGTAAACGGGTTAAATTTGGAGTGTTACGGTAAATATTCCGTAAAAACGCTGCAATGTTATAACATATTTTGAACACTCATTGTAATTGGGAGCGTGAATGTCACAGCAAACTGCCTTTAAGCCCAAGGGAAAGCCAAGAGATGCTCAGCTTGATGCTTTAAAGTTACCACCGCATTCGTTGGAAGCGGAACAATCGGTACTGGGTGGCTTGATGCTGGATTCTGAGGCTTGGGATAAAGTGGCTGAAGCCGTATCTCGAGACGATTTTTACTCGCGAGCTCATAAGCTTATTTTTACCGCCATGCAGTCATTGACTGATGCCGGTCACCCGATTGACTTAGTGACTGTGTCTGAGGGGCTAGAAGTTGAAAGCTTGCTGGATGATGCGGGCGGCTTTGCCTATTTAGCTGAAATCGCCAAAAATACCCCAAGTACGGGTAACATACTATCGTACGCCTCTATTGTGCGTGAGCGTGCGGTTGTGCGCGATATGATCCGTGTTGCCAACGAAATTGCCGATGCGGGTTATCACCCTGAAGGTCGCGATTCCAGTGCTTTGCTAGATTTCGCCGAAACCAAAGTATTTAAAATTGCCGAATCGCGCACCAATGCCAACGAAGGCCCTGAGGATATTAAAAGTATTCTGGCCAAAACCGTCGATAAGATTGAGAAACTCTACAATAACCCGCACGAAGGGGTGACTGGGGTTTCTAGTGGTTTTGGTGATTTAGATAAAATGACCACAGGTTTTCAGGGCGGCGATTTAGTGATTGTGGCGGCGCGTCCGTCCATGGGTAAAACTACTTTTGCCATGAACTTGTGTGAGCAAGCGGCTATGCATGAAGATAAGCCCGTGCTTATTTTCAGTCTTGAGATGCCGTCAGAACAGATCATGATGCGTATGCTGGCCTCTATTGGCCGCGTCGATCAAACCAAAATTCGTACTGGTCAGTTGGATGACGAGGATTGGGCGCGAGTATCATCGACTATGGGGATCATGCTAGAACAAGGCAAGATGTACATAGATGATAGCTCAGGCTTAACCCCAACCGAACTTCGCAGCCGCGCTCGGCGGGTTGCGCGTGATTGGGGCGGGTTATCGATGATCATGGTCGACTACTTGCAGTTAATGAAAGTGCCGTCATTAGCTGAGAATCGTACCCTAGAAATTGCTGAAATTTCACGCTCCCTTAAAGCTTTGGCCAAAGAGCTCGATATTCCTGTGATTGCACTGTCGCAGTTAAACCGCTCCCTTGAGCAGCGTGCCGATAAGCGTCCGATTAACTCTGACTTGCGTGAATCAGGCTCTATCGAGCAGGACGCTGATTTAATTATGTTTATTTATCGCGACGAAGTGTATAACAATGACTCTACTGATAAAGGCACCGCTGAGATTATTATTGGTAAGCAGCGTAACGGCCCCATTGGACGCGTACGTTTAACTTTCCAAGGTCAATATTCCCGTTTCGATAACTATGCAGGACCGCAGTTCGAAGAGGACTAAGGCCTGAACACTAACAAGGTTGATTTTTGAAACCCTTTCCTAGAGCTGAAATCAGTGTCAGCGCGCTGCAGCATAACCTTGCGCAATTAAAATTAGTGGCTCCCACTAGCCGAATTATGGCAGTGGTGAAGGCCAATGCTTATGGTCACGGTTTACTGCCTGTGGCCCGAACCTTAGATGGCGTGGCTGATGGTTTTGGCCTCGCGCGCCTTGAAGAAGCCCTGAAGTTACGCCATGGGCTAATAACAAGTAAGTTGCTGCTGCTGGAAGGTTTTTTCAGAGCAGAAGATCTGCCCTTGTTAGTGCTGCATGATATCGACACAGTCGTGCATCATGAATCCCAGCTTGAGATGTTAGAACAAGCGCAATTAGCTAAACCTGTGACTGTGTGGCTGAAGATAGACAGCGGCATGCACAGATTAGGTTTTACTGCGGCGCAATTTGAAGCTGTGTATCAGCGTTTGCTCGCTTGCCAAAACGTGGCTAAACCTGTGCACTTGATTACTCATTTTGCCTGCGCCGATGAGCCTGATAATCCGTTTACGCTGGCGCAATACGATCAATTTTGCGAATTAACCCAAGCCCTTGATGGTGACCGCTCGCTTGCAAACTCAGCCGGTGCCTTGTATTGGCCGCAAACTCAGCGAGATTGGATTCGCCCTGGCATAGCCATGTATGGCGTGTCACCTGTGACTGGTGATGTCGGCAGTAATCATGGTTTAGTGGCGGCGATGGAATTGAAATCACGCTTAATTGCTATTCGTGACCATAAGGCTGGTGATTCAGTGGGTTATGGTGCTTATTGGCGCGCGCCGCAAGATACTCGTCTTGGGGTCGTGGCTATTGGTTATGGCGATGGTTATCCGCGTAATGCGCCATCTGGCACCCCAGTGTGGATTAATGGCCGGCGGGTACCGATTGTTGGGCGCGTCTCTATGGATATGCTTACCGTCGATTTAGGGCCAGCATCGAGCGATAACGTCGGTGATGATGTCTTATTGTGGGGACAAGCTTTACCCGTAGAAGAAGTCGCTGAGCATATTGGTACCATAGCTTATGAGCTAGTGACTAAGTTAACGCCGCGAGTCAGTTTGTTCTTTGAGTAATCCGTCTGCTTTGACATTAAACGGCGCCTAGCGCCGTTTTTGCTTATGCGTCGCCATCTTGTTAGGAATTGCCTTGAAGTCTTCTTATAAAACCATCTTTGCTAGTGTTAGCTTGTGTTTATTAACGGCTACTGCTGCGCCTGTACTGGCGCAAACTGGATTAGCTCAAGCACAATTAGATCAAACACAATTAGAACAAGCCGCTGCTACCAATGCTAAGTCACCCCCTGAATTTGCGGCTGTGCCTTTTGTGTTTTCTAGTGAAAATCTCAGTACCGCCTTTGGTGGTGCTGGCGTGATTAAGCATGCTGGGCAAGTGCAAGCGAGTATTTTTGGCATCGGCCTTTATTCAAGTAATGACAGTTATGTTACTTATCTTTCAGCCAATAATTATCAGTTGCCAGGGCTTGAGCAATGGCTCTTTAGCGCAGAAACCTATCAAGCGCATTTTACGGAAGGCGTGTATTACTTACCTGATAATAAAGGGCAAGAACAGCGTGCAATCACTACAGGGGATGAATCCTTTACTAAGCTGCATGCCCGCTATGTATTACCTATAGGTCATGGCATTCATGGCGCGGCGCCAAGCATGTTGCCGCAAACGGATATTAGTTGGGACCCAAGAGTCTCTGGGGTATCTAGCGTTAAGTTAACCGCCTTTACGCGGGCGCAGCAGCTTGGCATAGAGTCTATGATTCCAGAGCGTACGCAAGGGGCTGAGTTACTCCTTAATTGGGATAATCGTGACCAAGCGAATAACAGTACACAAGGTGGTGAAACCAGTTTTACTCTGCGCCATGGCTTTGAAGGTAGAGACGCACCGTCATGGACCACGTGGGAGCTTGAGCAATCGGCCTTTTTTTCACTGAGTAGCAATGAGTTATTTCGCCAGCAAGTGATGGCGCTGAATTTGTATCTGGCCGATACCCCGAGCTGGAATGACACCGATAACCAAGGTCAAGCTCATCGACCGCCCTATTACGCTGGCATTGGTTTAGGCGGCTTTGATCGCCTGCGCGGTTATTCCGCTAAGCGTTTCAGCGGCCGCAGCGCCTTACTTTATAGTATGGAGTATCGGGTGCAACCCCATTGGCAACCATTGCAACACTGGCCTGTGTTTGAGTGGTATCAAGTGCCTTGGTGGCAATGGGTTGCGTTTGCAGAAGCGGGGCAAGTCAGCGATGAGTTTTCAGCGGCAAGTTTGCATCAAGACATGCACTGGACCCTAGGCACAGGTGTACGCTTTGAAGTGGAAAGCATAGTCGTGCGTGCTGAAATCGCGAAAAGCCAAGAAAGTACGCAATTCTGGGTGATGGTTAGTCAGCCGTTTTAACCATTTTCTTGGAAACAAATTTCGACGAAAGCTTTGCCATTGAGGCTAGTGAAGGGCAGGATAATTTTCTTGCCATGAGCTTGATGGGAAATATGATGCTCTTTACCGGCCACCACCATAGGGGTGGCCATTTCAAACTGATAGCCTTTCTCGCCTAAAATCCTTTTGGCGCCGCCGCACACCATGTTAGTAATTTCACCGACCATATCTGTTACTTCATCATTGATATGGTCGGGGCACTCCCCCAGCATGTTGTGCATTATCTTAAGGGCTAAGCCTTTTTCAAAGGTTATGGATAGCGAGCCTTTTACTTGTGGGCTAATCATGCCAATCAGCCCAGACACATCACCAAGGGCTATCTCATCTTGCTTGATTCGCGGCCGGCCAGCCGACAGCTCAATGGTGGCCATAGTGCTTATCACGTTCAAGAATGACTCAAGAAACGGATTGATGTATTTAACTTCCATGTAGTTACCCTCACGATATCATTAGGCCTAAGCATAGAAGATAAATCGCCATTGAAAGTGAAACTTAGCGAAATTTTAGCGCGGGTGTGACTTCAAAATAGCCGTTAAAACCATAACAAATTAAGCCTGAACATGTGACTTAGCTGACGGGGAGTGAGTCTGCAACCACAGAGTTTTTCATCATCTGGCCAAGTTTTAGTGGTGTTATCCACTCAATGACTAACTCTTTGTGAGGGTAAAAGCAGGAATCATGCTTAACCATTAAGCGAAAATTCTTAAAAAGATCTCAAAATAATTTAAAATATGCGGCTATTAGTGGTCGTGGCTCGTTTTAAATTAAATGGTTGGTATTAAATGTCTTCAAAATCAATAAGTAGAGTGTTTAGCGTTGCGCCAATGCTAGATTGGAAGTGTGATGGTTTTTTATTTATGTAAAACAAAGGCTTGCTTTAGCTTCTTTGTTGTGGAGGGCAGAGAGGGGCAGAAAACAACAACACATTTCTTGTAGCACTCTCGAGTCTATACTACACCGTCTAAAAATTTATTCAAAAAACTTCTTCAAAGATTTGGAATTACAAAAAAAATTGAGTACATACTAAAGGTATGGCTTGTCGCTATACGTTCATCAACATAGAGAAAATTATGATGACCGTACCTTTTGCAAACTCAAGTATTGCCTCTTTAATATCTGTGAAATTTAATCATGCTCCGCTAATTTCTGTTGTAGATATTGCCGTTGAGTATCTGGGGCTTACGCCTAGTACGGCAAAGCGTAAGGCTCGTAATAACGAATTGCCATTTCCCGTTTTTCGTCTTTCTGACTCGCAAAAAGCACCATGGCTTGTAACATTTGAGCACTTTGTGGAGTATGTTGAGCGTGTAGCGTCTATGTCTCATAATGATTGGATATGCATGCAGTGCTAAAAGTGATGTAGCCCACCAGTATTCTTTATGGGCCTGGGCTTCACTTAGTTATAGCATCAAACCTTTAATTTGATTTACTTGCTCTTTTTGTCGTTTTGTCAGTGCATGGGTCTCTATAGATTCATAGGTTTTAATGAGTCGATTTGCTTGTCGCTTTTTTTGTCTATCGTTGAACTCTTCTTTAGCTTTTAGCCATTTATCAAATTGTGCTTGCATCTGCTTGAACAGTTTTTCTATTTTTAATGCTTCTTTAGCTTTTTCATGCTGATATTGCCAAGTGCTAAGTCTACGTCCTTTTTCTTGCTCAATTGGAATATAACTACGATGGTCAATGCCTATGTGCTGTAATACTGCGAGATTGAAAGCTTGTTTTATCAATCGAGTGGCTTTTTTTTGTTGAAGCTCTTTAAGCACACGATTGCCAATCACCTTGCCAATGATTAGATGAACATGGTCGCCGCTTCCTTTAGAACTATTTTGCAGTTGTTGATGCAGGACTGCACGAACTTGCTGTTTATATTGGGTGAACTCAACTTTATTTAGCTGACAAAGCTTGGCGAGGGCTATGCAGCAGTCTTGAATCATGGCGCGCCATTGCTGATGAGTGGGGCGGTAGCCTTTAGGAAGAGTTAAACAATACTCAACTGCGTAGCTCGATAAAGGGCGTCCCCCACGGCGGTTATACATCTGTTGATTAAGTCGAAACTCTTCACCCGCGAGCGCTATTTTGTTTGAGGTATTTGGGCTACCGAATATGGATACGATACGTTCTGTATGTTTGTGATTGGCGTGCTTTAGGCTTTGTAGATAGCGTTCGCGCATCATGACGCCATCACTGGCGAAGCGAACGGGTTGGGTTATTACAGTCCAGTTTTTTAGCATATTGATTATTTGCTTTAAGCTTACAAATTCATTCTAAATTTTGCAAACTACTGGAATGCAGCTATATGTATTCATTGGTGGTTCCAGATAGAACAACCCACTTCGTTCTTATGTTGTCGACTGGCAAGAAGGGTGACCCTTCTTAACTACCCTAAAAGATTAACCTATTTGGTTTTTGTGTTTTAAGTTATTACACTTAAAGAAAACTATGGCGTATATTTCCCCAATAACACTCGCTGTCAGGCTCGAAGAGTGCATAGAAACAACAATAGATAAGCTAGTTATTAACCTATGTGTCAAAGCAGGGTTCTTAACTGAACAAGATATCAAAAAGAGGTCATGTCGATATCAGTGGGTGCTTAAGCTCACTCAGCACTGTGAGGATGCTATAGCGTTAGAGGAATTGGTTGGGGGTGAGCCTATCACGCCACTGACAATCTCAAACTGCGATAAAATCATGGCACAAAAACAAAAGAAGGCGAAGACGATCGTTGAGGTTGTCGCTAAAGAAGTCATTCGAGCAATTCCAGCATATCAAGGCTAGTCGCAGATTGGGGCTGAGTTGCCTCAGTTTTTTTAGAGGTAAGTGGGGAATTAAAGCCTTGAATAAACGTCTCGGCTCATGCTTCCGGTCTTCCTTTAATTCTTGGCAAAATAGTTCTGCGAGTTCTAAAGGTCATCTTTTCTGTGGTTAGCTTCTTTCTTTGCTCAATCTGGCTAATTTATTTTGGCTTCTGTTCTTCAATGATCTGATCCGCTAACTCTGGACACTTAACTAAGCACTATTTTCAATTCAAAATTCTCAGGGCTTAAATAGCCAAGTGAACTATGCCTTCTGGTTTTGTTGTAATCAACTTCTATGTACTCAAACACTGTGTGCTTCATGGTTTCCCGGTCCATGATCGGCTCGTACTGAATGGCCTCAACCTTCAGTGAATGGAAGAAGCTCTCTGCACAGGCGTTGTCCCAGCAGCAGGCTTTGCGGCTCATGCTTTGGATAAGCTGATTTTTTTCAATTAGATCTCGATACGCATGTGAACAATATTGGCTGCCTCGGTCACTATGAACAATCACTTTTTTTGGAAACCCACGACGAAACTGCGCCATTGTCAGCGCGTCACAAGCCAGCTTAGCCGTCATGCGATTACTCATCGACCAGCCAATCACGGCGCGCGAGTACAAATCGATAATCACCGCCAGATATAGCCAGCCTTCGCTTGTCATCAGATACGTGATATCACCGACCCATTTTTGGTTCGGGCCGCTGGCATCGAAGTTCTGCTCCAGCAGATTTGGCGCCACCGAAAGCTGGTGGTCGCTGTCAGTTGTTGTTTTGAATTTACGGGCTGCTTTAGCCACTAAATTCTGTCTTGTCATGCTGTTCATAATGGTTTTCAAATTAGCGCATTCTCCATCTTCCGCGAGGTCGACTTGAATACGCCGAGCGCCAGAGCGTTCCTTGCTCTGGACAAAAAAAGCTTTGATTTGCTCATCACGGCTGTGCTGTTTGAGCAAGCGTGTACTCGGCTCTTTGCTTGATTTTCGCCAGGCATAATACCCACTTCGCGTCACGCCAAGCACTGTCGCCATTGGCTTTAGGCGAAACTGGTGCTGGTGTTCGAGCATAAATTCGAATCGTTCTACTTTTGATTCTTCCCGAAGTAGGTGGCCGCCTTTTTTAGAATGGCTAAATCCTCAGCTTGGTCGGCTAACTGGCGTTTTAACTTGGCAACTTCAGCAGCAAGCTCGGCTTCGCGCTGGCTAGTTGTCGATTTCTTCTCAATGGCAGAGCGCCAGTTATAAAGTTGTGATTCGTAGATTTTGAGCTGCCTAGCGGCTTCAGCAACACCGACACGTTCGGCTAACTTCAGGGCTTCAGCTTTAAATTCAGCCGTGTGGGTCTTGCGGGTCTTTTTGGTTGTCATATTCACCTCGTTAAGTCATTTTACTCACTTAGCGCGGTGTCCAAAAGTATTGGATCAGATCACAATGTATTAATTAAATTAAGTTGGAAACAGTCGCTGAATTGATAATTGAAAAACGATCGTTGCTGGTTTTATTACAGATAGGGGGACAGATGAAGAGTTCCACAGCATTCATGGGTGAGCCGTGGTGCCAATCTTCTGTATTATGCATGCGACTTAGAAGTGCTTGTTGCGGCACCATATAAAAATATTCGTTAAAAGCACCGTGTGGTGCTTTTCGATTTAGTGCATCGAACTGATACTCAGTGAATAAGTTTAATTGAGTATATTATTTAGATAGCAAGATCTAATTCTAAATTTTCAAGCTTAGGGCACTCATTTGTGGTGCTGCTCTTATCAATTCTATCGAGAACTACTCGAGCAACGACTTCAGCAAGTTTACATGGTACTGCGTTACCAATTTGACTAAATACTTTAGACTGAGGGCCTAAAAAATTATAGCTTTCGGGGAACGTTTGCAAAATTGCGGCTTCATCAATCGTTAATCGCCTTAATCGCGGTGGTACTTGCTTATATTCAGGATCCTGATTACCTGCTATTAGATTGCGGTGGTATTCTTCAACCCAAGATTCTTTGTCATCGTACAAGTGATCTTCATCAATAATTGGTGTTCTGTTCCCCCCCATACTTGCAGGAAGTGTACTTGACCAAGCGTCAGGGTTTAATGGTCTGCCCTGACCATTAAATAGCATTCCTGCATACGGAGATTTTCTTAGAACAGGATTAGTGGCTAATGTAATCTTTGCTTTTGTTAAATTTGGGTTTGTTGTCGTGCCTGCGCGACCTAAATGTAAGATTGCCTCTCTAAGTGAAACTGCCTCTACTCTATAATTATTGAAAGCTGACATTTCGACCGTGGGTAATCCGACTTTAGTACCTATGAAAAACACACGCTCTCGAGATTGAGGTACCCCGAATTCCTTCGCATTTAGAATGTTCATGGTAACGTTATAGCCAGCTTTATTCATTCGTCTAAATATTTCTTCGCGAACAGCTTCAAATTTAGCTAACGAACCTAGTGCTTTAACATTCTCCATGATAAAAGCCTTAGGCTTTACTCGTTCAACAACTGAGCAGTATGAAAATACCAGTTTTGAGCGGGGATCATCTTTATCCATCTTTCCTGCAACAGAAAATCCTTGGCATGGAGGGCCACCTACAACAAGATCGACACCTTCGTAAGCTACCAATTTTTCGAAATTTGTCTCATCATTAATATCACCTTCGATTAAGGTAGTGTCAGGATGGTTATGACGATATGTATTTGATGCATGTGGGTCTAGTTCTGATGCAGCGACAACAGTAAAGCCAGCGCTAACAACGCCAACATCCATTCCACCTGCACCTGCAAACATTGAAATTGCTGTTGGCACGTTCTCTCCAAAATATTGGATTTTCGAATATTTCATAAATGGTAGCATAATATTTAGATTATGAGTAGAACAAAGACTATTTACAATCAAGATTACTGTTCTTTTATACAGTGCCTGTGTGAGGAACGTAAGCGGCTGGGGCTATCTCAGATTGAGGTTGCACAGCAGCTTGGAATGACTCAGTCCGAAGTATCAAAGATAGAGACAGCCGAAAGGCGAGTTGATGTTTTTGAGTTAAAGCAGCTTTTAAAAGTCTACCGGGTTCAACACAATGAAAGGTTGAAGCATTTCGTAGTTGTTTTTTTAGGATTAGATCTGAATGAGCAAAATTTTAATAAATGAGCAGACGATTGGACTTTGAAGCCAGCACTTTGAAAGGCCACACCCATACCAACAAAGCTACGGCTGTTTTTTACTTTGAACCGGAATGATACCTCCTTTATTTTAATTATAAATATTCGATTTTGGAATATTTTAGAGCTTAGTATCTAATCGACTTCTATTACAGTTTTTGCAATCGCTATCGATACTTACGAAATGCAGCCTCATAGAACATCTACCATTCATGATTCCAGATACCGCAGAATTATTGATCTTTTAACACAAGCTCGAAAAGAGAAGGGTCTTCCACTGCTAGAGCTTGTTCAAAAGTTAGGGTTTACACAACCTGACATTTCAAAGATTGAAACGAAGGTAAACATCATTGAATTTTTAGGTTTTCTTGAGGTTATATCTGGTAAAGGCAGTGACTTCGTAAACCAAACATGGAAGAAAATCAATGAGTGTCGCAGTCAATTCAAGTCAAGCGAATATTGTTCTCAGGTCAGCAATTACTGATGTAACCCAAAATAGTTGGGTACCAAATAGCCTCCAATCGAAACAAATTGAGGATGTCATTCTTGGGACGCATCTTACATATCGTTATATATTAACAACAGGATTAATTGCGAAGGCAACCAATGAGAGTTGTAATGCTGTAACTCTACAAGCTGGTTCAAGTCTTCAAGGGGCTTATGATGCACGTTCGATTTGTCATGGTGTTTTGGTACCGATAGAGCGAGAGTTGCTTGGAGGAAGGCTAGGTGAGTCCAATGAACCTTTCTTGAATAAGCCAGCTCGTTATCCAGAGCTTTCGACTTCAAACGCAGTAAGAAGAGGGAATGATGCTCGATTACTAGAAACGACCATCAGTGTATTGAGTAGTCTTACTTCTTCAGAACATGCCTATCAGTGTTTAAAAGATTGTGTTTACTACATATTTCAGCGCAAATCTCGAAACTTGTCTGATTATCTAACCTCAAACGATTCTTCATTACAACAGACTTCTTTAATTCGCTTTGCTGATGAACTGCTAAGTCAGTCTTTTGAGGGGGAAACGTGTGCTCTTCTCGTTGGTGCTACATACAATGCCATGGGGCTTGCTCAGTCTAGAAATTTTGATGTAAAGGTTCATAAAGTGAATCAAGCTGGATCGTCATCTAAAGAAGTGTCGGATGTTGATGTATATGAAAATGGAATATTAATCCATACTATCGAAGTTAAAGACAAAACATTCACACTAGAAGATGTTCAGCACGCTATTAATAAGGCTGTTATGTCAGGAAGTAAGTCTCTAGTCTTTGCTGTTGGGCCAAGAGGGTCACTACAGGGGAGTAGTTGGGCAGAGTTGACCCAATGGTGGAGTCAACGAGGTGTTAACTTGTACTTCGTTAATGTTTTAGAACATTTTGTTTCGACCTTATCAAGCGTTCCAAGCATAGATATTCGTTCGGTTCTAGAGGTGATTAATTATCATGCGGATCAGTCTAAGATTAAAGATGATACATTTGAACATTTGGTGCAATGTTCAAAGGCTGTAATGTCTTAGGTATAGGGATGAATCGTTGCCGCTTGAACTAATTGAAAGTTAAAGCGGCTTACTTGTTAGTTCAGGTATCTTCCAGAGTAAGCTTAATGCTATCAGCAATGTCAGAGACGATATGCTTGGTGGCTATCAAAAACAACAACATTTCAACGTGGTATGGCTCAGGCTGCCCATATACTTCCTTTGAAAGTACTTTCATTAAAGAACAGTATTCAAAATATGCTGTTTTGTGGCTTTTTATACTTACATTTTTATTTGATAAGTTGAATATGGTCATTAAGTCAAATTTAGCTAATTCTGCGTTACGCCCTGATGGTTGTGGGTATAAATTGGTTGCATTGGTATGTTTGAATAACAACCAGTTTAAACTGTAAATTACCCTAGAATCATAGATGGCATATTCATTGTGATTCACAAAGGATGCTACCTTTGAAATAGAAGATATTACGGAAAACGTAGGTCGTGTTAATTTGCAAGCTTTTAGCTCTGAATCCAACTTTTGAAGTAATGAATCATTGCGCTCATTTGATTTAAAAGAGCGTATCCCCCCCCCCAACTTTGAATGATCCAGTATTTACTCTCTAAAGAATCGTCCGTTGGTATGTAATCTTTATAATGGTGTTTAAGATATATGTTTCGTTCATATTGGTTTGAAAGGTTATCAGGGAAAATTAAAGGACAATTCTCTGGGATGTCCCAGTCAAAATATTTGGTTAACGGGTATGCTTGAGCTAGTGTTTTTAGAATTCTTGTAAGGTTTTCCAATCTTAGTATCTCCACTTTAATCACGGAAGTCGTCGGCAGACACATTGACACGCAAAGTGTTGGCGATGTTCCAGAGCTGTTTTTGTTATTCTTGTTGGTGGTCACGAACCATGATGTGCCTATGGTTAGGTTATGACGTTTTTTGCCCATATTTTACCCAAAATCTAGGTTTTTGTCTTTGAACACCACATATAATCACAGTGCTAAAAATATTTTGGGGCAGACAGTTAGAGAGGGCTAGAGAGCTGTTCAGTTTGAGGTAGGATAGAAGGTTTTGCAGGGTGAGATCGTGTATTGCGCGACAATTACCCTGACCGGTTCAGCGACAATTAGAATGGCCGGTTGATCTGATACATTCTGGACAAAGATTCTAAGGGAGTTCTTTGTGCCAGGTCATCGAATTACAGATCAACAAATAAGGCTATTTATGTCTAAACGAAAAGATCACCTTCAAGTTACTGCGGCGAGCAAAGCTGGCATTTCGGAACGCTCTGCAAGACGAATTGAATCCGGCCAGCGACAATTAGGCCCATCAAAACCTCGAAACTACCGTACTCGTACCGACCCCCTAGAACTTGTATGGGACCCCGTCGTTTTACCACTCCTACAACTTTCTGACACTATTACTCCTGTTGGCGTGTTTGATTATCTTTGCGAAGAATATTCAGATGTTTTCGCTGTAACGCTAAGGCGAACCCTTGAGCGACGTATTCAAAAATGGCGACAGATAAATGGCCAAGATAAAGAGGTTATTTTTCGCCAAGTTAAAGAATTCGGTCAGTTGGGGATCATGGATTTCACTTGGGCGGATTTCATTGTCACGATTAGAGGAACAACTCTTAAGCATCGATTTTTTAACTATCGATTACCTGCAAGTGGTTGGAGTTACGTTCAAGTCGTATACGGCGGAGAAAGCTTCGTAGCTGTTGCTACAGGCTTACAAAATGCCTTTGAACAATCAAATGGTGTTCCACAGGAAGTCAGAACGGATAGCTTGAGCGCTGCTTATAAAAACCATTCCAACGAAACATTATTTACTGAACGATTTTCAGAATTATCGATTCATTATGGTTTCAAACCTTCTAAAAATAACACCGGCATTGCCCATGAAAATGGTGCCATTGAAAGCGCCAACAATCATCTAAAAAACCAAATCCGACAAGCTTTGGCTATTCGAGGTTCAAGTGACTTTGATAGCATTGACGAGTATGAAACATTTATTGATGACGTCGTCCAAAGACGTAATCGCCGTATTATGGCACTTCTCATCGATGAGCAACGACAATTACAACCCTTACCTAAATTTGAAAGTGTTAATTACGAAATTTACCCAGTAAAAGTATCGAGCACCAGTACGTTTCAGTTAAAACGAGTGACTTATTCAGTACCATCCAGACTCGTCGGTGCAACATTGCGCGTGCATCTTTTCGATAAAAAATTAGATATCTATTGCCATGGAGTGCACACCGCCACGCTCACTCGCGTACATACGTCAGCAAATAATCGCGGTCATCAAATTAATTATCGTCACTTAATCGGTGCACTAGTGAAAAAACCTCGAGCATTCAGGGGGTGCCAATGGCGAGACCAATTGCTTCCAAATGAAGACTATCGCCAAATATGGAAGAATGTCGATGCTCTACTAAGTGCTGATGAAGCAAGTCTTTATATGGTTAGGTTACTCAATATCGCCAGTAAATCAGATCGTGAAGAAGCGGTAGGAAGATTCGTTCTCGAAGGGATAAACCTAGGGCAACGGCCAAACATAGTTGACTGTGAAGAACGTTTTTTAAAAGACGAAGAGTGGGAATTTAACCCTAAAGTACAACAACATAGCTTAGCGTCTTATCAGCAAATTCTTGACGAGGTGAATGAATATGTCAGTTGAAACGTTGCCTATTATTCTCAAAGAGCTTCGGCTAGTGAGCTTACTTCCACATTGGCAACCGTTGGCTGAGAAAGCACGAGAGCAGCATTGGCCGGTGGAGCGTTACTTAGCTGAATTATGCCAATTAGAACTCAGTTGCAGAGAACAAAAGCGATTGCACCGAGGCTTAAAAGAAGCAACGTTACCAATAGGTAAATATCTTGATACCTATGATTTTAGCGAGGTTGAAGGCTTATCCAAGAAGCAAGTCTGGCATTTAGCCGATAATGCTGAGTGGTTGAAAACAGGAGATAATATCTTGCTGTTCGGTGCCAGTGGTTTAGGTAAAACACATATTGCCGCTGGACTTGGTTATCGTCTTGTAGAGCAAGGGCATAGAGTTAAATTTATGAGTGCGAGCCTACTTGTGCAGCACCTGCAAAAAGCGAAAGAAGAGCTGAGATTGCCAGAAGCCCTAGTCAAATTGGACAGATTTGCAGTGTTAATCTTAGACGATCTAGGCTACGTGCAAAAAAGTACAGAAGAAACTAGCGTCTTGTTCGAGCTTATCGCGCATCGTTATGAAAGATATAGCCTAATAATAACCTCAAACCAATCATTCGAAGATTGGGATAAGTTATTCAGTGACACCGTGATGACCGTAGCTGCAATCGATAGGCTGATCCACCACGCGAAAATTTTGCAATGCAAAGGAGAAAGCTACAGGCGAAAAGAAGCCCAAAACAAACTAAATTAAACCGAGTCTCAACCGGCCAAGTTAATTGTCGCTGGATCGGCCAAGCTAATTGACGCGCTATAATCGTGAACATTTTGTTAAAAAACTAAGATTTGACCTTCAAAGCACGTTGTGATCTTATACTCCCTTTTACGGGGTGCTCACCATGAATACCAATGCTTTTTCTCAATATTTCGGCAAAATAGAAGACCCACGACAGTCTCAAAAAATTCAATATCCGCTTTTTGATATTCTCTTTTTAACCGTCATATCGGTGATTAGCGGGGCTGAAGGCTGGCAAGATATTGAGGACTACGGGAAAGGCCACTTGAAATGGTTCCAAAACAAAGGGTTATTCAGACAAGGTATCCCTGTTCACGATACCATCGCGCGGGTGATAGCGAGCATTAAACCAACCCTGTTTCAACAGTGCTTTCTCGATTGGATTAAGGCGGTTAACAAGCTGACTGAGGGCGAACTGATTGCCATCGATGGTAAAACATTGCGCGGCTCTTACAACCGTGATCAGCGCCGCTCGACGATTCACATGGTGAGCGCCTTTTCATCCGCCAACAAGCTTGTACTTGGCCAGATGAAGACGTCAGAGAAATCGAATGAGATAACGGCCATCCCAGAGCTGCTTAAGTTATTGGATATCAAGGGTTGTCTGGTTTCAATCGATGCAATGGGTTGTCAAACGAACATTGCCAGCACGATTATCGCACAAGAAGGTGACTACTTATTAGCCGTAAAAGACAATCAGCCTACGCTAGCAAAAGCCGTCACAGCAACGATGAATGCGCATATTTCACAACGAATTGAAGCTAACGAAGTGCAGTTAGAGCAAGCACATGGTCGGGTTGACATTCGGGAGTATCATGTTGTCTCGGGAGAAAAAATTGCCCATGACTTTCCAGAATGGAAACACATAAAAAGCATCGGCGTCGCGATTGGGTATAGGCAGCCCAAAACAGGGAAAGCGTCATTGGATTATCGTTACTACATCAGCTCGGCAGCGCTTAGCGCGGAACAATTCGCAGAGGCAGTGCGCAATCACTGGGGAATAGAAAACAGCTTACACTGGGTGCTTGATGCAAGCATGAATGAGGATGCTTGTCAGATTTATCGCGGTAATGCGGCGGAGAATTTAGCGTGTGTACGACACATTGCGCTGAATGCGTTACGGAAAGAAAAGTCGAATCTTAGCGTTCGACGTAAACAGAAAAAAGCGTGGATGAAACCGGAATATGCGGAGCAAGTTTTAGCGGCAGGATTCGATGTGAGTAAAAAATAGACGCTCATGCTCTCGCCCTGGAAGGTTTTGAGGGGAGGGCTAAAGCGAATGTTATTTTTGGGAGGAGGGGAGCCTGTTTTAATAACTGGCTCAAGCTCTAGGGCATTCCGTTCTTTCAGTTGATTGAATAAACGTAAAGAACGGAATAAACGGGTTTAGGAGTTACGTGTGAGTGAGAATAAAGTAAACTTTTTTCCGTCCAGTTTTTCCACCCATCTTAAATCCAATAAGTTTACCAGAAATTTTATCAATTATTTCAATACACTTATCGCGACCGTAATCTGTGTTATTGATGAGTAAATCCCTTAGCTCAGTTTTATCCATATTAATACGACCTAACGAGTTTTTAATTAAAGAGATAGCATCGTGGTGCTTATTAAGGTAGCTGTTGTAGTTATGCTCTTCAGAACGCAAAATCATCTCTCTTGTATACGTATCAGAATCTACATTGTGGACAGAGTTAACCATATCGAGGTACGGCATACTTTCTGCTTTTGTATAAACGTAGGTGAGTTCGAGTGCGTTATTTCCCCGAAGTTTTTGATTAGTCAGCTTGATGTGTTTCGTTTGTAGTCCTGATTTGTCGGTGTTTTCGTCTTCAATGTCCATCATGTAGATGCAATCAACATCCTCAATAAGATCTGACGTACCAGAGTAAACAAGATTATTATTCATATCTCGATTTTTGTTGGTATGACCTAGCCCTATAAATGTCCCTCCTTTAAGAATAAACTCGCTTACTTTAATACCAAAGTTACGCATGTTTTTCTTGTCCATGGTGTCGGCGAACTTTTTCAGAGTATCGACAATAAGCACTACATTTTTCGCATCATCATCGGCCGCTAATCCATCCAAAATTCCTAATAGTGAATGTGATTTGAAGTGGTTGTAACCGGGAACCAGAGTATGGACTCCTATGGCGGCTAAAATTTCTGTTTTTTCAATGATGCCACTTTGAGAGTCATCTGCATTAACATAGAAGACAGATAACCCATCAAGAAGCCCTGTTGTGTGGGCTTGTTTAAGCTGGTTGATGATTAGCAGGGTTTTACCTGCGTTAGGTGGTGCGAAAAGGATGTTTGATTGTCCTTTGAGAACGAGCCTATCAAAAATAAAGGAGCTTTCAGCTGCGTCTTGTTTGATCTTATCTAAGTCGTTATTGATAGAGAAAGAGTTGAGCATTGATAATGTATTTGTCTGATGCATGTTTTTCATTTTAGTTTTGTTATGAAAATAGGATGCACCTTTCGTCTATTAAAAGGTGCAAGGTAGGAAGAATGCTATGCTGCTAAACGACTTGGCAGGGTCGGATAGTAGCGAAGATAAAAATTATTGAGAATGTCGAGGGATCTATGACCTGATACCTTTGAAATAGCTGATAGCGACCAACCAGCTTCGTAGAGTCGGCATAAAGCCTCCGCCCGAAGGTCCCGAAAATGTAAATCTACTATGTCGAGTGATTTATTCAATCTACGCCATGCGGCACCGACTGACCTTGGGTTATAGGGGAAAATTGGGTCAATATCTCTCCCGCGAGGCTGACGCATAATGATTTCAATCGATTTGGCTGAGAGTTTAAATCGCGATGTAACAGTTGTTCCTTTCTTTGGATTTTTTCTATTACGTATTGTAAGTAAGCCGCTATTGGCGTCCCAATCCCCCCATGTTATTTTGTTCCCACAAATTTCACCTAACCGAGCAGCTGTTTCACAGGCAAATTCAAAGATGTCGAGCATTGGTATAGTTCGTGGTTTGGCAAGCTCTTCGTTTTTGAGTGTTATAGTGATTTTTGTTAGTTCGTCGCTAGTTGGGCGACGGGTACGAGCGTTGCTTCGTGCTATGTACCCTTTACGTCTAGCAGTCGAAATTGCATTTGAATATGAACCTAAATTGATGCGATAACGCAGAATCGTCACACAGTCTTTTAGTGCGGAATTCAAAATAGATAGATTATTTGCAGTGGTTTGTGGTTTTACCCGCCACTCATTACTCATATCAGCGGCTAGAGAATACCAATGAGCTTCATGGAGGTTATCAGCTGGAGCTAACCCAAACGGGGTGTTTGCAATGCGTTTTAGCAGAGATGCAGCTTTGGTATTAATACCACTTTTTGTTTGGATGTTGGTCAAATAATCATTGATAACAACGCGAATGGTACAGTATTTTTTTTCCCCATTTAAAAAACTATAACCACCTGTTTTAAAATGATTTTCTAAATTCTCTTTAAAGATTTTTGCTTTTTTTTGTGTTGGGAACGTACGTGATTTCTGACTTAAAACCTGACCACTATCAACAGTACGTACGCGAATTTTATGCTTTGTACATGAAGGCATACTAGGTCGCACTTTTTCTACAGTAACTCGAAGCATTTCTATCCTCATTCATTGGATTCTTTGTAGCTAATCGAAATGCTATTAAATAATTTTTTAAGTGTAAATTATTGAAAATGGGCGTGAATACACGCCCATTTTGTTTTCGCTTTATTGGATTAAATCGTATGCAGGATGTATATAATTCACTTACTTAACGTGAATAAAATAGAATTTAGGAGCAATAAAAATAATTCTTGACATGTAGATAACTCAGTTTTTCACTGTTTTTTTTGTGACTTCCATTGATAATTTTGAAAATAACTGCATGTTTATAAATTAAAATTATGTGTGGTAACTCACGAATCCAACAAAATTTAACGTTGATGTGACTTAGCAACTCCTACTCTTAGATAGATGTTATTCAAAACATTGATATCTCTATGCCCCGTGATTTTAGAGATTTCTACGATATTTAAGCCTCTTTCAAATAATTGACAAGCACCCTCGGCTCTGAGATCGTGGTAGTGTAGGTTTTCAATATTGTGTTGTTTGCAGATTTGCAGCCACGCAGCTCCGATTGATTGTGAATTAAATGGAAAAATTTTTTCGCCGACTTTAGGTTGGCGTTTAATGATATCAATGGCTTCTGGGAATAGAGGGATAGTGCAGTGATTGCCGCGTGTATTACGCGGATCTTTACGATCTCTAATAGTTAAAGTAGCCGCCCGTTCATCGAAATCCTCCCACGTTACACGAGTTACCTCGCCGAGGCGCATACAGGTTGATATTGAAATATGAAATATATCTACAAGGGGGATGTGTGATGCTCTGTGAGACTGCCTTTGTCTTAAACCCTCTTCAGCCATCTTTAGTTCTAATTTAGTTGGCCGCCGATCTCTTTTATCACTTCGACCAATAAGACCATATTTGACGAGAGTCGGAATTGCTTCGTTGTGGGCATGGATATTCGCTTTGTAACCGAACATAGGCCCAGCTACGTTAATTACGCTGCGCAGGTAAGTTACATCTTGATACACGGTTTGCGGAAGCGGTGCAGTAGGCTCATTTAGACGCTCTCTACAGTGTCTTACAAGATCTGTGGGAGTGAGTTCATCGGCTTTCACCAATGCTATGTCGTAACTGCGTAAACGTCTAAGCACTGCTGTTTTAGATCGTCCGAGATTTCTTGAAGTAAAAGCATCATTTAGGTATAGCGTGATGAGATCACCAATAAGGATGCTTTTATTGGGTATATCAACATTGGGAATCCCACTTTCATCCAGCTCTTTAATAATTCCCTTTGCCCATCCAAGAGCTTCTGATTTTTTATCAAAAGTCTTAGATTTTCCAAAAATACGCTTGTTGTTTCGCGACGCGCGCACTCGTGCTTTATACCTAATCCCTGTTTTTCGTTGAATTGTTTCGATATTTATCGTTGCCATTGTAACCTCTATAATGATGATGTAGAGGTGCTAAAAGTTATATGTGTTTAGTAGTCGTTGAAGCAATTACGGTAGATAGCTATAATTCGCAGCTTCCGAGGGGCAGCTTATGCCCATCATTCTGCCCCCCTCTGCCCCTTACGCTAAAATAAGCTAAAATCGGACAGAATATGTTGCAATGCCTTTAGATGGTATTTGCTTTAAGTTACTGATACTAAAGGTTTGTAATAATATGCAACTCAACCGCACTTTCTCAATCGCTCCCATGCTAGATTGGACCGATAGACACTATCGTTATTTTGCACGTCTAATGTCGGCCAATACTTTGCTTTATACCGAAATGGTGACCACGGGCGCTATTTTACACGGTAAAGGTGATTACTTAGGTTATAACCAGCAAGAGCATCCGTTAGCCTTGCAGTTAGGCGGTAGCGATCCTGTGAGTTTGGCGCAGTGCGCTAAGCGCGCCGAGGATTATGGTTATGATGAGGTCAATCTTAACGTCGGCTGTCCATCGGATCGAGTACAAAACGGCCGTTTTGGTGCCTGTTTAATGGCTGAACCGCAGTTAGTTGCTGAATGCGTAAATGCGATGCGTGCGCAAGTTTCTATGCCTGTCACTGTTAAGACGCGCATTGGCATAGATGATCACGATAGCTACGAGTTTTTGACTCAGTTTATTGATACTGTCTCTGATGCCGGTTGCGATACCTTTATTATTCATGCGCGTAAAGCATGGCTCAATGGCTTGAGCCCAAAAGAGAATCGTGAAATTCCGCCATTAGATTATGAGCGCGCCTATCAGCTCAAACGAGATTATCCGCATTTGCACATTAGCGTGAATGGCGGCGTGACTTCACTTGCAGAAGCTAAGCTCCATTTGGCGCAGTTAGATGGAGTGATGGTGGGGCGCGAGGCTTATCAGAATCCTTATTTACTGGCAGAAGTTGATAATCAACTGACTGGCACTGACACTCCAGTGTTAACGCGCGATCAAGTGGTTGATATTATGCTGCCTTATATTGAGCAGCATTTAGCCGATGGCGGGCGCTTAAACCATATTAGCCGCCATATGCTCGGTTTATATCAAGGCTTGCCTGGCGCGCGCGTTTGGCGTCGCCATTTAAGTGAGCAAGCCCATAAGCCTGGCGCTGGGATTGAGGTCATGCTTAAGGCGCGTGAGATGATGAATGAGCAAGCTCAGTTAGTCAGTCAGTATTAATAGTTCACTCTTTCTCGCCGATTAATGAGTTAAACCGTAAGTTGTTAGCATTTTTCACTAGTTGCTAACATTGAAGGGGCGAGAGCGGGCGCATAATCTAAGAGCTAGCACTGTCTAGCTCTTTTTTATATCTTAAAAATCATGTGGTTATATTAGCGTTTGGTTTTTTATCTCAATTGGCACGCGTCTTGAATTACCTCTAATGTCAACGATACCTTAGAGGAATAACCCATGAACACCATTACTATCAAATCTATACTGTTAACTATGATGTTGTCACCTGCCGCTTTTGCCTTAGCCAATGATAAAGCGCAAGAGCCATCCATCTTCGCGGAATTAGAGCAAAGTATGGCACTGGCGCAGCAGCAAATGGTTGCTGACGTTACCTCAAACTTGATGGTGACAGGAAGTGATTCTGAATTAATGGTAGCAACTGGGGTTGAGTCTGAATTAGGTTCAAGTATGGCGGATGCGCAGCAAGCCATGCTTAATGATGTGACCTTGTCGTTAGGATTAAAAAATCATATTCAACAAACAGCTAAAGAGCAGCAGCAATTATTTGAAGCCAGTGCAAGTAAAGCTAGCGCGAGCCAAACAGAGGGCCGCGTAGATCTTAACCGAGCCAAGCCATGATGGTTGAGCTAAGCAGGATGCTGTTGTGGTTATGGCTGATGCCAGTAATGAGTTTTTGTATCGTCGGTGTTATCTGTGTAGTCATTGGCCAATCACAGCCGCAGTTACCTTGATTGGCCTAAATAAGAGTTACTTTTTTTGAATAAATTTAGTCAATTTAGTCCGCGCTTCTTCGCCGTGTAAACAAGCGCTAAATTGCTCTAATTCTTGATGCATTTGATGTTGTACTCGGCTCTTATGTGGCCGCATTAACTGGCGAGTGGCTTGTAATGATTGCGGGGGTTGCTGTGCCAAACGTACCGCTTTAGCCAGTGCAAATTCATACAGTTGCGATGCTTCTACAATATCATTGATCATATTGAGCTGCTTGGCGGTTTCAGCGCTAAAACTCTCGCCTAATAGCAATAATTCAGCGGCTTTTTGATAGCCAATTAATTTAGGTAGCAGCAAGGTGGCACCCGCTTCGGGTACTAACGCTAAATTAACAAATGGCAGTTGAAATACCGCGCTGTCATCGGCATAGACTAAATCACAGTGCAGTAATAAGGTGGTTCCTATCCCGACCGCTGAGCCTGACACCGCTGCTACCACAGGCTTTTTAAGCTCTAACAAGCAATACAAAAATCTAACCGCAGGGTGGGTTGGGCCTAAATCGCCATTGTTAAGAAAATCAGCAATATCGTTGCCAGATGTAAAACATTGATTCTTTCCACAGAACATAAAAGCACGAATACCGTTGTCGGCTTCCCCCTCGATCAGGTATTCTGTAACTCGTTTATACATATCAAGATTAAGTGCATTGCGCTTTTCTGGCCGATTAAAGCAAATTATCCTAACGCCCTGTTGATCTTGGACTTGGATATTGTTCATGGGTTGACGTCCTAACGGGAAGGCAAGTAAAAAGGAGTTTATGACATTGAGAACAAAAATTAAACAGCTGTTTACAGCCTTTGGCATCAGTGTTGTGAGTCTTGGAAGTTATGCCGAAGTAACATTTGACCAAGGTCATGTCCGCGCCATGCCGCCTTCAGCCCCTAATACCGCCGCTTATTTGAGTTTATCTAATCAAGGGGATAAAACCGTCAAGCTGGTAGGTGTAAGGACTGATATCGCCCGTGAGTCGCAGCTACACACTATTATCGAGCAAGATGGTGTGGTTAAAATGCGCCAAATCCATGAGTTAACTATTGCGCCGCAGCACAGCTTAACCTTAAGCGCTGGCGGCGATCATATTATGCTGCTCGGACTTAAGACACCGCTGACGCTTGGTCAATCCGTTGGCTTGCAATTGCAATTTGATGATGGTCAAACCTTAGATGTCAGCCTACCTGTGATGGCCATAGGCGCAGAAGAAACTCATCACCAACATCACTAATTTTATTTAGCCAAAGCTACTGTAAAGGACTGATTATGATAGCTCTATCCGCAAAACGTATAATATTGTCCTTACTGGGATTGTTTGTAATTCTTTATGGAATAACTATTTGGTGGAGCGTTGAACCTGACGTGATCCACGCCAAACAGATGAATGACACTCAAAGTAAACCGCTCGTCGGTTACGCCACTACCAGTGCCTTGATTGACACTATGGAGACCTTACTGACTAAACCCGGTGGTTGGCAGTCTAACGATATCTTGCTGCCGACTGTGATGATGGATGATATGGCGTCGTTTGAGTTCGGTGCGCTTGAGCAAGTGCGCGATCTTGCGGGTGTCATGCGTAAAGAATTTAGCCGCAGTCAATCGCAGTCATCGGCCGACCCAGATTTGTTAGGCGCGCATTCTAAACTGAATATTTCCCACACTAGCTGGCTAGTACCAAGTTCAGAAAGTGAGTATCAAGATGCGGTTAAATTATTGAAGCTGTATCGCGCGCGCATGGCTGATCCTGATAATCAGGACGCCCAGTTTTACGCCCGCGCTGACAACCTCAATGAATGGCTCAAAGAAGTGCAAAAGCGTTTAGGCAGCTTGTCACAAAACTTATCGGCGAGTGTGGGCCAAGATAGATTAAATACTGATTTAGCGGGCGATTCTGGCGCGCGCCAATCAACCCCGTCACATGGCACTACGCAAGTGAAAACTAGCTGGTGGCGTATTGATAATGTCTTTTATGAAACTCGTGGCTCAGCGTGGGCACTGCTGAATTTTATGAAAGCGATTGAAATCGATTTTGCCGATGTTCTAAAGAAGAAAAATGCCGAGGTGAGCTTACGTCAGATTATTCGTGAGCTTGAGGCAACTCAGCAACCTGTATGGTCGCCGATTATTTTAAATGGCAACGGTTTTGGCTTTGTGGCCAACCATTCATTAGTCATGGCGAACTATATTTCGCGCGCCAATGCTGCTGTCATTGATTTAACTAATTTGTTAACACAAGGGTAATTATGAAAAAAGTATTATTAGTCAGTTCTTTATTTGCTGCCATGGCAGCAGGTAGCGCATCAGCTGATACCTTACTGGGCTTTAAAGTCGGTGCTGATTACTGGATGGCTGACACCAGTGGCACTTTTGCTAATGAAGGCGCAATTCAGCCTAATTACAACTTCGATTCATCATCGCAAGGAAGTTTATGGTTTGCCTTTGAGCATCCAATTCCGCTGATCCCGAATGTATTAGTGCGTGAAAATCGCGTTAAAGATGATTATTCAAGCGCAGCTACCTCAGGTAAGGTTGATTTAAGTAATACTGACTATGTGCTGTATTACGAACTGCTCGACAATGACTTAGTCTCGTTAGATGTGGGCGGCGCTTATAAGTTAATGCATGGTAGTTATCGCACTACGCTTAGCAATACTGACATAGATTCAGGCATAGTTATGGCTTATGCCAATGCCATGGTAGGTATTCCTGGTTTAGGTTTATTTGGCTTTGCGGATGTGATGGCTGGGCTTAATGAAACTAGCGTTCATGACGTGCAGTTAGGTTTAGGTTGGAAGTTTGATGGCGCGCTATTAGATACCAGCGTGCGCGTTGGTTATCGCCAGTTTAACTTTGATGCCAATGATTTCTCTGGCGCCAATTCTGACTTGAAGTTTGATGGTGTGTTTGCCGGTGTTGAATTAGATTTCTAAAACAACGCATGACTAACACCCATAATAAAAAAACCGCCAGTGTGGCGGTTTTTTTGTATCACTACTTCATGATTAATGAGTAGTCAGAGCTTAAGCTTGTGGCGGCGCAGAGGTGGTGGTGGCTTGAGATAAGCCATTGTTAATAGCCACTACATCGGCCTCAGTTAAGGTACCTGCTGCTTGTTTCAAGGCCAAAATAGACTTGATATACGAGTAGCGTGCATCAGATAACTGACGCTTAGAGTTATATAAATTCACTGTGCTATTTAGCACGTCAACTATGGTACGAGTACCAACTTCAAAACCGGCTTGAGTCGCTTTTAAGGCACTTTCAGATGAAATGACCGTTTGCTCATAAGCGCGAATCGAGCTGATAGAGGCATCAACGTTGTTATAGTTATTGCGGATGTTTTTTACGGTAGCGCGATAAGTCTGCTCTAATCTTTCACTCGCATTAACAAAGTTAAATTGGGCTTGATCAACTTGCGAGCTCACTTTAAAGCCTTCAAAAATCGGTACGCTTAACTGTAATGCCACATTAGTCGTGCCATTATCGTTAGTGCCACCTGGGTAGTTATTGCTGCCATTACGATCAAGGTTGGTGTTATAGCCAGCATTTAAATTTAATGATGGTAAGTGACCCGATTTAGCCAGTTCAATTTGCTCTGTCGCAATTTCTTTACCAATGCGCTGGATAAGCAAATCAATGCTATTGGTTTCGGCCATCTTCAGCCACTCATTTGAGCCTTCTGGCGCAGGTTTGGCGGCGGAAAAACGCTGAGTATCTAACAAATTAATGCTGTCGTAATCAAGACCTGTGATTTCTTGCAGGGCTTGATAGCTATTTTGCAGGGTGTTTTCCGCTAAGATTTCTTGGGCGCGGGCTAAGTCATATTGAGCTTGAGCTTCATGCACATCGGTAATTGCAGTTAAACCAACGGCAAAGCGCTGTTTAGTTTGCTCTAGTTGACGACCAATGGCAGACACTTCCGATTGCTGGAACACTAACGCATCTTTAGCGCTTAAGACGTCAAAGTAGGCACTAGTGACGCGAATAATTAATGATTGCAGTGCAGAAGCGTAAGATGCGTCAGCTTGTGACGCTGCCTTTTCCGCTAAGCTCAAGCCAACCCATGCACTATGATTATAAATGACTTGATTTAAGGTTACGCCACCAGTGAAACCGCCGGCATTATAAGAGGCATTGGTGTCATCGTTTTCATCAACCCAGCTTTTACCGTAACCTACATTGGCAGATAAGCTTGGTAATAAAGGCGCGCGCGAGGTCTCAATTTGTGAATACAATGAATCACGTTGAGCTTGTGCTTGCAGGACGATAGGATCGTTAGTTAGGGCTTTTTGATAGACCTGCAGTAAATCGTCAGCATAACTAGCACTGCTAATAGCAGCTAAGGTCATGGCGGCGCAGAGGGAACTGATGTTAAGTTTCATGGGTTGTCCTTTGGTGAGACGCAGTTCATCAGCCTCTGCTGATGAAATGACAATATAATTAGTCGAAATTATGCCTTTTCACAAGGTTTATTAGGACATTTCAATGCGTCAATAAGGTAAATTTAATATTTCTATTAGCAAGTTAGCATAGATAATAAGTAATCATTTTCATTCAAGTCAAATGTCAAGTGTAACAGATTTTATTAGGGGCTTTAGCTTTCTACTCTGAGGGCCTAATAATGGCTAGTCATTGAGCTTAAAGGATAAAGGAAACTTTATGTCAGCAGTGAAGGATTCACCCATGGAAACCATGACCGCCTTTGGCAACGACGATGTAGAAGTCATTAGTCAGCGCCCGTTATATCAAGGTTTTTTTCAGCTGCAAGAGTACCGCTTTCGGCATAAATTATTTGCCGGCGGCTGGAGTGAAGAAGTGCGCCGCGAAGTATTTGAGCGCGGCCATGCAGTAGTGGTTCTGCCTTATGATCCGGCGCGCGATCAAGTGGTCTTAATTGAGCAAATCCGTATTCCAGCCTTAGCCACGTCATCGCGACCTTGGTTGCTTGAATTAGTGGCGGGCATGATAGATGCGGGAGAAACGCGCGATGATGTGGCTGTGCGCGAATTGTTTGAGGAAACAGGGCTTGAATGCAGTGCTATGACAGCCGTCAGTCAGTATTTACCTAGCCCTGGCGGCTGCTCTGAAAGATTATATTTTTACTGGGCCAAGATAGATGCGAGTAAAGCCCAAGGCTTGCACGGCTTATGTGATGAGCATGAAGATATACGCCTGCATGTGATGTCGCGCCAACAGGCATATACTTTACTTAAGCAAGGGCAAATAGATAACGGCGCCACTGTGATTGGTTTGCAATGGCTGCAGCTTAACTATCAAGAGTTGTCATAAGCCTTGCATGGAGGGCAATCTAAGCCTGCCCTATGAGCGTCCATAGTAATGAGTATCAGTAACACAGTGACAAGTAACATGAAGGCAAAACCATACCGCGTCGATCTCAGTCGTTTTCTGGCATTATGTGCCCGTAACTATGGCCATATTCAGCAATGGCTACCTAGGGGCCATAGTGCTGGGCAGCAATGGCAGTGGCAGGGCGTGTTTGGCTGCTTGTCGGTGACGTTACTGGAAAATACGCCTTACACTCAGGTGCTCGAAATAAAACGCTACAGCGCGTTAGGGGCGCTTAATCCGTCGATGCAAGACCCTTTGTTGTTAGTTAGGGTTTACCATGACGCGCAATTGGCAGAAGTGTTAACTAGTCGACAGATTTGTGACCTAAATCCAGTTTATGATTACCCAAATATGCATATGTACCAACGAGATGAAAAATATCAGGTCAATGCATTCCTTGAGGATTTACTTAAAATAGGCCACCGAGCAACATTGGTGTGTCAGTCCTAACCGTGTTGGATGTGATCGTTTGCAAAAAGATGCCACAACCTATGACATTATTGAAGGCCAAAGCATACGCTTGGTTCAGATCACAGATCCGCATCTTTTTTCTGATCCACAAGGGCAATTGCTAGGGGTTAATACCCGTGCGAGCTTAGCCTCAGTCCTGCAATTGGTGCATGATAATCATCAAAACGTCGATTGCATCTTAGCGACTGGCGATATCAGCCAAGATTACTCGGCGCAGTCATATCAAGCCTTTGCCGCTATGATGTCGACTCATACTGTTCCTTGTCACTATTTGCCAGGGAATCATGATGATATCCATACCATGAATCTGCACTTGCAAGGCGAGAAACTCTCTGGTGATAAACAAATCTTGGTGGGTAACTGGCAAATTCTGATGCTTGATTCAACCGTTAGGGGGAAGCCTGGCGGCTTACTCAGTGATGCTGAATTGAGCTTTATTGAGCGCAGTGTGGCGCAAGAGCCGCAGCGCCATTGTTTACTGGTGATGCATCATAATCCAATATTGACGGGCGCGGCTTGGTTAGATCAGCATTGTCTGGCTAATGGCAATGAGGTGCTCAAGAGTGTGAGCCAGTTGGCGAATGTTCGCGGTATCTTGTGGGGGCATGTGCATCAACAAATTGATAAAACTTATCCAGGCGCCACGGGTGACATACATCTAATGGCGACGCCATCGACCTGCATTCAGTTCACCCCAAAGTCTGATTTTTTTGCTTTAGATAATTTACAGCCTGGCTATCGTTTGCTGGACTTGCACGCCGATGGTAGCATGAGCACTCATGTTTATCGGGTACCGGGAAAAACCTTTTTTCCGGACGAATCGGCCGGTGGTTATTGAATACTGCCGCAGCGTGAGGAATTATGCTGTTATACATTCATGGATTTAACAGTTCCCCTCAATCGGATAAGGCGCGGATAACCTTAGCCTATTGCCAAGAGCACTATCCTGAGCTGCTGGTGCATCAACCTCAGCTACCTTCTCATCCAGTAGCCGCACTTGCTATGTTATGTGATATCACAGAACAAGCCTTGGCTAAGGGTGAGCCGCTATACTATATCGGCTCCTCATTGGGTGGTTTTTTTGCGACAATCTTGGCTGAGCGTTATGGCGGTGTCGCGGCGCTGGTAAACCCTGCCATTGAGCCTCATCAATTGATGACCTCATTGCTTGGATGGCAAACGAATCCTTATACCGGCGAGCGATATCAGGTTACTCTAGAGCATCAAACGCAATTAGCGGCAATGGCCGTTAAGGTTATCGCTCATCCAGACCGTTTTTTAGTGTTATTGCAAACCGGTGATGAGGTTTTAGATTATCGCGAGGCGGTCGCTTATTACCATTGCTGTCAGTTACGAGTGCAGCAAGGTGGCGATCACGCGTTTACGGGATACCAGGAACAACTCGACGGCATTTTCCAATTTTTTGCCTTAACAACCTAAGCGTGAGCCCTATGGCTCACGTAATCATATATTAAGTGTGCTATGACCAATCAATATACTGCTGATGCCATTGAGGTTCTCAATGGTTTAGACCCTGTAAAACGCCGTCCAGGTATGTACACCGACACGACACGCCCAAACCATTTGGGTCAGGAAGTCATTGATAATAGCGTTGATGAAGCCTTGGCAGGCCATGCCAGTAAAATCGAAGTCATTTTGCATGCCGACAATTCACTGGAAGTCATAGATGATGGCCGCGGCATGCCAGTGGATATTCACCCTGAAGAAGGTATTCCTGGGGTCGAGCTGATTTTAACTAAGCTGCATGCGGGCGGAAAATTCTCCAATAAAAACTATCAGTTTTCGGGCGGCTTGCACGGCGTTGGTATTTCTGTGGTTAACGCGCTATCAAGCCGTGTAGAAATTAGTGTGCGCCGCGATGCTCAAGTCTATGAAATGGCGTTTGAGCACGGTGATAGGGTAGAAGAGTTACATGTCACTGGCACTTGTGGTCGCCGTAATACTGGTACTCGGGTGCGTTTTTGGCCAGAACCGAGTTATTTCGACTCAGCTAATTTTTCGGTGAGCCGCTTAATGTATCTGCTCAAAGCTAAGGCCGTATTATGCCCAGGCTTAATGATACGTTTTCAGAATAAGCAAAATGGTGAGTCCCACGAATGGTTTTATGAGGCGGGGTTAACCGATTATCTGCGCTCGGCCATGGCTGATAATGTATGTTTACCCGCAGATCCTTTTGTCGGCAACTTTAGTGGTCAGATAGAAGCCATTGAATGGGCGATTACTTGGCTGCCAGAAGGCGGCGAGTCCATCAGTGAAAGTTATGTGAACCTCATTCCCACGCCTTTAGGTGGCACCCACGTTAATGGTTTTCGCCAAGGCTTATTAGAGTCAATGCGTGAGTTTTGTGAGTTTCGTAACCTCATCCCCCGCGGACTTAAATTGTCGGCCGAAGATATTTGGGATAAAGCTGCGTATATCGTCTCACTCAAGATGCAAGACCCGCAGTTTGCTGGTCAAACTAAAGAAAAGCTCTCGAGTCGTCAAAGTGCCGCCTTTGTTTCTGGCATAGTGCGTGACGCATTTTCACTGTGGTTAAATTCCAATACCGATCAAGCCGAAGCCTTAGCTGAAATCTGTATTAACAATGCCCAGCGCCGCATGAAAGCCGCGAAGAAAATTGCTCGTAAGCGCGTGACGGCAGGCCCAGCATTACCCGGTAAACTTACCGATTGCACTAGCCAAGACCCAAGCCGCTCTGAGTTATTTTTAGTGGAAGGTGATTCAGCGGGTGGCAGTGCCAAACAAGCCCGTGAGCGCGAAATCCAGGCGATTATGCCGCTGCGCGGTAAGATATTAAATACGTGGGAAGTGGATGCCTCTCAAGTATTAGGCTCGCAGGAAGTACATGATATTTCTGTGGCCATTGGCTGCGATCCTGATAGTTCTGATATCTCGGAATTACGCTACGGTAAAATTTGTATCTTGGCCGATGCGGACTCGGATGGTTTGCATATTGCCACCTTGTTATGCGCATTATTCCTTAAGCATTACCGCGTGTTAGTGGAAAAAGGTCATATCTATATTGCTATGCCACCTTTGTTTAGAATCGACATTGGTAAAGAAGTGTTTTATGCCTTGGATGAGGCTGAAAAGGCTGGGATTTTAGATAGAATCGCGGCTGAAAATAAGAAAGGCAAGGTGCAAGTGACCCGCTTTAAAGGTCTAGGTGAAATGAACCCATTGCAACTGCGTGAAACCACTATGGATCCCAACACTCGCCGCTTAGTGCAATTAACCATAGATGATGCCGATGAGACTCATGCCTTAATGGATATGTTATTGGCGAAGAAGCGCTCGAGCGATCGTAAAATTTGGTTAGAGAGCAAAGGTGATTTGGCGGCGGTGCAGTAAAGCGGGCTTAAGTGAGTGATTGCTTATTTATAAGTGCCAGCCACTTAAGTCATCTTATGATAAAAGCTACAGGTAACACGCACAACAGCGGCAAGATAACAGTACCAACTCAATCGGCTCAACAGGATGTTTGATGTCATATAAAATAATGCCTCAATGGATGAACGGATTAATGCTGATGCTATTAACGACAGCATCGGCTCAGGCGGCTGAGAGTGTGGTGCTGACCGTCAGCAAAGGCTTTGGCATTAGTTTATATGCCTCTGACTTAGGTGATGCCAAGCAAATGGCCATTGGCGATAACGGTACTTTGTTTGTCGGTAGCGATCTGGAAGGGACGCTGGTGGCCTTAGTGGATGAAAACCATGATGGCCGCGTTGATAAGCGCTATACCATAGGGCGTAATCTTGATTCTCCGAGTGCTATGGCCTTTGTTAATGGCGATTTATATGTCGCCTTAAATACTGGCATAGTGAAATACAGCCAAATTGAGCACAAACTCAAACGCCCTGGGCGGCCGCAATCGGTATTTACCAGCTTGGCGGGATTTGGCGCCGAAATCATGCGTACGTTAGCACTCGGTAGCGATGGTCGTTTATATTTAGCCTTAAGTGCCGGTTGCAATGTGTGTGAACCGCAAGCGCCGCTTGGCAGTATTCTTGCCATAACCCTTGAAAGCGGCGCGGTTGAGCAAGTGGCTAGTGGCGTGCGCCATGTCGGCGGTATGGCTTGGTCTGCCCAAGGGCAAATGTGGTTTGGCGATAATGGGCGAGATTGGATGGGCGATAATCTACCCCCCGATGAAATTAATGCCATAGCAACCCCTGGCAGCCATTTTGGTTTTCCCTATCGTCACGGCGATAAGGTGAATGAAGCCAGTTATCCGTCGCCACAACAGTTAGCCATTAGCTTGCCTGAGTATTTGTTACCGGCCCATGTATCGCCCATGGGATTGCATTTTTATCGAGGCCAACAATTTCCTGATAAATATCAGGAGCAGCTATTTGTGGCTGAAAATGGTTCTCTAAATCGCTCCAGCAAGGTCGGCTATCAAGTAGTCGCCTTACTGTTTGAGGGCGATGAAATAACACAAAGACAAACCCTAGTGAATTTTATGGATGGTGAGTTTGCCGTAGGTAGACCACATTCCATAGTAACGGCTCCCGATGGAGCCATGTTTATTTCAGATGACCTTAAAGGCAACATTTATCGCCTGTATTACCAAGGCTCTGAGCTTGAATAGGAAAAAACAATGAGTGATTCGATTGAGATGAGCTTAGACGGCGTTGAACAAATGCCGTTGCGCCGCTTTACCGAAGAGGCCTACCTGAATTACTCCATGTACGTGATCATGGACAGGGCATTGCCCCATATTGGTGACGGTTTAAAGCCGGTGCAACGTCGAATTATTTATGCCATGAGTGAACTGGGGTTATCAGCGCAGTCAAAACATAAAAAATCTGCCCGTACAGTGGGTGATGTATTAGGTAAGTATCACCCCCACGGTGACAGCGCTTGTTATGAAGCCATGGTATTAATGGCTCAGCCATTCTCATATCGTTATCCGTTAGTCGATGGTCAAGGTAACTGGGGTGCGCCAGACGATCCTAAGTCATTCGCGGCTATGCGTTATACCGAAGCTAGACTGTCGCGCTTTTCAGAAGTCTTGTTATCTGAACTAGGCCAAGGCACTGTGGATTGGGGCGCAAACTTTGATGGCACCATGAAGGAGCCTAAAGTCTTGCCTGCGCGCTTGCCGCATATTTTACTCAACGGCATTACTGGTATTGCTGTGGGTATGGCTACCGATGTTCCGCCGCACAATGCTCGTGAAGTGGCCTCTGCCTGTATTGAATTGTTAGATGATCCGCAAACACCCTTATCAAGATTGATGGAGTTAGTGCCTGGCCCTGATTACCCAACGGCAGCAGAAATCATTACTCCAAGAGCCGATATTGCCAAGATTTATGAGACTGGCCGCGGCTCCATTAAAATGCGCGCTGTTTATAGTGTCGAGCAAGGCGAAATAGTGATTACGGCACTGCCGCATCAAACCGGTAGTGGCAAAATCCTTGAGCAAATTGCCGCGCAGATGCAGGCTAAAAAGTTGCCTATGGTCAGCGATTTACGTGATGAATCCGATCATGAAAATCCCGTGCGTCTTATCATAGTGCCACGCTCAAACCGTGTTGATTTTGAGCAACTAATGGCGCATTTATTTGCGACCACGGATTTAGAAAAAAGCTTTCGCATTAACCTGAACGTGCTGGGGCTTGATGGCCGTCCGCAAGTTAAAGGCTTAAAGCAAATGCTGAGTGAGTGGTTAGAGTTTCGAACTCTGACGGTCAAGCGGCGTTTATCTTATCGATTAGATAAAGTCTTAGCGCGCCAGCATATTCTTGAAGCCTTGATGGTGGCGTTTCTCAACATTGATGAAGTGATTGAGATTATTCGTTTCAATGAGCAACCTAAAGCTGAGTTGATGGCGCGTTTTAGCTTAACCGATAAGCAAGCCGAAGCGATTTTAGAATTAAAGTTACGCCATTTAGCTAAGTTAGAAGAAGTTAAAATTCGCGCCGAGCAAGATGATTTAGCCGCTGAACGTGACAAGTTAGAATTACTGTTAGGTTCAGAGCGCCGTTTAAAAACCTTAATTAAAAAAGAGTTACAGCAAGATAGCGCCACTTATGGTGATGATCGCCGCTCACCACTGAAAGAAAGAACCGAATCTAAAGCGCTGACCGAGCAAGAATTACTGCCAACAGAAGCTGTGACTGTGGTGATTTCAGACAAGGGCTGGGTGCGCTGCGCTAAAGGGCACGATATTGACCCTACCAGTTTGTCGTATAAGGCTGGTGATGAGTATTTATGTAGTTCCATTGGTCGCAGTAATCAGCCGAGCGTATTTATTGATACCAGTGGCCGCGCCTTTGCTACTGAAACTCATACCCTGCCATCGGCTAGAAGTCAGGGCGAGCCTATTACTACGCGCTTTAATATAGCGACTGGCGAAACCATAGCCCATGTGGTGCTGGCGGATGAAAGCCAAGAGTTCTTATTGGCAAGTGATGCTGGTTATGGCTTTATTTGTAGCTATAGCGATATGGTGTCGCGCAATAAGGCTGGTAAAGCCCTGCTGAGCTTACCGACAAACGCTAAGGTATTAACGCCGCAAAAAGTGGATAAGACGCTATCACCATCGATTTTGGCAATATCCAATGAAGGTCGAATGCTGTTATTTGCACTCGATGCGCTGCCTAAACTAACCAAGGGTAAGGGCAATAAAATCATAGGTATTCCAACTGAGCGCGCCAAAGAGCGTGAAGAGTGGTTGATGCATTTATTGCTGGTGCCTGCTGACATGCCTGTGACGTTATGGGCAGGTAAACGCAAGCTGACCTTAAAGCCGAGTGATCTTGAGCATTATCGCGGTGAGCGCGGACGGCGTGGTAATAAATTACCGCGCGGTTTACAACGCGTTGACCAAGTCACTTTAGGTGACGATAGCATAAGTCTTTAATCATAAAAAAAAACCGACAGTTAGTCGGTTTTTTTATATCGATACGGTTTAAGCGGCAGTGTTAAGTATTGACCTTAAGCATCAGTGCTAAGTAGCAGGTCTAAGTCACAGTGCTGAGTCACAGGGCTAAGCCGCAGACGTAAGCGTTAGGCTGACGCTAAAGAATTTAAGCAACTTGATAAAAATTATCGGGCTTGGCCACGCAATGCCCTTGAACCTGGCTGTCATCATTCATACCAGTATTGATAGTTGTAGTTGCTGAATCCGTGTCTTTAACCGCAACGGCATCGGTCGCTATGCTGAGTAATTGCGCTTGTATTATATCGGTTGCCATGCTGATGCATTTACCACATTGGTCGCCAACCCCAAGACGATTGCGCACATCGTTAAGGCTAGTGTCGCCAGCGGCTACAGCGCGTTTAATCTGGCTATCAGTGATGCCATTACAAAGACAAATAAACATAGAAACTCCGGCTAATTTACCCCCACATTCTAGTTGAGAATGATTATCACATCCATTAATTTTAAAAAAGTTTGCCAAAATGGGCTTATTGTTTGAAATCAATTTGGTAATTGGATTATGCCTAGTCTAGGCTTAATTCAATATTGCGAGCTTTAAAACGTCATGCAGTCGTTGTACTAGGTGTTAGGAATCACCTTATATAAGCTCAGGAAATAGAACTGCAGGTCACTTTGGATAAGTGTCAGTGATAACAAGGATTGGAGCCCATTATGCGCAAGAATATGCCCGTCACCCAACGTAACAATGATTATCCTGCGGATTGGATTTTACTATCAACTACCGATGATCAAAGTCGTATCAAGTATGCCAACGAAAAGTTTTGTCAAATTGCGGGTTACAAATTAAGTGAAATGCAAGGTCAGCATCACAATATGGTGCGCCATCCTGATATGCCGCCAGCAGCATTCGCTGACATGTGGGGCAAAATTCAAAAAGGCCAACCTTGGAAAGGATTAGTTAAAAACCGTTGCGCTAATGGCGATCATTATTGGGTAGATGCCTTTGTTACTCCCATTTCTGAACATGGTAGAATCGTTGAATTTCAATCAATACGGGTTAAACCGCAACAAGCGCAAATTGATCGCGCAGAAGCTGCTTATAAAGAATTAAATGCCAAAGGCAAGGTTTCTGCGCTACGAGGCGGTATGGCGACAGCGACCAAGTTGGCCTTGTTTGCTGGTCTTGGCATGTTACCTATGCTGTATCTGGCGTGGATGAGTGGCGCTATGGGCTTAGGTTTGTGGGCCTTGTCAGCGTTATTAATTTTTGGCGGTGGTTACGCGGCTTTGGGGCATTTTCGCCAGTTAGTGGCTAAAGCCAAAACCATTTATGACAGCCCACTTATGACCTATTTATACGTAGGCCGTAATGATGATGTGGCTGTGGTTGAACTTGCCATGCAAATGCAGTCTTCAGAATTAAAGGCGCTGTTAGGGCGAGCATTAGATTCTTGTGAGCAAGCAAGCGCCGATGCGCGGATATCGGCCGCTAAAGGTGAAGATGTGCAAGGTAACGGACATTCACTGCAAGGCGAGATGGATCAAGTGGCCACGGCAATGCAAGAAATGACAGCGACCTTAAATGACATGTCTGCCAATTGTACAGACGCTGCTAATGCGTCGCAAAAGGCCTCGGCTGAAGCGAAAAATGGCGATGTTATTGTTGATAAAACTATTAAGTCGATTGAGTCTATGGCAAGCCAACTTAAAGATACTTCTGCAGCCATAGCTGAGCTTGAAAATCACAGCAAAGGCATAGGGACTGTACTGGATGTGATTCAAAGTATTGCTGAGCAAACTAACTTATTGGCATTAAACGCGGCTATTGAAGCGGCGAGAGCGGGCGAACAAGGCCGCGGCTTTGCTGTGGTGGCTGATGAAGTTCGAGCGCTGGCTAAACGAACCCATGAATCGACGACTGAAATTCAAAGTATTATTAATTTATTGCAACAAGGAACCGCGCGGGCGGTGACAAGCATGTACCAAGGGGTCGATGCTGCGCAGTCTTGCGTTAAACAAGCCGATGAGGCGGGTGTTGCCCTGAGAACTATCAGTGAAGCTGTAGCATCTATTACCGATATGACCCATCACATAGCAAGCGCTGTTGAAGAGCAATCGAGTGTGTCTAATGAAGTAAATCGCAACATAGTCAATGCGTCGCAATTATCAAATAGCAACAATGCATTAGGCGAGGATATGGTTGGGCTTAATGAGCAAGTACTGCAAAAAATTAATGCTCAGCAGATGTTAGTGAAGCAATTCTTAGACAGAGTAATGAAACAGGGGTAAGGCTTAACCCCGAATTCAACTTCGAAGTAAGCCTTAACAATAAAAAGCATCCGTAAGGATGCTTTTTAGTTTTATTAGAACGCAGTAAGTTTTAGGCGCTTGCTGGATTATTGAAACACGCGCTTGGCGGCCCATAATGTAATAAATGATGGTGGTTAATAGCAAGCTTGCCTAGTGGCTAACTTAATAGCCGCGCTTGAAATCGACCTTATGGTTAAGCGGTTGCTGCTGAATAAACTTACGGTAGTTGTCAGCAAAAATAGCCACTACTTGATCTGGTACGCTAGGGGCTGAAATATGTGGGGTGATGATGGCATTCGGGCAGCGCCATAGCGGGTGTTGCTGCTCAAGAGGTTCATGTTGAAACACATCTAAAATCGCCAGTTGCTGCGGCTTAGTTAGCAGTTGTTGGTAAAGGGCGGTTTCATCAAGCGAGTCGCCTCGACCAAGGTTAGCTATGATGGCATCACTTTTTAGTAAGCTAAGGCGCTCAGCATTAAGCAGTAATTTAGTGTCTGTTGTGCTTGGTAATACGCTCACTAAGATGTCGCAAGTCGCGATCACGCGGGACAAATCACTTAGGGAATAACATTGGTCAAACTCTGGGTGTTGCTCGCCGCTGCGATTAACGCCAGTGACTTGCATGCCAAAATGGCGCGCAGTTAAGGCTAAATGCTTACCTATGCTGCCAGTACCTAAAATCAGCATATGTTTACCCATAAGGCTGGCATGAGGCAAAGCTTGCCATAGCCCTGCAGTTTGCTGGGTGCGATACCTTGGTAACTGGCGAATATGAGTGAGTAGATGAGCAAACAGATATTCACTCATCAAGGGGCCAAAGATGCCGCGCACATTGGTGAGTAAATAGTCCTGTTTAAGCCTTGGGGCCATCAGTAAATCAACCCCAGCAAAGGTGCTTTGCATCCAAGTCAGCGCTGGGGACAGGGGCAACAGAGGCTTGGCTAAAGCGGGTTCTGCCAGCCAAATATCAGCTTTACTAATGAACTGCGGATCATCACTGGCAATGACTAATCCTGGTAATTGTTGCTGCGCTAATAGTTGGCGGTAGCAGTTATTATCTTTGGTCAGCAATAACAGTAAATGCGCCATAACATCCTTATCAGTTTATTGATTAGCCGATGCCTTAGTTAATACGGCGGCGGCCTTATCAGGATAATTACTAAAAATACCTGCTACCCCTTTGCGCTGCAGCAACAAGATATCTTCTGGATAATCTACAGTATAAACAAAAACATCAATGCCGCGCTGCTTAGCATCCGCTAACATTTCATCTGTCATAAAATTGATATCTAAGTGAATTGATTGCGCATTTAGCGTGGTGGCGCATTGGCATAAATCTAGCGGCACGCCTTCAATCAAGGGCGCAATACGCGCATCTGGCCAGAGCTTACGACAGGTAAGTAAATACTGATGATTAAATGATGAAATCAGTAGCTTATCTGGCGCAAATCCAAGTTCAGAGATTAACCTGGGATACAGGGCTAAAAAGGGCTCAAGTACGCTGCGACCTTTGAGCTCAATATTCACAACCATGCTAGTGGGTAAGCTTTGCATTAATTGCCATAAGCTTGGAATGGCTTCGCCTGCTAGTTTTTGCTCGGCAAGATAAGCGAGGGTTTGCTCATCAATAATACCTTGGCCTGAGGTTTTAGTTTCTAGGCGCCGATCGTGATACACCATCAATTTGCCTTCCACCGCATGAATATCGAGTTCAACCGCAGTAGCGCCTAACTCAATGGCGAGTGTCATCGCTTTAATAGTATTTTCGGGCGCGTAACCACTGGCGCCGCGGTGAGCAAAAATTAGCATTATGATGTCCTATCGTATGATGGGATTAGTATCCCGCTGCGGCTGAGATATATGGATTTCCAGCTGCGGATAGGCCAATTGTAGATCATTTTCTTTAAGCTTCTGGCTAATCCGTTTATGTAAATCATGGCGCAGCGGCCAACGTGAATTCATGTCTTTAGCGTAGGCGCGCACTTCATAATCTTGAGTGTGCTGGCCAAAGCCTGCGAACCAAATTTCTGGCTCAGGAACTAGCAAGGCAAGTTGGCAATCTTGCACCGCTTGATAGAGCGCCGCTTCTACTTTCGATGGGTCTGAATCCCTTGCCACGGCAACATTAATAATGACGCGAGTAATAGGATCAGACAGCGACCAGTTAATTAACTGCTCAGTAATAAAGGCCTTATTTGGCACGATAATTTCTTTTCTGTCCCAGTCAATAATAGTCGTCGCGCGGATTTGAATCTTACTGACAGTACCAGTGAGATCGCGAATAGTAACGGTATCGCCAATACGTACCGGTTTTTCAAATAAAATGATAAGACCTGAAATAAAGTTTGCGAAAATCTCTTGTAAACCAAAACCTAAACCTACCGAGAGCGCGGCAATCAACCACTGCAGTTTTGACCATTCCATCCCTAAGGTTGAAAAGCCAATTAAGGTACCAAAGAAGACCACTAAATAGCGGCTGACCGTAGTAATAGCAAAGCCAGTACCAGGTGATAAATCAAGCCGTTGCAAGATCATCAGCTCTAATAGGCCGGGGAGGTTAGTAGCTATCATCATCGAGAAGCCGACTATCGTTAGCCCTAAGAGTAAGGATTTGAGCGTAATCGGAATTTCCTGCTCAATACCATTAATGCTGGTGGTGCTACTCCACAACGTAATGCCATCTAAGAAGGAAAATAACGCCATGTGGGTTTGGGTCCACAGGCCAATAATACTGGCTAGGAAGCCTAACAGTAATAAGGAGCGCACTAGGCCTAAGGATTGGCTAGAAATAGTTTCTAAATCGACAATCGGCTCTTCATAGGTTTCAAGGCCATCATTAGCATGGGCTTCACCTTTTTCCCGCTGGGCTAAGCGCTCAGCACGTTTGGCTTTAGCGCGATCAAAGGCAATGCGCCGTCTTTCAATCAGCATCCAACGTTTAATCAGCTGATACGACAATAACACCGCAAGACCAAGCACTAGCGATAACTGCAGTTGCAGTAATAACTGAAACGCTGTGTAGTAAAAGCCCATAAAGGCCAGAGCCGCACTGAGCAAGGGCACTGACACTAATACATAGGATAAGGTCTTATGTATTAAGCGCTTATTCTTACCGTCTTTATCGGCGTTGTCTCTAATCTGGTTGAAGATCCCGACCAAATCGCGATACAGCAAAAACAATAAAACACAGAATAAGATAAAGGCGCCGCGGCCTAAACTGTTGCGAATGAGTGAGGCATCTAAGATTTCCGTAAATCCCATGATGCCTACTAGTGGCAGTACCATGATGACAAAACGGTCAAACTTAGCCTGCATGAGCACAACGCTTGCGCGCGGACTATTAAAGTGCCCAGAAATAAGCGAGGTTTCGGCGCACAATAAGTCGATTACTCGCTGTAATAGGTATAAGCCGCCAATTGCCATGGTCGCCATGCCAATGGCTTGGGTAAAGTTGTGGTCGGAATCCAGTGCAATAGCGCCAGCGACTATCACAGGGATGGGCCGCAGCATAGCGTAACCTAAGCTCACTAATAATGATTTTAAGCTGTTACTGAATTTGTCTTGGGTCACCTTGCCGACGTTACGGCTATAGTGAGTCACTACCTTGTGATAGGGTTTGGCCATGAGATCTTGGATCACCACACACAAGGTCAAAAGAATTATCCACCACGACCACAGATTGGTTTGATGGCTAAAACTTGAGCTGACTTGCTGCCATGGCGCTTGGTCAAACATCCACACGATACTGCGCTGCAAATCGATAAACCACGGCTTATTGATTTGCGCTGCATTGGGTACCCAGAATAACTGCTCATTGAGGGTATTTTTTAACTCTTGATGCTGCTGAGATAATTGCTCATAACTAAATTTGAGCTTGGCCAACTCACCGAGATAAATCTCATAAGATTCCATTAGCTTTTTGAGTAACACTTGCTGCGAATCTAGCAGTTTTTGCTGCGACTCGCTGAGCTCAGAATCACTTAATAACAGCTGTTCATTTTGACTGAGTTGCTGCTCCACGTGATAGCGACTTAAGCGCGTATCGGCAATTTTAATCAGCAGCGCTTCAGTATCTGGTGGTTTAGGCAGGTTTTGCAGCATCTGCAAGAAACGCTCACCAAAGGCTGAGTTACCTTGTAGCCAGCTAATTTGCTGCTGAATATTGGTGAGCTGTTTAGCTTGCTGTTGGTACTGATTTTCAGCGTCTTCCTGCTCGCGCACTACCTGGTTGGTTTGTTTAGTCACGCTTTGCAGTTCATCGCCCAAACTAATGTTGGTGTTGCTAAGGCTTAGTGACATTTCATCAATCAAGGTGACATTGGTTGATAAATTATCCAGTAAGGTATTTTCAGTGTTTTGGCTGCGTTCGTCACTTAAGGCGCGATTTAACGCTTCAATCAGTTTTTCTTGTTGCAGTAATTGCGCTCGTACTAACTGCAGTTGCAACTGCGCGAGTTCAATGCGGGTGGGGCTTGAATTTAATTCGGCTTGCAGCGTCAATAAATGCTGTTGATACAAGTCTAGTTGGGTGCGTTGCAGTTGGCCGGTTGGGGTATCCGCGGGGGCACTCACATTTTTTTGCTGTAGCGCCAGTGCGTCGCGGGCATCTTTTAAGGCTTGGGGTAATTGTTTTTGCCGCTGAATATCATCATTTATCTGTTTACCAAGGCTGGCCTCAGTTTCTTTGAGTTCAGATAATTGCAGATAAGCCATAGAGGCTTGCTGGCCTAAATCTTGTTTGGGATTAATGCTAAGTTCTGTGCGCGCGGCTTTGAGCCTAGCATTTAGGTTATGGCGGCGAATTTCACTGTCACGTAACCCTTGCTCGTAGGACTGTTGACTCGTCTCTAAGCTCACTATGCTAACAGTTAATTGATCTATTTGCTGATCAAGAGTCAAGGTCTGAGCCTGATTCGAGTTCATGCCCATGCGCTTGTCTAATGCTAATGGGGAGTTCGCAAAAGCAGAGGCACTAATTAGAGATAATACGAGCAAAAATACACGAAACATGACAGACATAATAACAGCTAGGAAAGTGCTGATCTTAGCTAAGTTATTGGTGGAATAACATCTATTCTTACTTTTTTTTCTGTACTTGTGAGTTATGGTTTTGCGCGGTTTCATAGAGGGCTGTGACTACCACTAAGGTTCCGCCTACCGCGGTTTGCCAGTTAATGGGTTCAGAAAGTAACCACCACGCTAGTAGCGTGCCATATAAAGGTTGCAGGCAAGCCACTAAGCCCACGGTTTTCGCTTTAAGTTGCCTTAATGCTGAGGTGAATAACGCATGGGGAGCGGCGGTAAACATTAGGCCTAGCAATAACAAATATAGCCAAGTGCTTGAACTTACCTCTGTTAATGCTAAATCGCTGGCGGGCATTAAAATGGCTACTGCCACTAAGGTTTGAAAAAACACGGCATGGGCGCCATTGTACTGACTGAAATAGCGCTTAAGGGTGAGATTTCGAGCGGTAAATAAGGCGGCCGATAATATACCGACTAACACACCTAAAGTGGTGTCATTGCCTAATGAAAATTGCGGAATAAGTAAGAAAATCCCCACAAGCACAACCATGCCACTGGCAATATCTTTAAGTGCTGGGCGCTGCTTATGCAGTAACGGCTCAATGAGCACTGTCATCACGGGATAACTAAAAAAGGCAATCATACCGATAGCTACGGTTGAGAGTTGTAATGCGGCAAAGTATGTTACCCAATGCAGGCTAACTAACACGCCTAATATCAGGGCAATGAGATAATCTTTGGGGGATCGTAAACGCAGTGATGCTTGGGTGCATTTTACAAAAATGGCTAAGGCGGTCGCCGCAATCACGCATCTAAGCCAAGTAATATCAAGCGCTGTTAAAGGGATGAGCTTAGAAAATAATGCCGTACCACCAAATAGCAGTACGGCAATATGTAGCTCAATCAGCGCATGTTGCTGCTTCGGCATTACTCTAGGTGAGCCAGCGGGCGGCCTAAGCGGGTGACTGCGCCAGGCTTAATGCCATCAGCAAAGTCATCCAGCATGTCATCAGCAAACAGCATAACAACAGTACTGCCAAGCTTGAACCGACCCATTTCATCACCTTTTTGCAAAGTAATGGCATCAGGACCTGTGGTTGGGTAATCCCAGCTCACGATTTCTTTGCCGCCTGGCGGCGTAATAGTGCCAGCCCATACGGTTTCGATACTGGCAACAATAGTTGCGCCAACTAACACCATGGCCAATGGGCCATGCTCAGTTTCAAAAATGGCCACTACACGTTCATTGCGAGCAAATAAACCCGGTACGTTTTGAGCCGTTAATGGATTAACTGAAAATAAGTCACCTGGCACAAAGGTCATTTTTGACAAGGTACCAGTAATTGGCATGTGAATCCGGTGATAATCACTTGGCGCCAGATAAATAGTGGCAAAGTCGCCACCTTTAAAACGATGCGCGTCTTTGGCGTTATTACCTAATAATGCAAGCGAAGTGTAATCATGGCCTTTGGCTTGAAAAATTCGGCCATCGTTAATTTCACCAAACTGGCTAACAGTACCATCGACTGGATGCACTAATACCTTGGCATTGCTATCTATTGGGCGCAGCCCTGGCTTTAATGCACGAGTAAAGAAGTCATTAAAAGTGCTGTAGGCTTCTGGTGCCTCGCGCTCTGCTTCACTCATATCGATTTTGTATTGCTTAATAAACCAGCTGATCGCCGCCGTTGTGATGCTGCCCGCTTGTGCTGCGGCAAACTTACCCGCTAGGCGCGACACTAGATGCTTAGGTAGCAGGTACTGCAACGCAATTTTTACTTTATCCACAGCTAAATTCCTTTAATTCGTACTTGGCCCAAATAAACCTTGGGCACCGTGACAAAAAATGTCACGGCGAGAATGTATATAAGTGCTTACAAGTCGTCAACACTATGTCGGAAATGACGTGCGTGTCTTTGCTCATCAAGACTCGCAATAATTTTGTGATAGTTGGCAAAGCGTTCATTGGCTATGTGGCCATCTTCAACGGCGGTGCGCAGGGCACAACCTGGATCGCTGCCATGTTTGCAATCACGGAATTTACAGCCGCCTAGGTATTCTCTAAATTCAATAAAACACCAACCCACACGCTCAGGGGGTAAATGCCATAAGGCAAATTCCCGCACGCCTGGAGAGTCAATTAAATCACCACCCGCTGGGAAATGTAATAATTTAGCTGTGGTAGTAGTGTGTTGCCCAAGACCTGAGTTTTCAGACACATCACCTATGATTAAGTCCACATCGGGTAATAGTGCATTAATCAGGGATGATTTACCCACACCAGATTGTCCAGCAAATACGCTGACCTTATCTTTTAGTAAGGCTTGCAACTCATCGATACCGGTTTGTTCGTGACTACTAACTTTAAACACTTGATAGCCAATTTTTTCATAGACAGCTAGCGCCGCGTCAATTTCAGGCTTTAACGCATCATCGAGTAAGTCGATTTTATTCAGTACTATGACTGGCTGAATACCAGTATCTTCTGCGGCCACTAAATAGCGGTCGATAATCTGCGTACTAAAGCTGGGTAATACTGATGACACAATCAAGATCTGGTCGATGTTGGCAGCAATAATTTTTACGCCATCGTAAAGATCGGGGCGACTCAAGAGTGAGTGACGCGGGTGCACAGCTTCCACCACGCCGCCAATGCCAGCGCGAACAGTCGTAGGTTCATCAAGGTTAGTATCACTGGCTAAACGCACTAGCACTTTATCGCCACAGACTAACGAGCCTATGTTGCGACGTATGTTGCAGCGCACCACTTGTCCGCTTGCGGTTTCAATATCAGCGTGTTGGCCAAATCGAGAGATGACGATAGCAGGCTGTTCTTGACCAAGTGAACTATCCTGTAACTCAGGAGCATCGTTTTGCGAATGACCGCGGTTAAGCCTTTTTTCATGGTTTGCACGCATTCTGCGTAACTGCCCATGATTTAATGGTTTCTTTTTAGTCACAAGTATCTCTTCGCCATTAAGGTAATGTCGTGTTCAATAAAAAGCAGTATGATACACGGTCTTGAATAAAAAAGCCTGGTTTAGCGGCAAATGGAAGAAGTAAGGCAGAGTATGGCGGCAAATGAAAACAACCTAATTTGGATCGATCTGGAAATGACAGGGCTTGAGCCTGAAACTGATCGTATCCTTGAAATCGCTACCATAGTGACAGACGCGCAATTAAATATTTTGGCTCAAGGGCCTGTGCTGGCGATTCATCAGTCTGATGAAGTCTTAGGTTTGATGGATGATTGGAACCAAGAGCACCATGGTGCTTCTGGATTAATTACTCGGGTTAAAGCGAGTACTGTTACTGAGCAGCAAGCAATCGATGAAACCATAGCGTTCATCTCACAATATGTGCCAAAAGGTGTATCTCCACTTTGTGGTAACAGCGTTGGCCAAGATCGCCGCTTTTTAAACCGCTACATGCGTGAGTTGGAAGATTACTTTCATTACCGCAATTTAGATGTCAGCACAGTTAAAGAGTTAGTTCGTCGCTGGCAACCTGAGCTGATGAGTCAGTTCAAAAAGCAAAATACCCACCAAGCACTCATGGATATTCAAGAATCTATTGCCGAATTGCAGTTTTATCGAGCAACAGCATTTAAAATTTGAGCAAACGAACAGTTTTTTGCAATATAGGGCTTGCAGGGGTCTGAAATTTTCATATAATGCTGCCTCACTTCTGGGGTGGCTTCAAATTTAGCGAAACACCTTAAGTGGCACAGATAAGCGGCATTAGCTCAGTTGGTAGAGCGATACCTTGCCAAGGTATAGGTCATCGGTTCGAACCCGATATGCCGCTCCAAATTTTAATCTGAAATATTCAGAGTATTAAATGGGGTTCTGTGAAGCAAACAAGATGCGGCATTAGCTCAGTTGGTAGAGCGATACCTTGCCAAGGTATAGGTCATCGGTTCGAACCCGATATGCCGCTCCAAGTTTGAAAGTTAAAAAATTCGGTAGCAGTTCAGTGAGTAGAGCGAAACCTTACCAAGGTATAGGTCATCGATTCGAACCACTCTTTGTAAAAAGATAGGGCCGCTCCAAGTTTGAAGTTGTAAAGTAAACAAGATGCGGCATTAGCTCAGTTGGTAGAGCGATACCTTGCCAAGGTATAGGTCATCGGTTCGAACCCGATATGCCGCTCCAAGTTTAGAAGTTAAAAAATTCGGTAGCAGTTCAGTGAGTAGAGCGAAACCTTACCAAGGTATAGGTCATCGGTTCGAATCACTCTTTGTAAAAAGACAGGGCCGCTCCAAGTTTAAAAGTTAAAAGATGTAAAGCAAAACAAGATGCGGCATTAGCTCAGTTGGTAGAGCGATACCTTGCCAAGGTATAGGTCATCGGTTCGAACCCGATATGCCGCTCCAAGTTTAGAAGTTAAAAAATTCGGTAGCAGTCAGTGAGTAGAGCGAAACCTTACTAAGGTATAGGTCATCGGTTCGAACCACTCTTTGTAAAAAGACAGGGCCGCTCCAAGTTTAAAGATGTAAAGCAAAACAAGATGCGGCATTAGCTCAGTTGGTAGAGCGATACCTTGCCAAGGTATAGGTCATCGGTTCGAACCCGATATGCCGCTCCAAGTTTAGAAATTAAAAAATTCGGTAGCAGTCAGTGAGTAGAGCGAAACCTTACTAAGATATAGGTCATCGGTTCGAACCACTCTTTGTAAAAAGACAGGGCCGCTCCAAGTTTAAAGATGTAAAGCAAAACAAGATGCGGCATTAGCTCAGTTGGTAGAGCGATACCTTGCCAAGGTATAGGTCATCGGTTCGAACCCGATATGCCGCTCCAAATAACTCCTCCTAAATTATTCTCCCCTAATTCGCTCTTGCAATCTTCAGTATTAACTCATCGATTTAATTCAAATTTCTTAAAATAATTTGCAATATATTCTGTGCATTAATATAGCTAAACGTTACCACTAACATAGTGCAGTTCTCATCCATCTTATGGTGAGTTATCTAAATCCTATTTTTCTAAAAACCAATAGTTAAGCGTCTGCCTCAGAACAATTTGTGACCGCATTCAAATAATTGACTAACAACTACAGCTTTAATTCGGCTCTGGTTCGTTTTTAAGCAGTTAGCCCCTACACTGATTTCTCCATTTATTCATAGTGAGATAAGTGCTTGAGGAGTTGATATGCGAATTCAGCAATTACGCGATATGCTAGAGCATGTGGTCGAAACTTATTTAGAAATGCATAAACTCTATCTGCGCCTCTATCATTATGCTGATGATACTCGGGCGAAATTACTGCTTAATTATCTTCAGCAACAAGAACTAGTACAATCCCAAGTATTGGCAACATATATTGAAACTAGCACTAAAGCTATGCTGGATACTTGGTATGAAAATGCTTCTGTCGTTGGGTTAACCAGTAGCTACGCCAATATCTATCTACCCGCCAATATGACAACCGATCAGGTTATCGATTTACATTTGCAATTGGATTCAGAAGTCATAGCCACATTGGATAACTTAGCGGCCAATTCACTCAATCATAAAATTCAGTTAGCCTTAAAAACCTTGGTCAATAGTGCCGAAATCAAGCAGCAAAGGTTAATTCATAGTGCTGCTCGCTTTGATGACTTGTAGCAGTCAGCTAAAAAACTTGCTCTAAGTTGCTTGCTTAACTCTGGTTTAAGCAAGATAAACAATCCTAAGGCTTAAGACTAAATGCTGTTCTCTTGAGCATTTGCAAGCCGATACCTGCTTAACTGGTAAGCAGTTTCATTATTGGTGTTAATTTTGCGCTGTTATCTCTGATATAATCTCTCGTTTTCTTATCGGCAGCGCGGTTGATTATCCTCATTGGTTTATTGATGATTTAATGGTAGTGGTAATTTAGGCTATTTTGAGTGCTGGGCGTGTCTTATATTGTTAGTTTGAAAATGAAGAGAATGAATTTAATCATGGATCCCAAGACTATTTTTCTGAACGATGACACTGAGACTGTTGCTTTTGGTCAAAAAATGGCGGCTTTGTTAACACCGCCTTTAACCCTGTATCTGACTGGCGATTTAGGGGCTGGCAAAACCACCTTAAGCCGCGGAATTATTCAAAGCTTAGGTCACAAAGGTGCGGTTAAAAGCCCGACTTATACCTTAGTTGAGCCTTATGAACTCGCTGATATCGATGTTTATCATTTTGATCTTTATCGTTTAGCGGATCCTGAAGAATTAGAGTATATGGGCATTCGTGACTATTTTAGCGATCGCAGCTTATGTATAGTGGAATGGCCAGAGCAGGGAGCAGGCTTATTACCTGATGCCGATTTACATTTACATCTCGCTTATGACGGCGATAGTCGGTTGTTAACGATTAATGCTGGCAGTGAGTTAGGTAAGAGTCTGTTAGAAAAATTATAAGAATAATTATAAAAACAATGCCAATTACATACTTTAAGGGTTATCCCTATCTCATCCTTCTGACATTGCTATGTTGGAGCTCAACGGCGTTTGCAAATAATTTGCAAGGGGTCAGGATTTGGGCTGCGCCAGAATCGACGCGAGTGGTATACGATCTCTCAACGCGTCCTGATTACAACTTTTTTACGTTAAGTAACCCTGAGCGCTTAGTTATCGACTTAAAGCAAACCAGTTCCAAAGTTAAGTTCGATAAGATTGACAATAACAGTAAGTTAGTCAAAGGCATTCGCCTAAGTAAAGCGCCAAGTAAAGGGGTTTTACGAGTGGTGATTGACCTTAAACGTCCGGTTAAGGCTAATGTTTACGCTTTATCCCCGACGGCGCCTTACGGTAATCGTTTAGTGCTTGATCTTAATGAGATTCAAGAGGCTGCTAAGCCTGTGGTGAAAAGTAAGCCGCAAGCTCTCAGAGACATCATAGTAGCGATTGACGCCGGTCACGGCGGTGATGACCCTGGCTCCATTGGTCCAAGTGGCGTGTATGAAAAAAAGGTAGTGCTACAAATCGCTAAACGCGTGGCGCAGCATGTCAATAACACCCCAGGTATGAAAGCTGTGATGACTCGCAGCGGCGATTACTTCGTGAATCTTGATAAGCGCTCATCCATAGCGCGCGATCATAAAGCCGATATTTTAATTTCAATTCATGCCGATGCCTTTACATCACCTAACCCTAAGGGGGCATCCATTTGGGTGTTATCGCGTCGCCGCGCTAACAGTGAAATTGGTCGCTGGCTCGAGCAGAAAGAAAAACACTCAGAATTATTGGGTGGCGCCGGCGAAATTATTCAAAGCACGGACAGTGAACAATACCTGACCATGACACTGCTGGATATGTCGATGGATAAGTCGATGGCAGTGAGTCACTCGATTGCTGACAATTTATTGCGGGATTTAGGTAAGGTGACTCATTTACATAAGAGTAAGCCGGAAGCGGCGAGCTTTGCCGTGTTGAAATCACCAGATATTCCGTCAATCCTAGTGGAAACTGGCTTTATTTCTAATCCCAGTGAAGAGCGCAATCTAGTTAATACCAAGCACCAAGAGCGCTTAGCTAAAGCCTTGCACACCGGGTTAGTCCGATATTTTGAAGCCAATCCACCCGATGGCAGTTTATTTGCCAATAAAGGTGCGGCTAAGCAGCAGATTAGCCGCAGCGGGGTAATAAAACATAAGGTGAGTAAAGGCGAATCTCTGTCGGTGATAGCGTCGCGCTATCAAGTATCGATTGCCCAAATTAAGGCGGCCAATAACTTAAGCTCTGATACGGTTAGGTTAGGGCAGCAACTCAAAATTCCTAAGGCATAACATGAGCAGTATTCAAATATTGCCACCACAACTGGCTAACCAAATAGCGGCAGGTGAGGTGGTTGAGCGCCCCGCATCGGTGGTTAAAGAGTTAGTGGAAAATTGCCTTGATGCCGGCGCAACTAAAATTGAAATTGAGATTGAAAAGGGCGGCAGTAAGCTCATTAAGATCCGTGATAATGGCGCTGGCATAGCTAAAGATCAGTTAGCCTTAGCATTGGCGCGCCACGCCACCTCTAAAGTCAGCAGTTTGGATGACTTAGAAGCCATCATGAGTTTTGGTTTTCGTGGTGAGGCTCTGGCGAGTATTAGCTCGGTATCGCGTCTGACCTTAACCTCAAAAACGGCGGAACAGAGCGAAGCTTGGCAGGCTTATGCCGAAGGCTCTGAAATGGCGGTTAGAGTGATACCGGCAGCGCACCCTAATGGCACTACCATTGAAGTGAAAGATATCTTCTTTAATACGCCTGCACGCCGCCGCTTTTTGAAAAGCGATAAAACTGAATTCACTCATATTGATGAGTGGCTCAAAAGAATTGCTCTAGCCCGTCCTGATATTCATTTTGTGCTGAGTCATAACGGTAAGCCGGTGCGGCAATTGCGCCCAGCTATGACAGATAGCCAATATATACAAAGACTAAGCCAGATAGGTGGTAAAGCCTTTGCAGAATCAGCCATAGGCATTAATTGCCAGCATGATGGCATGACATTAGCCGGTTACGTGCAATCACCAGCCATTGCATTGGTTGACCCGGATTTGCATTATTTTTATGTCAATGGCCGCTTAGTACGCGATCGATTAGTCAATCATGCTATTAAGCAAGCATTTGCAAGTTATGTGGATGCTGTGTTGCCTGGCTTTGTGTTGATGCTCAGCATCGAGCCGCAGCAGGTCGATGTCAATGTGCACCCAGCTAAACATGAAGTACGGTTTCATCAAGCGCGTTATGTGCATGATTTTATCTTGCAAGCGCTGACGTCGGCATTATCGCAATTTGCTGAGCAAAAGTTACCGCTTGATAATGCTTCAACATTGGTCAATGTATTTGAACACACAAGCCCTAGGGGCGGCGGCTATGATGCCGCAGGCGCAGACGCTAGTTTAGATGCTAGCTCAGATACTAAAGATGATAGTTGCATTGATGACTCATCATCATCATATGGTGCGCCGCTGACTGGCACTTACTCATCCAGCCAAGGAAGTCAGTCAAGTTACTCAAGTCCATCTGCTGGCTCGGGCGCCAGTTATTCTGGCCGAGTTGCAGAAAGTCGCCATTATGGCTCTGCGCCAGTCTCTAAAGGCGCGGCGCGTAGTTATGGCCAGTTACTGCAAACCCCAATGGCTGGGAGCGCTGCCAATGTTAGTGTGACCATGCCGCCAGTGCTTGATAATAAATACTGGGTGATGACGGTAGGCACGCACCTGCAACTGCTCAGCATAGATATAGTTAGGCAGCAGTGGTTGCAGCAACAGATCTTGGCTAGATTAGCCACAGGGTTAATTGCGCAGCCCTTATTAATGCCGATAGCATTGAATGCCGACAAGGATTGGCAGCAACTGATTAATGATAACGACGGGTTACTACGTCAGCTTGGGTTTGAATTAATCATTCGCCATCAGCAGTTGATAATTCGTAAAGTGCCCCCATATCTTAAGGCGAGTCAGTTAGAGCGAATAGTGCCTGAATTATTGCAATGGATAACCTTTGACGAGCCGGCGCTAGAAGCGTTAGCGGCATGGTTAGCGCAACATAGTCGTCAAGGCGACGCTCAGGAATCTTGGTTGTATTTTACCCAATTATCTCAAGGTGAAGTGGAAACTTTATCGCGGCACAAGGTGGATTTGCCTTGGCAAGACTACCTAAAAGAGAATCTAAGTGACTAAAGCAAAAGTACTATGTTTGATGGGACCGACCGCTTCTGGCAAAACGAGTTTAGCTATGGCGTTATCCCAAGATCATAACTGTGAAATTATATCCGTCGATTCTGCGTTAATTTATCGCGGCATGGACATAGGTACGGCCAAACCAACGGCAGATGAGCTTGCGTTGGCGCCGCACCATTTAGTGGATATTTTAGATCCACTGCAGAGTTATTCGGCGGCTGATTTTAGATTAGATGCCTTGCGATTAATCGAAGATATTATTAGTCGCGGTAAAACCCCCTTGCTGGTTGGGGGAACCATGATGTACTTTAAAGCACTGTTAGAAGGGTTATCGCCTTTACCTAGTGCCAATGAAGACATACGTCGGCAGATATTACTTGAGGCCGAGCAACAAGGCTGGCAGGCGCTGCATGATCAATTAGTTGCGATAGATCCGATCGCTGGGGCACGCATTCATCCCAATGATCCACAACGATTATCACGGGCGTTAGAAGTATTTAGGATCTCGGGTAAATCATTAACTGAACTCACCCAGACTAAAGCACCGGCATTACCTTATGATTTTGTTCAATATGCCATCGCTCCGACGCAAAGGCATGAGTTACATAGTTTAATTGAACAAAGATTTGATATCATGATGGGTCATGGCTTTGTTGAAGAAGTGATTAAACTTAAATCACGTCCAGATTTACACTTGGACTTACCGTCGATACGTTGTGTAGGATATCGTCAATGTTGGCAGTATCTAGATGGTGAGTTTTCTGAAGCTGTTATGAAAGAAAAAGCCGTGGCAGCAACTCGGCAATTAGCCAAGCGGCAATTAACTTGGCTACGAAGTTGGCCGGAGCTGCAATGGTTAGAAAGTGGTAATGACAGTAATTTATCGCAGTTAAAACAACATTGCATATAACTGTAAAGATAAGATTTGATTGGAACTTTATATCTGGGCTGCTGGCATAATAAGCAGAGCTGTATAATACTAAAATGCAATCAGATGTTATCGCAGAATTTAATTTTGAATTTCAAAAATAAAAGGAAATAAAAATGGCTAAGGGGCAATCTTTACAAGACCCATTTCTGAATGCTCTCCGTCGTGAGCGTGTTCCAGTATCAATTTATTTGGTCAATGGTATTAAGCTACAGGGACAAGTTGAATCTTTCGACCAGTTCGTCATTTTATTGAAGAACACGGTAAGCCAAATGGTTTACAAGCACGCGATTTCAACCGTTGTTCCTTCACGTCCTTTCACTGTGACGAATCACCAGCCACAAACTGGCGGTTATGGTGCTGACGACAATAGCGCTGAATAATTATTCGCGGGAGATGTTCTTTGTTTGATCGTTATGAGGCAGGCGAAAATGCGGTACTTGTCCATATCAATTTTACTGACGAAGACCGCCGTGAAGACTTAGTCGAGCTGCAGTTGTTGGTGGAATCGGCTGGTGCCCGTGAAGTAGGGGTGATTACTGCAAGTCGCAGAAGTCCAGATCGTAAATTTTTCGTAGGATCAGGTAAAGCTGATGAAATCGCTACATTAGTTGCTGCAACTGATGCTGATGTAGTGATTTTTAATCATGCGTTGACTCCGGCTCAAGAGCGTAATCTTGAAGTCATTTGTCAATGCCGCGTGCTTGATCGTACCACGCTAATTCTAGATATTTTTGCCCAGCGGGCGCGTACGCACGAAGGTAAGTTACAAGTGGAGCTAGCGCAATTGCGCCACATGTCGACTCGCCTTATTCGTGGTTGGACGCACCTTGAGCGGCAAAAAGGGGGGATAGGTCTTCGCGGACCGGGTGAAACCCAGCTAGAAACAGATAGACGTTTACTGCGTGGCCGCATTAAGGCTATCAATAAACGGTTAGACAAAGTTGATCGTCAACGTGAACAAAGTCGGCGTGCGCGTAAACGCAGCGATATGCCGACTGTTTCTTTAGTGGGATACACCAACGCTGGCAAATCGACTCTTTTCAATGCATTAACATCATCCGATGTTTATGCGGCTGATCAGCTTTTTGCTACTTTGGATCCGACCTTACGCAAATTATCTATTGATGATGGCGCGGTTATTCTGGCGGATACCGTAGGTTTTATCCGTCATCTTCCCCATGATCTGGTGGCTGCATTTAAAGCAACCTTACAAGAAACTCGTGATGCCGACTTGTTGCTACACGTGGTGGATTGTGCCGATGAGAACATGGATGATAACTTTGAGCAGGTTCAAGCTGTACTAAAAGAGATTAAAGCCGATAACATTTTACAACTGATTATTTGCAATAAAATCGATCTACTTGATGAGCAAAGCCCTAGGATCGATTATGATGCTGAAGGTAAGCCTACTCGAGTGTGGATTTCTGCTCAGCGTAAGCTTGGCTTAGAGTTAGTTGCTAAGGCGATTACTCTGTTAGTCGGTGAGGTGATTGTTGCACTCACGCTACGGCTGCCAGCCGCAGCAGGGCAATATCTTGGTCAGTTTCATCGACTCGAAGCGATACAGCAACAAGAGTATGACGACTTTGGTAACTGTATCTTGTCTGTGCGTTTATCTGATACGGATTGGCGGCGCATGGTAAAACAAAGTCAGGGTGAATTGGAAACCTATATTGTTACTGATACAGTATAGGTATATTTATATTTTTTCTTATATTCTATCCACTTATGGAGTACTAAATGGCTTGGAATGAGCCCGGTAACAAGGGTAATGACCCTTGGGGGAATAAAGGTGGCAATGATAAAGGGCCACCAGATATGGACGAAGTTTTCCGCAACTTGTCGAAGCGTTTTGGCAAAAAGGGTGGTCCTTCAGATTCTGGCGCCGGCTTTGGAACTAAAGGAATCCTTGTGATCCTTGGTGTTTTAGTCGTTGTTTGGGTGCTTTCTGGTTTTTATTCAATCAAAGAAGCTGAGCGCGGTGTTGCATTGCGTTTTGGTGAATTTGTTGGCTTAAAAGATCCCGGTTTACAGTGGAAACCGACATTTATTGAAGAAGTGTATCCGGTTGACGTTGAAACTGTACGCTCTATTCCTGCAAGCGGTAGCATGCTGACCACTGATGAGAACGTAGTTAAAGTCGAATTAGACGTTCAGTATCGTGTTACTGATCCATACCGTTTTATGTACAGCGCCGTTGATGCCAATGCCAGTTTGCGTGAAGCCACTGACAGCGCCTTGCGTTATGTTGTCGGCCACAACAAGATGGATGACATTTTAACTACAGGTCGTGAAGCGATTCGCAATGACACCTGGAAAGAGTTAGAGCGCATCATTGAGCCTTACCATTTAGGCTTAACCGTTGTTGACGTTAACTTCTTGCCCGCCCGTCCACCCGAAGAAGTAAAAGACGCATTTGATGATGCGATTTCAGCTCAGGAAGATGAGCAACGTTTTATTCGCGAAGCTGAAGCTTATGCTCGTGAAGTAGAACCTAAGGCGCGTGGTGTAGTTGAGCGTATGTCGCAAGAAGCTGAAGCTTATAAGCAGAAAGTGACGCTAGAAGCTCAAGGTCAAGTGGCTAAATTTGATAAGTTACTGCCTGAATATTTAAAAGCGCCAGAGGTGACTCGTCAGCGTCTTTATATCGATACTATGCAGCATGTAATGTCTGGTAATAACAAGGTCATTGTTGATACTAAGAGCAGCGGTAACATGATGTATTTGCCTTTAGATAAAATGATGGATAGAAAGCCAGTTGAATCAAAGAATCCAGCCGTACGTCCAGATTCTGAGAGTCAGCAATTTAACTCTAACTCATCGTCAACACCAAATTACCAGAGCTCTGGTCGTATGACTCGTGAAGAGCGCATGCGTCAAGGGGGAGAATAATCATGAATAGAATTGGATTGATTATTGCCGCTATCGTGTTGGCTATCTTAGCCTCATCCATTTTTGTTGTGAATGAGGGCGAACGCGCCATCGTTGCTCGCTTTGGTAAAGTGGCTAAAAATGAAGGCGTGACTGAAGTCTACGGACCAGGTTTGCATTTTAAGATCCCTATGATCGATAAAATCAAATACCTAGATTCACGCATTCAGACCTTAGATGGCGCAGCTGATCGTTTCGTGACGTCGGAAAAGAAAGACTTGATGGTCGACTCTTATGTCAAATGGCGTATTAGTGATTTCGAAAAGTATTTCTTATCGACTAATGGCGGTATTAAGGCCAATGCAGAGTCTTTGTTGCAGCGTAAAATCAACAACGATTTACGCACTGAATTCGGTCGTCGCACTATCAAAGAAATTGTGTCAGGTAGCCGTGATGAATTGCAAAATGATGCATTAAGAAATGCTTCATTGAGCGCCAAGGATTTGGGTATTGAAGTTGTCGATGTGCGGGTTAAGCAAATTAACTTACCAGCCAACGTCAGTAGCAGTATTTATCAGCGTATGCGCGCCGAGCGTCAAGCCGTGGCTAAAGAGCATAGAGCTCAAGGTAAAGAGCAAGCGGAAATTATCCGCGCTACTACCGATGCCACCGTTGCAATTAAAGTGGCGGATGCCGAACGTAAAGCGCTAACTGTACGCGGTGAGGGTGATGCACAAGCTGCTAAGATTTATGGCGATGTTTACTCAAAAGATCCTGAGTTCTATTCTTTCATCAGAAGTTTAGAAGCTTACCGTGAGAGTTTTAATAACAACTCAGACATCATGGTCTTAGAGCCAGACAGTGAATTCTTCCGCTATATGCGTAATGAATCAGGTAAGCAATAACCATTAGCTTATTTACTCGCTAAAAACCCAGCTTAAGGCTGGGTTTTTTTATGAGAGTCATTTTTACCGAGGCAAATACGACTAAATAGCTAAATTAGCTGGAGTAAATGTAAATCCTGTCATCAAATTCCTTGCTCCTGCTCGCTGCAATGTTTCTACTTTGCTACTCATTTCTCGCAATTTCACTAAAAATGACAAACTAGTATCGAATGTTGCACGTTTTGCTATGATCTGCTTCTTGTTTTTCGATATAATGAGTCGTGTCTCAAATTTCAGCATAGGAATAATGTTGAGAGACCCATATTAAAATAATTCCAACACCCTCGTGGAGAATAAGTGGATGAGCAATGCGCCAGTCGATACCGGACGTCGCAGGTTCCTGACAGCCGCAACCGCAGTCATAGGCGGAGCAGGTGCCGTCGCTGTCGCGGTTCCTTTTATTAAGTCATGGAATCCGAGTGCTAAAGCAAAAGCTGCAGGCGCACCGGTTGAAGTAAATGTGAGTAAAGTCGAGCCAGGTCAACTTATCCGAGTTGAATGGCGTGGCAAACCTGTGTGGGTAGTGCGTCGTACAGAAACTGTGCTGCAACAACTGCCTGGCATTGATAAAGAGTTACGAGATCCTAACTCTGAAGAACCGCAACAACCAAGTTACGCAACTAACTCAGTTCGCTCGATTAAACCCGAATACTTCATCGCCGTCGGCTTATGCACTCACTTAGGCTGTTCTCCAACCTATTTGCCTGACAGTTTTGGCGAAAAAGTAGAAGGTGTCACTTCAGGCTTCTTCTGTCCATGTCATGGTTCTAAATTTGATATGGCTGGCCGTGTATTTCAAGGCGTTCCGGCACCATTGAACTTGGTTGTTCCTCCCCATCAATATTTGGATGAGAGCAATGTCATCATTGGTGTAGACGAAGGAGTCGCATAATGGCAAAGCTAATTGATTGGATTGATGAGCGTATTCCATTAACAGCGACGTATAATCGTCATGTGGGTCAGTACGCTACTCCTAAGAATTTTAACTTCTGGTATTTCTTTGGCTCACTAGCCATGCTGGTGCTGGTCAATCAATTGTTAACTGGTATTTGGTTAACAATGAATTATGTACCTACCGCCGAGGGCGCTTTCGCCTCGATTGAATACATCATGCGTGATGTAGAATATGGCTGGCTATTGCGTTATATGCACTCTACGGGCGCATCGGCTTTCTTTGTGGTGATTTATCTACATATGTTCCGCGGCGTTATCTACGGCTCTTACCAAAAACCACGGGAACTACTGTGGCTATTTGGTATGTTGATTTTCCTCGTGTTAATGGCTGAAGCTTTCATGGGTTATTTGTTGCCATGGGGACAAATGTCTTACTGGGGCGCACAGGTGATTATTTCACTGTTCGGCGCTATCCCTGTGATTGGTGATGACCTGACGCTCTGGATACGTGGTGACTATGTCGTTTCTGGGGCAACCTTGAACCGCTTCTTCGCCTTACACGTGATTGCACTGCCATTAGTGTTAGTGGTACTTGTCTTCCTGCACTTAATTGCTTTGCATGAAGTGGGTTCTAACAACCCTGATGGTATTGAAATCAAAAAGAATAAAGATGAAAACGGTTGGCCTGTTGATGCCGTACCTTTCCATCCTTATTACACGGTCAAAGATATTTTAGGTGTGGCAGGTTTCTTAATCATCTTCTGTTATGTTTTGTTCTTCATGCCAGAGGGCGGTGGTTACTTCCTTGAAAAGCCAAACTTTGAAGCGGCTAACTCGATGAAGACTCCTGATCATATTGCGCCGGTGTGGTACTTCACGCCTTTCTACGCCATTTTACGTGCTATTCCAGATAAACTCGGTGGCGTAGTAATGATGGGCCTGTCGATTGCCGTGTTGTTCGTCTTACCATGGCTTGATCGTTGTAAGGTGAAGTCAGTGCGCTATCGCAGTACTGTGCACAAGCTGAATATTGCTCAGTTCGCTGTGTCTTTCATCATCCTTGGTTACTTAGGCGCGGTACCTTCAACTGCAGCATTAACCATCGCAGCTCAGGTATGTACCATTACCTACTTTGGTTTCTTCCTTGCCTTGTGGATTTATAGCAAGAATGAAAAAACCAAGCCAGTACCAGAGAGGTTGACCTAATTATGAAAAAGCTTCTAATTATTTTAGCTGCCTTGGTACCTGGAATGGTTTTGGCAGCAGGTAGTAGTGTGCCACTCCAGTCAGCTGATGTTGACTTGAACGATAAGCAATCATTACAACGTGGTTTTGTTTTGTTCCAAGAAAACTGTGCAGGTTGTCATAGCACTCAGTATCAGCGTTATGATCGTGTAGCTACCGATATTGGTATGCCAATCGATGAAATGCGTGAAAAGCATATGTTTACCGATGCTAAAGTCGGCGACCTGATGGAAAACGCAATTCCAACCAAAGATGCTGCCAATTGGTTTGGCGCTGCGCCACCTGACTTAACTCTGGTAGCCCGCGTTCGCGGTGAAGATTGGCTATATTCGTATTTGAACGGTTTTTATGCCGACTCAAGTCGTCCATTTGGGGTGAATAACACTGTCTTCCCTATGGTGGGTATGCCACATGTGTTGCAAGGGTTGCAAGGTATTCCTGTTATGCAAGCCGATGGTTCAATAGTGGCAACCGGTGGCATTATGACGCCGGATGAGTATCAACAAGCGACTCGTGATATCACGGCTTACCTAAAATATGCAGGCGATCCAAGTCAAATGGAGCGTAAGCAATTGGGTTGGTGGGTACTCGGATTCTTGTTTATATTCTTTATTCTTGCCTATCTCTTGAAGAAAGAGTACTGGAAAGATGTGCACTAGACGGCAATAACGGGTAAAATATAATATCTGCAAATTGTAAACGAGGGGTTTTTCCCCTCGTTTGCGTTTTTTTTATTCTGGAGGGTACCAATGGCTCTTGCTGCCAACAAACGCTCAGTTATGACCCTGTTCTCAGGTGCCGACGATCTTTACAGCCACCAGGTACGTATTGTACTGGCAGAAAAAGGGGTTACTGTTGATGTCTTGCAGGTAGACCCTAGTGACATGCCGGAAGACCTGCTGGAAGTGAACCCTTACAATTCAGTACCTACGTTAGTAGACCGTGAATTGGTTCTGTATGAATCTCGCATCATCATGGAATATCTGGATGAACGTTTCCCACACCCACCTTTGATGCCGGTATACCCTGTATCACGTGGTCAAACTCGTCTGATGATGCACCGCATCGATTCTGATTGGTATGTACTGGTTGATCGTATCCGTAAAGGTGATCGTGCCGACGCTGCGCGTAAAGAATTAACTGAAAGCTTATTATCAATTGCTCCAGTATTTGCTGAAGTACCTTACTTCATGAGTGAAGAATTCGGTTTAGCTGACTGTTACTTGGGCCCGTTATTATGGCGTCTGCCAGTATTAGGTATCGAGCTTAATACCCCAGCAGCTAAAGATATTAAAGCTTATATGACCCGCATTTTTGAGCGTGAATCATTTAAAGCTTCGCTGACTGAGACCGAGCGCGAAATGCGCATGGGAATCTAATGAAGCCATTAACACCCAACCGTCCATATTTGCTACGAGCCTATTACGATTGGCTATCTGATAACATGCTGACTCCTCATGTCGTTGTTGACGCTTATGTCACTGGCACTGAAGTTCCGCAGCAGTTTGTTAAAGATGGTCAAATTGTGCTGAATATTGCTCAATCTGCCGTGGGTCAACTGACTCTTGATAATGAATATGTCCAGTTTAATGCCCGTTTTGGTGGTGTACCTCATCATGTCATTTTACCAATGGCATCGATTATTGGTATTTATGCCCGAGAAAACGGCGCTGGCGTGGTGTTTGAAGAGGAAGATGCTTACGAGTTAGCGGATGAAGAGAGTGAAGAGCTTGCAACAGTTGAGCCTTCATTACCTGATGACGATAAGCCAAAGCGCAAAAGCCATCTCACGTTAGTGAAGTAATCATGTGTCATCAAAAGAACCAGCTTAGCGCTGGTTTTTTTATGCCTGTTGAATGCTAGGTACCACGCAATTGCGACCTTGGGCTTTGGCTTGGTACAAGCCTTGGTCGGCGCGGCTTAGTAAAGTGTGAAGATTATCGTCTGGTACAATTTGGCAAAGCCCTATGCTGATGGTAAGCGTGAAGGTATGGCTTTGATAAATCAGTGGTACCGCAGCTACGCTTTGGCGAATAGCATCACAGCGCTCAAATATGTTGTCGCTATGCTCTAGCAGGATAGCAAATTCCTCTCCGCCAATGCGGGCTAACATTTCATCATTGGCTATGTGTTGACTCAGTAGTTTGGATACTTGAATCAATGCCATATCCCCACATTCATGTCCCGCCTCATCATTGACTCGTTTAAAGTAATCTAAATCCAGAATTAATAGCCAAGCAGGCTTAGATTTGGCTTGCTGCAGTTTCTGCTGCAACAGCTTCATAAATATTCGCCGATTGGCTAAATGGGTCAAGGGGTCAGTATTGGCCATGATTTCTAGATCGCGTTCACCTAATTCGCTATTCCGCTCATTGATGATTTGAATGATCATTAAGGAACTGACACACGAACAAATGACCGCAATTTGAATGAGGTTCAATATTGATTGTGGTACTAATAATAACTCGGGATTTGGTGGCCACTGGTAGACGTCAAGATAGATATATAAAGCTAAGTTACTGATAACGAGTAGAAGTTGCGCCGGCCATTGGGATCGTTGCAACATAGCTAGAGGCAAGATAGCAAACAGTAAGAAGAAATATTGAGTCTTAAATTCAGTACCTTGGCCTAAAAATATGGCTAATAAGGTCGAGACCATAGCGCTAATAAAGACTAATAAACAGCCAGCCAACAATCGCCCAGTATGATTAAGATAATAAATGACAGGCACAAACACTAAGCACGACATTTGTACATTACCAATCCACACCAGTAGCGGATTGTTAATCATAAGGTAAAGCAGCCAAAAGACGAGTGTGGTGATCATCATTAATAAGGCGCCAAGGTTAACTATCATCAACTTGCGTTGCTGACTATGACTGCTGCAATGTTGATTGCCTATGGCTAATAATTTGACCAAAATCTTCAAGGACACTCCTTGTCAAAAGGGGGCGCGTTTCCTCTATATCTATAGAAGTAGGCACTCTGACAATTGTAGGCGAATTTCGTCCAATGAGCGCAGCAATACCTAGTGTTTGATGATTGCCAACCTTCACTGTGATAGCATCGCAGCAGTGTATTTGTGCTAGGTTAAATCCATGATTTTAATGATCGATAACTATGATTCCTTCACCTTTAATTTGGTGCAGTATTTTCAGCAGTTGGGGCAAGAGGTGTTGGTTAAACGCAATAATGACATCAGCCTTGTTGAGATTGAGGCGTTATCGCCTGACTATATTGTTATTTCACCAGGCCCTTGTACCCCAAATGATGCCGGAATTTCCTTGGCTGTGATTGAACATTTTACTGGTCGCACGCCGATATTAGGTGTGTGTTTAGGCCATCAAGCCATAGGGCAAGTGTTTGGAGCTAAGGTGATTCGGGCGCAAAGGGTCATGCATGGCAAAACCAGTCTAATTCAACATAATGGTACAGGCTTATTTACGCAGTTAAATCTTAATCTGCGGGTCACTCGATACCATTCTTTATTGCTCGATAGTGTGCCAGCAGGCTTTGAGCTTGATGCATGGTTTGATGATGAGCATTATGGCCGCGAAATTATGGCGATTAGTAATAAATCCAAACGTTTGTATTCAGTGCAGTTTCACCCAGAGTCTATTATGACTGAGCAAGGGCATGAGCTGTTAGCTAACTTCTTATCCTTGTCTTAGACAGCTGTTAACACCTTCTGTTAACCTTGTTGTCTGTGTTATAACATCTGCTCAAAATCAGCACAGATAACAATAATAAAGAAGGACACGTCATGAGTTGTTTGCGACGACACTTAGCTCTTAGCGCACTGGCTATTGCCGTACTTAGTGGTTGCGGCTTGTCAGCGGTATCAAAGCCGGCAGTAGAAATCGATAATCCAGTCAACGCGCCTAAGTTACTGGTAGCCGCGCCGCCCACGGCAACTAGCGTCTTAACCTTAGAGCAAATTATGGCGAATCCTGATTGGGTGGGGTTATTGGCGCAAAATCCTTACTTTAGTGCAGATAGCCAAACTATCTATTTTGAGCGTAAAGCTAGCCAAGCCGCGATAGCTGAGCGTTTTGCGCTAAATCTTGCCGATAAACAAACCCGCCCATTAGCTATTAATGAGCAATATCAAGCTGCAACTGATGTGATAACTAGCCCAAATGGTCAATATCAGGCGTATGTTTATCAAGGCAATTTATTCATCAAAGAGTTAAGTGACAATCGCTTAGTCCCTATTTTGCAAACCTCTAATGCCATTGCTTCCATTCAATTTTTAACGAGTGGCGAGCTTGCTTATTGGCAGCAAGATACTTTATATGCGCTGGATTTAAGCGCTGGTATTACGCGACAATTAGCTCAATTACAGTGGCAAGCGGCCCCTAATGGGGTGCAAGAGCCAGAGACTTATTTGGCAAAACAGCAACAGCGCTTAATTGATTTTGTGGCCGCAGAGCATAAGCGCGCTAAAGATAGCGCTGACCATCAAGTGCAGTTGCAAGCACATGACGCAGCCTTAGCACCTGCGCCTTGGTATTTAGGTGACAATAAACGTTTAGTTGATAAGAGCTTATCCCCCGATGGCCAGTTTATTATCTTAGCTGTGACTGAAGTGAGTGATCCTAAGTCTCTTGGAAAAGAGCGCGACATTATGCCTAACTATCTTGGTAAAGATGGCTATGTTGATGCCATCCCAGTACGTCCGCGAGTGGCGCATGCGCCAGATGTTGGCCAAGAATTTATATTACTCAACTTAAAAACTCATCAACAAACTCCTATTACGATTGAAGGGCTAATTGGGTTTGATGAGGATGTGCTCGCCGCCGTAAAAGATGAGAATACTAAGGCTAAGGGCGAGCGCTACAAAAGCGAACAGCAAGTTCGTAAGCTGCAACTAATGCAAGATTGGGGCTGGGATCAAAGCGCGATTCAATGGCATGACAGCGAGCCTAAAGTCGCCCTCATGATAGAAGCCTTAGATAATAAAGACCGCTGGCTAGCAACGGTTGATCTAGAGCGCGGTAAGTTAACCACGCAAGAGCGCCTGCATGATGATGCGTGGGTAAATTATGACTATAACCAGTTTGGCTGGATAAACGACAACTTATATTTTTTATCTGAAAGCAGCGGCTATTCGCAGCTTTATTTTAAGCCACTTACCGGCAAGATTCGCGCCCTAACTCAGGGGCAATATGTAGTTAGTGACATCAGCCTAAGCCCTGACAAGCAGTACCTGTACTACAAGGCCAATAAATCTCACCCAGGTATTTATAACGTTTATCGTGTCAATATTGCCACAGGTGTGAATGAAGCCGTGACCCACTGGGATGGCAACCTTGATTATCAATTAAGCCCTGACGGCCAATCCTTACTGTTAACCGCCTCGCGTCGCACTGAACCGAACGAGTTGTTTTTACAGGTGATTGGCGGCGATCTCACCCAACTTACCGATTTTACCAGCGCAGAATTTAAAGCCTATCCATGGCAAGCGCCGCAAGTTGTGGCTGTGCCATCGACCCATGGCGCTAAAGATATCTATGCGCGAGTGTATTTGCCCCAAGGTTTTGATGCCAGCCAAGCCGCTAAGTATCCCGCCGTAATTTTTAATCATGGCGCTGGTTACCTGCAAAACGCTGACTACGGATTTTCTGGGTATTTTCGCGAGTTTATGTTTCATAACTTATTAGCGCAGCAAGGCTATGTGGTGATGGACATGGATTTTCGCGGCTCTAAAGGTTATGGCCGTGATTGGCGTACGGCAATTTATCGGCAAATGGGGCATCCTGAAGTCGATGATTTGAGTGATGGCATAAAATGGATGCAAGCCAATGCTAATGTGGACGCCGGTAAAGTGGGAACCTATGGTGGCTCTTACGGCGGGTTCTTAACTTTTATGGCGTTATTTACTCAGCCAGAATTATTCCAAGCTGGCGCGGCATTGCGCCCTGTAACTGACTGGGCCCATTACAATGCGCCTTATACCTCTAATATCTTAAATACTCCGGATATTGACCCCATAGCTTATGAGCGCAGTTCACCGATAGAGCATGCACAAGGCTTGCAAAAACCATTATTAATCATGACAGGTGTACTAGATGACAACGTCTTTTTTCAAGATAGCGTGCGTTTAGTGCAGCGGCTCATCGAACTAGAAAAACCTATGTTTGAAACCGCCATTTATCCTGTGGAAGCTCACGGTTTTAAGCAGCCTTCCAGTTGGCTGGATGAATACCGGCGTATTTATGCACTCTTTGAGCAAAATCTAAAATGAGCTAACTTTCAGTCAACGTATGCTCATCGAAGTTAGCACTTAGCTAAATCAACACTGAATTAAACCCAATGTAAAACTCCAAGCAGAGACGTCATAAAACATCTGCTTGGAGTTTTTTGTCTAGATAGTTAATTAAATATTTATCTTGCAGTGTATTTGTGGGCATTGCTTTGAAAGCAGGTTTCTCGGTGTTAATATCGTTAGCAGAATTGTTGTGTAGTAAGTGCTTTTTGTGGTTATCGATTAAAATTTCACCAGAAATGTGACCGTGAACAGTCGGCTATATGATGTAAATGGAATTGTCTGAGGATAGTCTTTGCAACTAATTAAGCATTGATTTATTTATCCTTAGTTTGAAATGGGAAATACTATGATTGATGTTAACAATACCAAGATTGCTATTATCGGCTTGGGATATGTCGGGTTACCATTAGCCGTTGAATTTGGTAAAAAATTCAACACTGTTGGCTTTGATATTAACTCTCAACGAGTTCGAGAGTTAAATGATGGTATTGATTTAACCTTAGAAATTACTTCTGAAGAGCTTAAAGCCTCTCATCAATTAGCCATATCTTCAAATATTGACGATATTAGCGACTGTAATGTTTATATAGTGACAGTACCAACGCCCATTAATAAATTCAAAGCCCCTGACTTATCTCCTGTCATCAATGCTAGTAAAATGATAGGTAAGCTTATTAAGCTTAACGATATCGTTATTTATGAATCAACAGTTTACCCTGGTGCGACTGAAGAAGTGGCGGTACCTGCAATAGAAAAACAGTCAGGCATGAGATTCAACCAAGACTTCTTTGTGGGTTATAGTCCAGAGCGAATAAACCCAGGTGACAAGAGCCATACAGTTACTAACATTTTGAAAGTAACCTCAGGTTCAACCCCTGAGATTGGTCAGTTTGTCGATGAATTGTATAAATCTATTATTGTTGCCGGCACCCATTTAGCACCGTCAATTAAAGTGGCGGAAGCGGCTAAGGTGATTGAAAATACTCAGCGCGATATTAATATTGCCTTGGTCAATGAACTGTCGTTGATTTTTGAGCGCTTAGATATAGATACTAATGATGTACTGGATGCCGCAGCCACTAAATGGAATTTTATTAAATTAAAGCCTGGTTTAGTGGGGGGCCATTGTATTGGTGTCGACCCTTATTATTTAGCGCATAAAGCAGAATCGGTTGGTTTTCATCCACAAATGATCCTATCTGGTCGCAGAACTAACGAAAGTATGGTCGCTCATATTGCTTATCGATTGACCAAGTTGATGAATAATAAAAAAATATTTGTACTCGATTCTAATGTATTAGTACTGGGTTATACCTTTAAGGAAAATTGCCCGGATATACGCAACTCTAAAGTCGAAGAGTTAATTTCTGAGCTTGAAACACATAACATTAATGTCGATATCTATGATCCTTGGTGTGATGTCGATGAATGTATGAAAGAAAATGGCAGACAACTATTAACTGAACTTACGGATAAAAAATATGAGGCCATTATTTTGGCAGTTCCTCATAATGAGTTTTTAGCCTTTAGCGAAGAAAAAATTAAAAGCTTACAGAAAAAGAAATCAGTAATTTTTGATGTTAAAGGCGTATGGCCAAGACATCTTGTCGATACCAGAATGTAATAGACTTAATCACTTGAGGTTAATTATTAACCTCAAGTGATTTCTTCATTAGTCAGCATTAATTATCTCCTTTTTATCTGGTTTATTTTCCCCTAGCTCTTTACTTGTCGCGCCCTTTTAACATTCTGCCTATAGCATAAATATCGATTAATATAAATTAACTGTAGATAAATACACTAAGCATGCAGTCAATGCTGGTGCATAACACTATAAGTCCTTACTTGACGTTGAATTTGCTCAGTGTTTTAGGCGGTTTTTGATGGAGACGTTAAACTTAACTTATTGATATTGTTTTAGTGTGTTAGTTGCTATCTTGAGCATTAAATAGTCGCGCCAAGGCATGCCGATGGAGTTTGCCAAAGTGTCTTGCATGGATGATATGGCTTTAAGGGATATACAGTGACAGATACTATCGAAACTACTGCTGATACCAGTTACGCTACTGTGATTGAATTAGAGAATCGCTTCTATTATCAATTGATTGTAGGTAAGCAAAAACAGGACGATATGCTTGATGGCATGGATGCTGAGGTTGAAGCTGAGTCTTTCAAACTGGATATTGAGCGTCAGGCAGTGTTTGATCGTTTAGCCAAAAAGAAAGAAGCTCGGCGAGTGTTTGAAGATGTTTCTGGGCAACTGGTATACACCTTAATCCAATCTATTTTATTTCAGCTTGATGACCCGCTTGAAACCCTGAAACACGCAGGGCTTACCAGTAAGCAGCTGAGTTTAATGGAAATGCTGCAAAGCACTAATGCCGAATTACCTAAATTAAGACCCCAAATCGAAAAAATGGAATGGCTGAGCCGCGAGCTCATCAACATGGTCAACAGTCCAAGTTTTCGCCATCGCAAACCGCAGCGCGCCTCAGATATTCGCGTTAAAGACATTAAATTAGTCCTTAATTTTATCGGCATTGAAAATTTACAAGTGCTGGTGCCTTATCTATGTATTCGCACTTGGCTACCCACTGGGCGCGCCAACATGATTTGGACTACGCGTAAATTGTGGCGCTACATGTTAGTGACGGCAACCGCGGCGCAAATATTGGCTAAAGAGCAAGGGCTCGATGGCGCCTTTGTCTATACCTGTTCGTTATTGTCGCAACTGGGGACTTCGGCCATTTTGAGCAATAGCTCGATGATTTTTGACGGTATTTGGGGGCATTGGCTGCGAGAAGCCAATCAAAGCCGTGATAAAGAAATTTACGATGCGGTGATTGCCACTGAATTTCCGGCGGAGGCTGTTTATGAGCAAGTGCTTAATCGCAGCGCATCACTCAATTGGGAGTTACTGAGTTTACTCGAATTTGAAGAAAGTCAGTTTACTCAAGTGCTTAAAGAGTTGGCTGAAACTCGCACCTATGAAGGTTTATCGCCACAAGCGGCTATCGTTGCCCGCGCTAGTTGTTTTTCTAAGGGGTTATTGCTGCAAGAAATGCGGCAAATTAGTCCTGAAGAAATCCAAGCCATGCATAGCTACTATCACTTAACTAAGCATGAAGTCGCTTTGTTATCTAAGCAAAATTTCCGAAAATTAGAAATTATGTAATCCACTCGCGATTGTATTATTATGCTGTTATTGTGCATAGTTAGCGAAATAGTGGTCAACATAGGTTTTTAGGGACCATAGCTATGCAAAGTGAGCGCATTTATCGGTTTTATTCGCAAGAGTGAGTAAGCGTAAACCTTGATGTAGCTAGTGCGTTGCTCATTTGTTGTTAAAAACTGGTGTTTCGATCATAAATTCGCTAATAATGGTGTTATATAGATAAGCTGGCGCCGAAAAAACCTCCAATTATTAACGTCGGCGTTGGATGTGAGCCTGAAAGCTCGTACGTTAAATATAAAAAGGATGCAAAGCATGAGTAACAAGCCGTCGTTGCAACGCGCACAATTCGATCAAGTCATGGTGCCTAACTATGCCCCAGCTAATATCATTCCTGTGCGGGGAGAGGGCAGTCGAGTGTGGGATCAGCAAGGTCGAGAATTTATTGATTTTGCAGGTGGAATAGCCGTTAACTGCTTAGGTCATTGTCATCCAGCTCTTACTGCGGCCTTAATGGAGCAAGGCAATAAGTTATGGCATTTATCTAATGTGATGACTAATGAGCCTGCGCTTGCATTAGCAACTACCTTGATTGAGCACACTTTTGCTGAAAAAGTTTACTTTGCCAACTCAGGTACCGAAGCGAACGAAGCGGCCTTAAAGCTTGCTCGTCGTTATGCCCAAGATAAGTTTTCTAGCGATAAAATTGAAATCATTGCCTTTAACCAAGCCTTCCATGGTCGCACTTTCTTTGCTGTAACAGTAGGTGGACAAGCGGCCTATTCCGATGGTTTTGGCCCTAAGCCGCAAGGCGTGACGCACTTGCCGTATAACGATATCGCGGCGCTAGAAGCTCAAGTTTCAGATAAAACTTGCGCGATTATGCTGGAACCTTTGCAAGGCGAAGGCGGCATCATTAACGCCACCCCTGAGTTCTTAAGTGCGGTGCGCCGTTTAGCGGATAAACATAATGCGCTGGTGATTTATGATGAAGTGCAAACTGGCGTTGGCCGTACAGGCAAGCTGTACGCATACATGCACACTAATATAGTGCCGGATATTTTAACCACAGCTAAATCTCTCGGTGGCGGCTTCCCGATAGCCGCTATGCTCACCACCTCAGCCATAGCTGCCCACTTTAAAGTGGGTACCCATGGCTCAACCTATGGCGGTAATCCACTCGCTTGCGCCGTGGCTAATGCGGTATTGGGTCAAGTGTGCCAGCCCCAAGTGTTAGATGGTGTGCGCCAGCGCGAGCAGCTATTTCGTGCCGGTTTAGCGGCGATTAACGAAAAATATCATGTGTTTAGTACAGTGCGTGGCCAAGGCTTACTGTTAGGCGCAGTGCTCAATGAGCAATACGCGGGTCGCAGTCGTGACTTCTTACTCGCCAGCTTAGATCAAGGGCTAATGAGTTTAATTGCTGGCCCTAATGTGGTGCGGTTTGCGCCGTCACTCATTATTCCTGAAACCGATATTGCCGAAGGCTTAGCTCGCTTTGAGCGCGCAGTTGCGAGTGTGGTTGCTTAATTTGGGGCGGGAGTAGATAGGCGCCTTCGGGTGCCTTTCTTTCAGGAGACTATCTATGCTCGTTATTCGTCCAATTCGCGCCAGTGATTTTACTGCGCTTAAGCAAATCGCTATTGATTCTGGTCATGGGTTTACGTCGTTGCCTGTTAATGATGAATTACTTAGCAGCAAAATAGCGCGCTCAGAAGCATCATTTCTTAAAGATGTGGTTACGCCAAGGGATGAAGGTTACTTATTTGTCTTAGAGGATACTGTTAGCCAGCAAGTGGTGGGTACTTGTGGTCTTGAGGCGGCGGTTGGTATGGATGATGCTTTCTATCATTACCGCTTAGGGACGGAAGTTTATCATTCTGAACAAATTGATGTGCGTAATGAAGTTGAAACCTTAACCTTATGCCATGACTACACGGGCGCCGCTGAACTTTGTACCTTGTTTTTAAAAGATGATTACCGCAAAGGTAACAATGGCCGCACTTTATCGCGCAGTCGCTTTTTATTCTTAGCGCAATTTCCTAAGCGCTTTGGTGAACGGGTCATTGCCGAAATGCGTGGGGTGTCGAATGAGCAAGGTGAATCGCCATTTTACGGTTGGCTGCAAAAGCATTTTATTGGCATTGATTTTGTGTATGCCGATTATCTTTCGGGCATAGGTCAAAAAGGCTTTATGGCCGAAATGATGCCAAGAAACCCTATCTATGTCGCGCTTTTGCCGCAAGAAGCTCAAGATGTGATTGGTGAAGTGCATGCCAATACTCGGCCCGCGGTGCGCTTGCTCCACGCCGAAGGTTTTAGGCACCGGGGCTATGTCGATATTTTTGATGGCGGCCCTACGGTTGAATGCCATTTATCTGACATCCGCGCGGTTTGTGAAAGCCGTCTAGTGAGCGTCAATATAGTCACTAACAATGACGCGCCTATCAGCGCCCCTGTTAAGAGCTACATAGTGTCTACTATTCGCCTTGATAACTTCAGAGTCTGTGAAGCTAAATTGGCGATCACCGATGATCTACAAACCGTTGATATTTCGCCTGAGCTTGCCAGTGCCTTGTTACTGCAAGACGGTGAGACTATTCGCATTTTAGCCATGTAGGAAAATAATAATGACTCAATACATTAATGGCCAATGGCTAGCTGGTAATGGGCCAGCCATGCAATCCTTAGATCCTGGATTAAACCAAGTGATTTGGCAGAGTAATAGCGCTGGTGCTGAACAAGTGAATGCCGCCGTGCTGGCGGCGCGCGCGGCGCAATTTGCGTGGTTTGCTTTAGGCTTTGCTGGGCGCTTAGCCATAGTCGAAGCGTATCGCAATCAGCTTGAAGGCAATAAACAACTGCTGGCTGAAACCATAGCGGCCGAAACTGGTAAGCCTTTATGGGAAACACAAACGGAAGCGGCAGCCATGATAGGCAAGATAGCTTTGTCTGTGAGCGCCTATCATCAGCGCACTGGTGAAACCCATAGTGAAACCGCGGCAGGGCGCGCTGTTTTACGGCATAAACCCCATGGCGTTGTGGCTGTTTTTGGTCCTTATAATTTCCCTGGGCATTTACCTAATGGCCATATAGTTCCGGCCTTATTGGCAGGCAATACTGTCATCTTCAAACCCTCAGAATTAACCCCCAAAGTTGCCGAATTAATGGTGACTTTATGGGATAAAGCCAAGCTGCCTGCGGGCGTACTTAACTTAGTGCAAGGCGAAGTGGCAACCGGTAAAGCCTTGGCGGCGCATCCGCAGTTAGATGGCTTGTTTTTTACTGGCAGCTCGCGCACTGGCCATTTATTGCATCAACAATTTGCAGGCGATCCCGGCAAAATTTTAGCCTTAGAAATGGGCGGCAATAATCCGTTAATCGTTAAAAACGTCGCCAATATCCGCGCGGCTGTGCATGACATTATTCAATCGGCGTATATCTCATCAGGGCAGCGTTGCACTTGTGCGCGCCGTCTTTACATAGAAGTTGGCGCCGCGGGTGATGCCTTGATAAGCGCGTTAGTTGCAGCGGTTGAGCGTATCGCGGTTAATTCTGCCTTTGCGACGCCGCAGCCATTTATGGGCTCTATGATTTCAGTGGCGGCGGCTAAAGGCATGGTGGCGGCGCAGGCAAAGCTGATTGCATTGGGTGCAAAATCTTTAGTGACCTTGAAGCATCTTGATGCCAACACTGGCCTAGTGAGCCCAGGGCTTATGGATGTTAGCGCGATAAGCGAGTTACCCGATGAAGAGTATTTTGGCCCTTTGCTGCAAATTGTGCGTTATCAAGATTTTGATGAGGCTATAGAGCTTGCCAATAGCAGCCGTTATGGCTTGTCGGCAGGATTGCTCGCCGATGATCGCGCCGATTTTGAGTATTTCTTAATGCGAATTCGCGCTGGCATAGTCAATTGGAATAAACAAATTACCGGCGCTTCTGGCGCGGCACCATTTGGCGGCGTTGGTGCTTCGGGTAATCACAGGGCGAGCGCCTTTTACGCCGCGGATTACTGCGCTTATCCGGTTGCATCGATGGAAGCGGATAGCTTAAGTATTCCTGATACTTTAAGCCCAGGCTTAGTGCTTTAGCCCATGTAACCATGAGCGATATCAAGCTTTGCCGCTGGCTTAAGAATTGGTGTGGTCTGTTTGAAAACCAGTTAACAACGATAATCAAAATTAACCACTAGTACGCCCTTAGTACTCTTAATAGGAGCAATCCATGCACTCAGATGTCAACGAGCTATTTCAGCAGTTATGGTTCGATTATCTAAAGCTGACCCCGTCTGCCGCTAAGGTTCATCAATTACTTGGCGGCGGCCAAGCCATCATTAACGATCATATTGCGCTGCGCACCTTTAATCGCGGCGGTGTGGGACTTGCGGTACTCGCTGCGCATTTTGAGGCCTTAGGTTATGTGAGTTGCGGCGACTATGTGTTTACTAAGAAAAAGTTAATCGCTAAGCATTTTGAGCATGCTAATCCGCGTTTACCTAAGGTGTTTATCTCTGAGTTGCTGGTGGAGCAATGTAGCCCTGAGCTTGGGGTTATAGTTGATGATTTGCTAGCGCAAATGCAGCCTGCGGCCACCACGGCTGATAACTTCCTGTATTCAGGACGGCACTGGCACATTGATAGCGCCAGTTATCAGGCACTACTCGCTGAAAGTGAATATGCCGCGTGGGTGGCTGCCTTTGGTTATCGCGCTAATCACTTTACTGTGTCTATTAATGATTTAGCTGGCTTTAACACTGTCGCCGAAGTAAATAGCGCGCTTAAGCAGGCGGGCTTTATTCTTAACAGTGTGGGCGGTGAAATTAAAGGCGATAGAGAAGTCATGTTAGAGCAGTCCGCCACTATGGCTGATGTAATAGAGGTGGCTTTTAGCGATAAAACCTTAGCTATCCCGAGCTGCTTTTATGAATTTGCGCTGCGCTACCCCAAAGCCAATGGCGACTTGTATACCGGTTTTGTGGAAGCTTCTGCCGATAAGATTTTTGAATCGACCAATGCTATGTAAGTGGCAAAGCCAATGATAAATAGCAAAATGGGCTCGAATGAGCCCATTTTTTTATCTGTGTTATGACAAGTTCATCAATAAATTGACCTGTAACCCTGGCAGCGTTTCGCCATGAGTAAATTGCAGGCCGATATCATATTGCTCACAAATCTCTTTAACGATAGAAAGCCCTAAACCATGGCCCATCACGCTTTCATCAAGGCGTTTACCGCGCTGCGTCAGCAAGGCTAATTGCTGGGTATCGACCCCTTTGCCATCATCGGTAATGCTAATGCGCACCTGCGAGCTCAACATAGTGATTTCTATGATGACTTTAGTATTTGCCCACTTAAAGGCATTATCGAGCAAGTTACCGACTAGCTCCATGCCATCTTCCCTATGAATAGGTAAGCGGGTGATGTCAGCGCTTAGCTGTAATTCGCACTCTATGGCCTTGTAATGATAAACCTTAGCTAAGGTCATCGTCAGGCTGTCGATATCTTTTGGAATGTTCATTTGCGCCGCAGGCAGCATATTGCCAGTGATCCTAGCGACTGCGAGCTTACGTTCTATCATGTGGCGAATGAGCTCAAGCTGCTGAGTTAAAGCCTCAGCCGTTTGCGGGTCTGTTAAGCCTAACACTTCCACTTGCTGCTGCATGACGGCGAGCGGCGTCTTGAGGCCGTGGCTGAGGTTGCCAAGATTGTGGCGGCTGCGCTCGATTTGATTGCTAGTGTAATCCAGCAGTTCGTTATAAGTGGTCGCAAGAGGCAATAATTCTGGTGGAATACCTTCTAACTCTAAGGTTTGGCTATCGCCATTGCGCAGACGAGTTAACGCTTGTTTTATCTTATTGATTGGCCTAAATGATTGGCGCAGCACTAAAAATATGCCGCAGATCATGGTAAGCAGCATAGCTAAATTAATGAGTAACTTAGTACCGTAAATTTCACTAAAGACTTGGCGGCCAATACTTAAGTCTTGCGCCACTGTGAGCGTGCCTGAGTGATAAGCTTTATTGGATGTGAGCCCCACAGACAATAATTGCATGTCATGCTTTTTAGGGCCGCGGGCTTGCCATACCCGTACTTCGCCTTTGGCTAGCGGCTTGATATTGAGCTGCTGATCCCACAAAGATCGCGAGCGAATTTCTTCATCGCCTAGATTCAGTTGGAAATAGCGCCCCGAAAACACCGGCGTATAAAAACTCGAGAGCTTGGACTCGTTAATGCTGATCTGGCCATCCTTGATTTCGGTGGCCATGATCACGTGCTCAAGATCTTCTTGTAAGCGGTTAATAATGGAGTCGTGAAAAGCCTGCCTCAGCATAGATTCAAACAAGAGCATGCCAAGGATGGTGCCTAATATAACGAGTGCAGTCAGCCAAAGACTGAGCTTACTGCGAATGGACATCATTAGCGCGGTTCACCACTCTCATTGCCATGGAAAATATAGCCTTGGCCACGGCGAGTCTCGATGGCACTTTTACCTAATTTTTTACGTAAATGAGTCACATACACTTCAACCACGTTGCTTTCTTTTTCATCATCAAATTGATAAAGCTTGTCGGTTAACTGGCTCTTAGACAGCAGCTTTTTAGGGGATAATAAAAAGATTTTCAGCAGTCTAAATTCCATCGCCGTCAGTTCAAACAAGGTATCGTTGACTGTAACTGTTTGCTCATCTTCATCTAAGGTCACGCCAGCCACGGTTAACTTTTTCTCTGGGCTATTCATGCGGCCACTGGCGCGTTGAATTAGTGCAGAAATCCGTGCTAATAGCTCTTGCGCATGAAAAGGTTTGGCTAAGTAATCATCGGCGCCGGCGTTAAAGCCTTCGACTTTTTCATGCCATTGGCTGCGGGCTGTGAGCATAATCACAGGAGTATTTACTCCTTGATGGCGCCAATTGGTTAATAGCTCTAAGCCATTACCGTCAGGTAAGCCAATATCTAAAATCACGCAGTCATACTGAGTTTCTTTAATCAGGTAGTCGGCTTCGGCGGCTTTATCTGTGGTGTCGGTAATATAGCCCGCTTGCTTAAGTTGTTTTTGGAGTTCTTTTACTAACAGGTGATTATCTTCAACGAGTAACAGTTTCATGATTTTGGCATTCACTAGGTAAAGGTGTGAGACTGCTTGGCTGACCAGTTTTGGCATCGATACTGAGGTCGATCAATTGACCAGCATTGAGTTTTAGTTGTAAATCATAACGCCATTTATCTTGCTGTTGATAGAGGTGGGCGTCGATCAATTTGCCATCGCAATAGTGGCTGACCAAAGTCAAAGTATCATCGAGTGACAGGATATGGCCACTCGCTACGAGTTGCTTAGCTTGATAATGATGTAATTCCGTGTCTTGACTAAAGACTTGGCTGCTTAACATCAAAATGCTGAGATTGAATAGACATCGACTCACCAGCCTAATCATCGACGCTCCTATAAAAAAAATGGTTCAGAATTACTTCTGAACCACTCTAGCTTTTATGGCTTAAACTAAGCTGAACATCGCCTTAGCTATTAGCGAGTACCATAGACAACTATGGTTTTACCATGCGCTTGAATAAGGCTTTGCTCTTCTAGCATTTTCAGGATACGCCCAACGGTTTCGCGTGAACAACCAACAATCTGGCCGATCTCTTGACGGGTGATCTTGATTTGCATGCCATCTGGATGCGTCATAGCATCAGGCTGTTTGGCCAAATGCAGTAATGTTTGGGCAATACGACCAGCTACGTCTAAGAAAGCTAAGTTACCTACTTTCTGGCTAGTGCTTTGTAAGCGGTAAGCCATTTGTGAGGCAAGCTTCATCAGAATTTCTGGATTAACTTGGATCAGCTGCTTGAATTTCTTATAAGAAATTTCGGCAATCTCACAAGCCTGTTTAGCGCGAACCCAAGCGGTACGCTCAGCTTGTTCTTCAAACAGACCCAGTTCACCGATGAAATCACCCTGATTCAGATAAGACAGGATCATTTCTTTACCTTCTTCATCTTTAATCAATACAGCGACAGAACCTTTAACTATGTAATATAAAGTGTCTGAGTCTTCACCTGCATGGATCAGAGTGCTTTTGGCTGGGTACTTGTGGATGTGACAGTGTGATAAAAACCACTCCAAGGTTGGATCTGGTTTTGGCTTACCAATCAGCGCCATGCCTATGTTCCTCGATTGATTAAAACGAAAATAAGAATATGCTAAATAAATCTCTACCGCCAACGATACTCGCTTAGTTTTCACCATTAGCCGGTTAAGGTAAATGGTTTACGTGAGTATAACGGCGAAGACTTATTTTAATTGACCGCTATTCTGCTACTTTAGTGATACATGTCAACTGTCGGCAGGTTAAAGCCACTTTAATTAAATGAACTCTGCAAACCATGTCACATCTTGCTGTTAAATTAAGCATTATTTACTTAGATTTACCTGCAAAATAAATATATCTTCTGCGTATTATGCGTTCTTGCAGTGTAATTCACCTAGTAAAACTTAGAGATGCGTCTATTTGTGAACTTTTTTTAAGAATACATGGTCGAATTTGCTGGTGAGTGGGTCATTTTGTCCTAAGGTTTACGCCAAATGTGACTTTGCAGGTAAATGCTGGCAGAATCAATTAATAGCTTGGTCGTGGTTTTTTCAGGAGGTTAGTTTGCAGGTAACACCTTGGTTTCATTCTGTGTTTTTTATTGCTTGCCTGTCAGTTATCTCGCCAGTGCAGGCATTCTCCTTGCCACAACCTAAAGAGGAAGTCGCGGCCACTAAAGTGGCATTTATTCAGTTAAATGCAGATGCTGGTGATGCTGAGGCGCAGTTTTTACTCGGGCTTATGTCAATTTCAGGACGTTTTGTCCCAATTGACAAAGATGAGGGCATAAAAAGGCTGCAACAAGCGGCGGCCCAGCAGCACCCGAAAGCGCTGCAGGCGTTAGCCGATATTTACTATGACGGTAAATTGGTGCCGCGTGACTTGAACCAAGCGTTAACGGGCTACCAGCAGTTAGTCACCCAAGGCAATGAAGCCGCAAGATTTCGAATTGGATTAATTTATGCCGCTGGCGGTAAAGGTGTGGCGCGCGATTGCGGCCGCGCTGTCGATGAGTTCACCCAAGTGGGTGATACTGTTTCTTTGGGCAATGTGGTGTGGATATTATCGACTTGCCCAGAAGCTAAGCACAGAGATGGCGCGCGGGCGCTAAAACTTGGTTTAGAGTTATTGAAAAACAATCAACACGACCCATCGATACTGGATAACCTGGCGGCGGCTTACGCTGAAATGGGGGATTTTGGCGCCGCGGTGAAAGTTCAGCAGCAAGCCATTGATGCGTTAAGTCAAAACCCCAGTTTTGAGCAGCACGCCACTGAGTTTCGTTTACGGTTAATTTCTTACTTAAATCGCCAAGCTTATCGCGAGGCGCTGCCGCTAAAATAACTTGCTTAATATCAGCATAGAAAGAGATCGCAAGCGTAGGCTTATGTCATTTAAATTGATGCCTACCGTTGGCTAATCTTAATGTTGCAGCTGGAAAATTGAGTTGGGTTAGTTAGGTTAATTATTTGGGCGAGATAGAAGGGGCGCGTCTGTCACTTGAAGGTAAATAGATCAAGTTGGGGGAATTTACCTAGCAAGCGTCAGACGCCTATTGTCAGCAATCGCTAACAACATAAATCCTAATCTAACTCGCTGAAGTTAATCTTAATCTTGGCGCATCCACGCCTGTTTTTTTGTTCGGTTTGAGGCAGATGTTTTCTATCCGTTAGCTATTCATCGACTGGTTTTAGCAGCAGTTTTCTTTTTTCAAATAAGTCGCGAATAAGCGGCGTAAGAATGAGCTTCATCGCTAGCGACATCTTGCCGCCAGGCACCACCATAGTATCCATTCTCGACATAAATGAGCCATGGATCATATTAAGGTAAGTCGGGAAATCCACTGCGCCTACGCCATTAAAACGTATCACCACAAAACTTTCATCTAGGCTTGGTATCTCTTTCGCGCTAAAAGGATTGGAGGTATCAACCGTCGGCACCCGCTGAAAGTTTATATGGGTGCGCGAAAACTGCGGCGTGATGCAATTAATATAATCATCCATGCTCCGCACTATGGTTTTAGTCACTTTTTCGCGGCTATGGCCGCGCTCTGTGGTATCGCGCACTATCTTTTGGATCCACTCTAAGTTGACTATGGGCACCATACCTATGAGCAAATCTACATGCTTAGCAATATTGATATCATCAATAACTACGCCGCCATGTAGGCCTTCGTAAAACAGCATATCGGTATCGGGTTCAAGCGCTTGCCATTGGGTGAAAGTGCCGGGCATTTGATTAAAAGGCACGGCTTCATCAAAAGTGTGGAGATAGCGGCGAGTTTCGCCTTGGCCTGTGAGACCATACTGGCTAAAACATTGCTCAAGTTTTGCGAAATCATTGGCTTGGCTGCCAAAGTAGCTAATATTTAGCTTCTCTTTTTGTGCCTTACGGATCAACGCTTCCATTTCGACGCGGGTGTAGTTATGAAAGCTGTCGCCCTCTAAGCACGCGGCCTTAATCCCAAGCTGCCTAAAGATGTGATTAAAGGCGGTGGTGGTAGTGGTAGTGCCAGCCCCCGATGAGCCAGTCACTGCAATGATGGGATGTTTAGCTGACATGGATAGACCAAATGTTATCTTTATGATTACTAAATGTTATACCTGTCATTGCTTAGGGGGTCAAATCGCAGCGCTTCCCCTTAGACACAATTCTGCGCTAAACGAATAGCGATACTCTCTTCTGCTTCACTGTATTCAACCACTAGTTCGCGACGCTTTAATGCCTGATGGCAACGAGCTACTGCGTGCTTTAGCGCTTCACTATCGAGCTCACCAAAGCCGCCGTCTTCAACTTGGGCAAACAAGTATTCTTTAATTAAATTATCGACGGTTTCGCTGGGTAGTTGTTGCAGCGATTCATAAGGTACAAGCATGGTTGGCCTTCAGCAGTTGTAAAAAAGACAGCACACGTTTTTCAAGATAAAAACTGGGCTGCCATGGGGTGCCGCCATCAATAAAACCTACGTGGCCCCCAAAGGAGTGAAGCTCATATTCTACTTGGTTAGCTAACTGAGCGTTAGTGGGTATCACTTCTTGCCCCATAAAAGGATCATCTTTGGCATGCATCACTAAAGTGGGGGTGTTAATCGCTTTTAAATAGTGAAGGGCACTGGATTGCTGGTAATAATCATCGGCGCCTGTAAAGCCATGCAGGGGCGCGGTTATCTCATCATCAAACTGATAAAAACTAGTGAGCATATTAAGTTGGCTGGCCTTAATTGCATGGGGGTGTAGGCTGAGTTTTTGCTGGGTTTTAATCCGTAACCGCTTAAGTAAATGCGCTTGATATACTTGTGAAAATCCGCGGGTTAAACGCTTAGCGCAAGAGGCTAGTTGCAGCGGCGCCGATACCACCACGGCGCGCGTGATTTGGCTATTGCCGCCACTTTCTCCAAGGTATTTAGCCAGCATGTTACCGCCAAGGGAGTAACCACAGGCATAAATGGGGGCATGGTTAGTTTCGCCGGCAATATGCACTAAACTTTGGCGTAAATCCGCCGTATCGCCACTGTGGTAACTGCGAGCAAGGCGGTTCATTTCGCCAGAGCAACTGCGGTGATGGTGCACTAGTGCGCATAGTCCCAGCTGTTGGCAGTGATGCAGCATACGCTTGATATAGTGAGATTGGCTGCTGCCTTCAAGCCCATGAATTAACAGCAATACTCCTTGATGGCGCTGTTGATAGTTGAGCCAGTCTACATCAATAAAATCACCATCAGATAATTCCAAGCGTTGCCGCCACAAGGGCACGTCTTTATAGCGGCTAAATACCGGCAAGATGGTTTGTAAATGCGGGTTTCTCGCCCACCAAGGCGGGTTATAGACAGTCGTCATGATTTCAACTTTGGTCTGAGGTGTTTGTCATGGCTTGTTTAATAATTAAACATGTGTTTAATTATTAAACACATGGCCGCGAAGTTGTTAATTATCAGCACTGATTCATGCGAGTCTGTGCTTGGTTTCTTATCTAAGTGACTAAATTAACTGCTTAATATTAAAGATAGATTCAAGTTACTTAATGCATGTAACTCAAGGCTAAGTCATCAGTGCAGTCGCTGAGCTGATAGCTTAACTGATTGATACCATGGTGCAACATAGCAGGCGCCCATTGCCAGCATAAATAGTTGAGTCAGCAGCCAGAGTGAAGCTAGCTCGCCGGAGTCAGGATGAAACGACGTACATTTTTGATGGGAGCAGGGATTGCTACGATAGCGGCCGGCGCGGGCGTTGGTAGTTATCTCGTCCTGCACAATCGCGATATGGATCAGCAGCAATACGATCTGGTGTGGCTGACCTTTATGCCGGTTATTCTGGAAGGCGCTTTACCTAATATGCCTGAACCTCACAAGATAGCGCTTAATCGCACTCTGGACTCCATTCATGCCACTATCAGTGTCTTGCCACTAACGCAGCAGGATGAATTAGCTAGCCTATTATGGGCGCTTAATAACCGTTTAAGCTTGTGGCTACTGACAGGCTCTGTGACTCCGTTAATCATGCGTGAGCCTAGTAGTCTGGCACAAGTGCTTGAAAGTTGGCGACTTGCGTCTATGGATGTGCAAATTCAAGCCTATCTCGGCCTTAAAGATGTGATCTTAGCTAGTTTCTATGCACTGCCAGAGCATTGGGCTGGGCTTGGCTATAAAAAGCCAGAGCTGATCCCCCCTGTGAATATGGAGGCCAAATGAGCATAGTGGATCCTATGGTGGCAGGGATTGCGGCGGGCTGGTCGCATACCGATGGCAGTCAATTAACCAGTAATCAGCGCTGTGAAGCTGATGTTATTATTATTGGCTCTGGCGCGGGTGGCGGCACTGCCGCTGAGATTTTAGCGAAACGTGGGTTATCGGTTATTTTAGTGGAAGGTGGTGCTCTTAAGACTTCGCAAGATTTCACTATGGAAGAGCGCACGGCTTACCCCAGTCTTTATCATCAAGCGGCAGCAATGAAGACTAAAGATAAAGCCATAGGTATTTTCCAAGGACGCAGTGTTGGCGGCTCAACCACAGTCAATTGGACCACCTCCATTCGCACCCCAGACTTAACCTTAGAATATTGGCAGGCGCAAAAGGGCGTAAAACTTTCCGCGCAAAGCTTGCAGCCTTGGTTTGAAACCATGGAGCAGCGCTTACATATCAGTGAATGGCCCGTGCCACCTAACCCAAATAATGCGGCGCTGCAGCGCGGCTGCGAGCAATTAGGTTGGCAATTTACCCGAATTAAACGCAACGTTCTTGGCTGTTGGAACTCTGGTTATTGCGGTATGGGCTGCCCAGTCAATGCCAAGCAATCTATGTTAGTCACCACCATTCCTGCGGCATTATCCTTAGGAGCAAGCTTATTAAGCCGCGTAAAGGCGGTCGAGTTAATTTTTAAGCAAGATAAAATAAGCGCGATTAAAGCGCTGGCCTTAAATGAAAGTCTGCAACCCACTGGCATAGAAGTTGAGCTGGTGGGGCGACATTACATTTTAAGCGGTGGCTCAATTCATACGCCGTACTTAATGATGCGATCGCAAGTGCCAGATCCTTATCAATTGCTAGGTAAGCGTATCTTCTTGCATCCCACCTTATTAAGCGGCGCTATTTTTGATGAAAATATTCAAGCCCATAGCGGCGCGCCGCAAACTATCTATTCCGATCAATTTGTATGGCGTGATGGCGCTGAAGGTGAGCTTGGCTACAAGCTTGAGGTGCCACCCGTGCACCCAATTTTAATTGCCTCTAAAACCATAGGTTACGGGTTAAGCCATGCCGAATTGATGGCGCAATTTAATCACTTACAAGTGACCATAGCCTTAGTGCGCGATGGCTTTAATCGCGATAGTCAAGGCGGGCAAATGCAGCTCACCGACTCAGGATTTGAGCTTGATTATCAGTTAACCCCTGCATTTTGGCTGGCAGCGCGCCACGCTTATTTGAGCATGGCGGAATTGCAGTTTGCAGCAGGCGCTAAAAAAGTATTACCCATCAATGATGGTATGAGTTACTTATCTTCGTGGGCAGAGGCCAAAGCCGCAATAACCAAGATGCCATTGCAACCCTTAAAAACCATAGTGGCCTCGGCTCATGTGATGGGGGGCTGCGCTTTTGGGGAGGAGAAGCGTAATGCTATGGTCAGTAGTGATGGCCGCAGCCATTACTTTGAGAACTTATCTGTCATGGACGGCTCAATATTCCCAACTAGCCTTGGGGCCAATCCGCAATTAAGCATTTATGCAATCACAGCAAGAAACGCTAATTTATTGGCCGATGAGCTTAGCAGTGTGAGTTGATCTCGACATGAACAGTTGCGGCAACAGTTTTAGGTTAAAACTTGTGCTAAAAAACAGTTAATGGCAGTTTGCCGAATTCACGCTTACAGCCAAATATCAACGGGATGATGGCGACGATTGGCCTGCTGGCGCTGCTCGTAATAAGGGCGGCGTTTGAGTGGGCGTTGGCGCCTTTCTTCGCAGTAGCGCTTATCACACACATAAGTGTCATCTATGACTATGGTTTCATGAACCCTACGTCCTTGTCGGTAGGATTGGAGTTTTATCATAGTTTGGCTTTAATGCTCTTTGTGATTATGAGTAATGTTAGCAACTGTAATCAGCTTAGCTATACGCTCAAGGGCTGGTAAATTTTGCTGTTGCTCAGTATCGGTTGCCGAAATACAGGCATCGGTAACTACATGGACAGTAAAGTCGCGATCATGGGCTTCGCGCGCCGTACTTTGTATGGCCATTTGCAGGGAAACCCCAGCCAAATAAATATCAGTGACCTTAGCTAGGTTTAAGAGCAGTGCGAGCTCAGTTTGATAAAAGGCATTGACGCGGCGCTTAACCACTATGGCTTCGTGGGCTAGCGGGGCGACTTTAGGGTGAAACTCACAGCCCCAACTCGAGAGTGTTAATGCGCCATGGGTTATGGCGTTGCTAAACAGCGGCGAGTTGGCAGCCACTTCGCGGTAATCATCACTAAAACCAAGGCGAACATGGATGACGGTCCAATCGTGCTGCCTTGCAAAGGACAGTAATTTGGCCACGCACTTGAGGGATTGATGTTGCTGCTCATACTGGCAAAATGCACTCGACATCTTGCCATTAGGGTCAAGCATTTCATTGATTAAATCGATAACCACTAAGGCTTTATGACTAGCGCTGCTATTACGGCTTTGGCTGGGCATAGGTTAACTCCACTCACAAACGTGGCATAAGCTTAGTTGTTATTGCCCAACTTAGGTATTGATTGGCCGAGTTGCTTTACCCTAGTTTGAATACTCTTATTTAGGCTTAAATGCACTTATTCTGACTTGAATACTTCTATTCTGGCTTACATATTTTTACTCTGGCTTGAACACCCCGATGACGGCACCACTGGCTTGTTTAGTGACTTTAGCGTCGGTTTGTTGGTCGCGATAATCGCATTCAGTGCATTCCACGGTTTCAATGCCATGCTCTTTGAATAATAAAATCGAGTCTTGCGCCTGACACTTAGGGCAGCGAGCGCCGGCCACGAAGCGTTTTTTTATTTTTGTCATTGGTTATCCCTACCATTACTTTTATCAGGTTGCCATTGTGCGAGCACAAGCCAACATAGTCAATTTAACTCACATGCGGTACACTCAGTGCCCATTTTAGTCGTCATAGCGGTTGACCCAGTTACATGATCACAGTATCTCAAGCACAACTTATTCGAGGCAGTAAAGTGTTGCTCGATGAGGCTAACCTCACTATCTATCCCGGTCATAAAATCGGATTAGTGGGTGCCAACGGCACAGGTAAATCTTCATTGTTGGCCTTGCTTAGTGGCGCCATTGGCTTGGATAAGGGCGAAGTACGAGTGCCGCAGCAATGGGCGTTAGCGCAAGTGGCGCAGGAGACCCCAGCGCTTGATAAACCCGCACTTGAATACGTACTTGATGGCGATCATGAATTTCGTCAATTAGAAAGCGAGCTCGCGGCGGCTGAAGCTGCCAACAATGGCCACAGCATAGCTGAACTTCATGGCAAACTAGATGCCATTGGCGGTTACAGTATCCGCGCGCGCGCTGGCAGCTTATTGGCCGGCCTTGGCTTTAAAGAGTCAGAACAAAGCCAACCCGTTAAATCCTTTTCCGGTGGTTGGCGGATGCGGCTTAACTTAGCTCAAGCCTTGTTATGTCGCTCAGACTTGTTACTCCTTGATGAACCGACCAACCACTTGGACTTAGATACCATGTACTGGTTGGAAAACTGGATTAAAGCCTATCAAGGCACCTTAGTCTTAATCAGTCATGACCGTGATTTTATCGATGAAATCGTTGATGAAATTGTGCATGTCGAGCATCAAAAACTCAATTTTTACAAAGGCAATTACAGTGCCTTTGAGCGCATTCGTGCTGAGCGTATGGCGCAGCAACAAGTGGCATTTGAGCGCCAGCAAAAAGAGCGCGCGCATATGCAATCCTTTGTTGACCGTTTCCGTTACAAAGCCAGTAAAGCTAAGCAAGCCCAGAGCCGCTTAAAAGCCTTAGAAAGAATGGCTGAGTTACTGCCATCGAAAGCCGATAGCCCGTTTTATATGAGCTTTCGTGAACCCGATGCCTTGCCAAATCCATTGGTAGTGATGGAGCAAGTGAGCGTAGGTTATGGTGACACGCCAATTCTTAGCAAGGTGCATTTAAATCTGGTGCCAGGTTCACGTATTGGTTTACTTGGTCGCAATGGCGCCGGTAAATCGACCTTAATTAAATTGTTATCTGAGCAGTTGCCACCGCAAAGTGGTGTGTATGAGCCTAATCCTGGGCTTAAAATCGGCTACTTTGCGCAGCATCAAATCGAATTCTTATCATTAGATGATTCGCCGCTGCAGCACTTAGTGCGGTTAGCGCCTTTAGCCCGTGAGCAAGAGTTACGGGATTTCTTAGGCGGCTTTGGATTTGTGGGCGATATGGCGCTGGCACCCGTGCGACCCTTCTCGGGCGGTGAAAAAGCGCGCTTAGTCTTGGCCTTGCTGGTATGGCAACGCCCAAATTTACTGTTGCTCGATGAGCCTACCAACCATTTAGACTTAGAAATGCGTCACGCGTTAACTATGGCGCTGCAAGATTTTAGTGGTGCTATGGTGGTGGTATCGCACGATCGTCATTTACTGCGACTCACCTGTAGCGATTATTACTTAGTGGATAATGGCCAAGTAGCGGCGTTTGATGGTGATTTAGAGGATTATCATCAGTGGTTATTAGAAGCTAACAAGCCAGTACTTGAAGACGGCGCTAACGGTGATAAAGCCAGCGTTGATAAAAAGCAGCAAAAACGCTTAGAAGCTGAGCTGCGTCAAAAGTTATCTCCTTTTAAAAAGCAGCAAGCCAAACTTGAGCAAACCCAAACGAGTTTACAGCAAAAATTGGCGGCCTTAGAGCTGCAATTAACGGATTTAACCTTATACGATGAGGCTAACAAGGCCAAATTAACTCAGGTGCTTAACGATAGAAACACCTTAGGCCAAGCGCTGGAAGACAGCGAAATGCAGTGGCTTGAGTTACAAGAAAGCATTGATGAATTAGAAATGAGCTGCTAATTCATGAGCCGCGCTAAGGATACTGTTGAAGATATGGATACTGGCGCTGCTGTAAATGCCCAAGCGACAACTTCGCTAAGCACTCCGCTAAACACTCAGCGTGATAGCGCGGCGCTTTGGCAAGATTGCGATTTGCTTTATGCCAAGTTGCAGCCTTTATGCCTGCAATTGCAACAGCAGCATGGTGTGTGCGTTAACTTACTCTTACTGGCCTATTGGTGTGATGAGCATGGATTGGGATTAACCCCCATGCAGTGGCAGCAATTGCAGCTTGATGTAAAAGCTTGGGAAGAAGTCTTGTTATTGCCGTTTCGCGGGCTGCGCCAATCGAGTAAATGCTTGCTAGACACGGATGAATATCAGCAGATGTTGGCGCTAGAATTGATGCTTGAGCGTAAATCGCAGCGACATATTTTAGTGCTGATTAAGCAGACGGATGGGCTGGTGGCTAGCGATAAGCAAACTGCTCTGGCAACCAATCAAGACGCTAATCAAAGCATGGATCCGAGCGCGAATAAGAGCGCAAATAAGAGCCAAGCCAATCTAAGCCATTACTTAGGGCTTTTTGGACTCGCGCCGCAGCAATTTTCTCAGTTAGCCATGCCTTAACTCTTGGCTCACAAATATTAAGCCCTTGAAGATTCAAGGGCTTAATTTTATCACTGACTAATGCTAATTAAGTAACCGTTATAGACCGCGCAGTTGAATGCGGCGCAAGAACTCAGTAACAACTCTGTCATAGAGTAAATCACCTAAAAATAAGTCTTCCACCTTGCTATCAATGCTTGGGTTATCATTAACTTCAATGACATATGCTTTGCCATTTCTTTCTTTAACATCTACCCCGTAAAGACCAGAACCAATAAGGTTAGCCGCCTTGAGGGCTGCATCTATCACAGCTTTTGGTGTTTGCTTGATGTCCACACAATCAAAATCACCGGAGGAGACTTTACCGCTTTGATGATGCTGATAAATTTGCCAGTGACCCCGGCTCATAAAGTAGCGACAGACAAAGATAGGCTGACGATTAAGTATGCCGACTCGCCAGTCAAAATCAGTCGGTAGGAACTCTTGGGCTAAAATCAGGGCGCTTTGCTCACCAATGCGTTGGCACTGCTGATAGAGCTCTTCGCTGCTTTTAACCTTAGTTACGCCCACTGAGAATGCGCCATCTGGGATTTTAAGCACCATAGGAAAGCCTATGGTTTGCTCGGCGTGGGCAATGGATGGCAGCGACTTAGCGCGGATAATCGCGCTTTGCGGCATAGGTACTTTTTGCTGATTTAATAACTCAGTTAAAAACACCTTATTGGTACATTTCATAATGGACTCAGGATCGTCCATGACGACTAGACCTAAGTTTTCTGCCGCTTTAGCAAAGCGATAAGTGAAATTACCAATATTGGTGGTGGCCCGAATAAATAAACCATCAAACTCACCTAGACGGGAAATGTCTTGGGGGCCTATGACTTCCATGCTCATGCCGAGGCGATTAGCCGCTTTAACAAAGCGCTTAATTGCTTGGGGGTCTGAGGGCGGGAATTTTTCCTCCGGATCGATTAATACTGCCACATCATAGCGGTACTTGCGATTAAGAGATTTACTGCGCCACACCTTAGTGGAAAATTGCTCGAGGGATTCGGCAAAGAAGGTTTGCTCAGCATCATTGAGATCTTGAAAGGCGAAGCTATTGAGTTGATTTAACTGCCAGCGGCCATTGACCTTAGTGAGCTTGACATCCAGTACCGGCACCATGAATTTTTCAAATAATTGGCGCGCTACTTTCTCAAAGCCTGGTAACTGGGTCTTACCAAAGAAAATTTTACCGCTGATCTCGGCTTGGGCACCGAAGTGTTTATCCAAATCTTGCTGACGGAAATTAATCAGCATAGGTTGAGCCAAATCATTGATGGTCATGACTCGCGGCATGATCCTGTGGCCACGAGCCTCAGCCAGTAGCGAGCAGTAATAACCATTACTCATGTATTGATAGCTGCGACAGAGATTTAACACAGATGTCGCTTTGTGTTGTAAATTGGCGCCTGACTCTAAATATTGCTCAACCGTCATCACTTGGTCTGAGTGAAAATAGTCTTGCCATTGCCTATCGTCGTCAATGACCACAACTATATTTGCCATGTGACTTACCCTCCTGTGGTACTTTTATCACAATTCAGTTTTAATATTCCAACGGCCCTTAAGAGCACTCCATATGGATATTCGTGTTGCTACTCCTGAAGATTTACCCGCCTTACTGCAATTAGAGCAGCAAGTATTTGTCTCAGATCTCATCACTTCACGGCAAATGAAACGCTTTATTAGCTCTAGCCAAAGTTTGTTATTAGTGATGGAAGTCGATAACCAACTGGCAGGTTATGCCTTACTTCTGTTTCATCGCGGAACCCAACTTAGCCGGATTTACTCGATTGCCATTAGCCCTCATTTTCAGGGCCGCGGCTATGCCAAAGCATTGTTAGCTAAGGTTGAGCATGAAGCTGTAAACCAAGGTTATATTACGATAAGACTTGAGGTTAGAGAAGATAATATCTCGGCTAAGACCTTATATCAGCAACTAGGTTATAAATCATTGAAAACCTTAGTTCATTATTATGATGACCTAGCCAGCGGTGTGCGTTTACAAAAGCGTTTAGGTGCGCCGTCCCCTAAGCAATTATTAACTTTGCCCTTATATGTGCAAACCACGCCATTTACCTGCGGGGCGGCATGTTTATTGATGGCATTTGCCCATTTGCGCTCATCTTTTAAGCCAAGTCGCAATGAAGAAATTCAATTATGGCGTGAAGCCACCACCATCTATATGGCGGCAGGACATGGCGGTTGTAGTGGTCGCGGTTTAGCGTTAGCCGCCCATAAGCGCGGTTTTAATGTCGAATTATTTAGCCGTGCTGATGGCGTACCTTTTATTGATAGCGTGCGCTCGCAAGACAAAAAAGATGTGATTACCTTAGTGCACGATAATTTTGATAGCCAATTGCGTGAGGCCAAGGTTGCCATTCATGAATCTGTGCCCACTATCGCCATGTTAGAAACCTGGATAGCCGAAGGTGCTTGTGTCTTGATGCTGATAAGCACCTATCGCTTTAACGGCAATAAAGAGCCCCACTGGATTATTTTATCGGGCATGAGTGAGTTGTTCTTTTACTTCCATGACCCAGAAGTTCAGCACGCTGATGCTAGTGTTGGCGCCAGTTTCGTGCCTATTAATAAATCCGCCATTAACCAAATCATGGGCTTTGGTAAGCAAAAGCATGTGGCTTGTGTGGTGGTGCGCCCTGAGGCTAAATCTTAACCTTGGGCAAGTAATTTAACCTTGGTCAAGTAATCGATGCGCTAGCTATCATAGCGCGTTCGCAGCCTCACTGAATTAACGGTTAACGCCATGAATGTAATGGCTCAGTTTTCGCGCCTGCATCAAATATGTTGAGGCTATATTTAGTGAGATGTTTAGTGAGATGTTTAGTGAGATATTTAGTTAGGTGTTTAGTGTGATATTTTGCACTTACTATCATTGAACAGATAATAATTCAAACGTTTATTTTGGAATTGTCATTTTGTCATTATGGAGGCTGTTTAGTCGCTCTGATTAATAACAATGGCAATAAACAGCTCTCTGTTTGTAGGTGTTTGGTGTTTAATTGAGCTCATATTTTAGCTAGGGTTAAGCACTTAGTAGTCCTTATCAGTATGGTAAAAAACGCAATGTATTAAGGTTGTTTTAATATATGGCGAGGGGTGGTTCTAGTTATTTTGATTTTAATCAATATTTTTAAGCATTAATGAATAAGATGGTATCTAACTAAAGCTATAGCCTAATGCTTACTGGCATTATTGGGGCAGCTAATAATAATTAACGTGTTGTCTTGCCGGGCAGAGGGGGTAATCTGCAATTAATGGTTAATAAAAAAGCTAATGCTGCCTGAATGTGATTGTCTTTGAATAATTACTAGAAATGTGACTTACGCAATGTGTGATTTTTATGGCTCTAGGTATAATTGTCCGCGCAATATTCTACATACTAGCCAAATAATAAGAACTCATTATGAAACTCTTTAATGTCAAACATTGTATTAAGCAATGTCTTATGACGCTTATTCTTGTTTGTGTGTCACACAGCGTCAGTGCTCGCGATCTGGAAGAAGTCAAAAAGGCAGGTGTGCTGCGTCATTTAGGCATTCCTTACGCTAATTTTGTGTTTCGTTTCAGTGAAGACGATCAAGTTAGTTACAGTGGTTTAGATATCGAGTTGATGCAGGGGTTTGCTAAGTATATTGGCGTTGATTATCAATTTATTGCCGCGAATTGGGGCAATGTGTTTGGTAAGCTCACCGGCCAACATGGAAAATTCATCAATCATCAGGTCAAGCTTGGCCACAGACAGGAAATTGAAGGCGATGTCATGGCCCATGGTGTGACCATACTCGATTGGCGCCAGCAACTGGTGGATTTCTCTGATGACTATTTTCCATCAACCGTATGGCTAGTGGCCAAAACCTATTCTGACTTAACGCCTATCACACCCACAGGCTTACTCAAAAGTGACATAGTGAAGGTCAAGGGCATGCTTTGCGGTAAAAATGTATTGGCCATGAAGCAATCGTGCTTAGACCCTGATCTTTATAATCTGCATGAAAGCAAAGTTAACATCATTTGGCCGACTCAAGAATTGCAGTTAAATGAAATGGTGCCCGCCATGCTCAATGGTGAAGCCGAAGCTACTCTATTAGATTTGGCAGACTCTTTAATTGCACTACAAAAATGGCCTAACCAAATTAAAGTCATAGGCCCCATTTCTGAAGAGCAGCGCATGGGCGTGGGATTTAGAAAAAATTCTCCGAAGTTAAGGCAAGCATTTAATGATTACTTGCAACAAATTCGCCGAGATGGCACTTATTTAGCCTTGGTTGAAAAGTATTACCCAAGTGTATTTAATTATTACGAAAACTACTTCGAATCAGTCATAGAAAAATCAAATAATGAACATTAAAAAATGGTTGAATAGTCGCACGGCTATTATTGGCGCAGGCATGTTATTAACAGCTTACTTAATGTTAATACTCGCGGTTGCCAATTTAGGTCAGAGTAAATTACAAACATCGCAAAGCAGCATGATGCAGCTTAAAATTAATAGCTATGCGAATAATTTAAGTTTGTTTTTTGATGCTAATGCCACCAGTCTTGCTAATTTTGCTGATGATAGTGTTATTAATACTTATTTTTCTAATCGCGCTGCGGGTATGTCGCTGCAGTATGGCTTGGGTTCAAGTTTATTTGAGTTGAATAAAGGCTTGGAGCAGTTCATTAGCAGCCGAAAAATAGAAACACTGCCTATTTATGATCGCATCACTATTATTGGTATTGATGGCACTGTCATTGTTGATACGCTTGATAATATTCCATTTGAATCTGAACCTTTGTCGCTAAAACAGCTCGCGAGTAAGCCGTTTAAAATTCTGGTGTCCTCGCACGACGGCATCCCTGAAATCAAACATGTTCATACCATTTATTATCAATATAAGGCCGTCGGGCTATTGGTTGCTGAAGTTAATAATGACGTGATTATCCGTCAGTTAACCATGCAAGAGCACCAAGGTTTTGGGAGTCGCTTAAAGTTAGTGACTCCGACAGCTCACTTATTAGTGTGGGATTCTCTTAAGCATGATCATCATGGTGACTATTGGGAAACGGATTCACATGCTAAAGAATTAGATAAACATATTTATTTTGAAGAAGTCGTCAGTGGCACGCCGTTAAAGTTGATTAGCTGGTTTGCGCCATTAAATGAGCAAGATATCTTTACCTCGGCTTGGTTTATTGTCGCTATTTCGCTATTAGCATTGCCTGTGCTCTATGGTTTGAGCATGTTGATGCGAATTAATAATGCCAACATAGTATTGCAAACTGAAGTTGAATTATCCGCCGATCAGCACATAAAGTTAGCTGAAAAAAATGTCTTATTAAGTAATGAAATCACCAAAAGAATAGAGTCTGAGAAAAGGTTAGAATACCAAGCAACTCATGACGAGTTAACTGGACTTGTGAATCGAACCTACAGTATTCAGCAACTTAATAATGCCATTATTCGTGCTCAGCGTAATAATGATCAGGTATTAGTTATCTTTTTAGATTTAGATAATTTTAAGCAGATTAACGATACCGTTGGCCATCATGCTGGCGACATTTTATTGCAACAAACCAGTGAGCGCTTACTCAAAGTCGTGCGAGAGAGTGATACTGTGTCACGCTTTGGTGGTGATGAGTTTGTGGTAGTGATACCTGAGCTGCGTAGTCAAGAAATGGCTAAAATCATGGCAATTTCAATTTTGTCGTTATTTGAAAAGCCTTTCGTGATTGATGAACAAGAATTTTTTATTACTACCAGTATTGGCATGTCAGTGTATCCGCAAGATGGCGACGATGTAGCTGATTTGCTTAAGAAAGCTGATACCGCCTTGTACCGGGTCAAAGAAGCGGGTCGCAACGGCTTTAGCTTTTTTGATGACAGTATGAACAGTGATGTGCAGCGGAAGTTAGCTTTAAATGTACGCTTGCATCAAGCGCTTAATTACAATCAATTTGAGGTCTATTATCAGCCAATCATTGATTTAACCACGGGTAAAATCATAGGTGCTGAAGCCTTATTACGTTGGACAGATAGTGTCTTAGGCGTTATTTCACCGGATGAATTTATCCCATTAGCCGAGAAAAATGGCTTAATCCATCGCCTCGGCGAATTCGTACTCGATAAGGCGTGTCATCAAATGGCCACTTGGCAGCAATTTGGGCCATTAAAAATTGCGGTGAATATCTCAAGTGTGCAATTTCGCTATTGCGAGCAATTACAGGCCAAGATTATTCGAGTGCTAGCGAGTGCGGGCTTAACGGCGCATCGATTGGAAATCGAAGTTACTGAAAGCTTGCTGATGGAGCAAGATCCGCGTTTAGCCGCGATGTTCTCCTATTTCCGCAAGCAAGGGATTGAATTGTCCATTGATGACTTTGGTACTGGCTATTCATCGTTAAGTTACTTGCAAAAATTTGCCTTTGCTAAGTTAAAAATTGATCGCGCCTTTATTGACCGCATGAGCACCAGTGATTCTGATAGAGCGCTAGTGACAGCCATTTTAGCGATGGCAAAAGCCTTAGGCATGAAGGTGGTCGCTGAGGGGATTGAAGCTGAGCATCAAGCCGATTTTCTGCAGCAACATGGTTGTGAGTTTGGTCAAGGATATTTGTTTAGTCGGCCGGTTGCGGCGAATGAATTTACCGAGCTATTGCGCCAACAGGCGTAATGGCTCGGTAGTTAAGCTATGGCAAGGGATTATGCCATAGTGCGATATAAGCGCTGCATGGCTTTCGCTAACCCAGTGACATCATCTGGATTGTGGAATAAGTGAGTCGACACTCGAATGGCGTGAGTCTTGTGGGTATCATCTGCATCTAATAAGAATGAAATGGTACGAACAATGTAACCGTATTCTTTGTGTAAACGATCGCGGAATTGCAACACTAAATCGCCATCAAACTGATCGTCAAATGGGTTAAAGGTGCTTAAACCACTGGCCAGTTCACGTTCATTAGGGGCAAAGTAATGAGCGTGTGGGAAGTGACGCAGCAACTCATCTTTACACAACTCGCTTAAGTCCAGTACGCGCTTTTCAATCTTATCGCGACCGATATCATCCCACATGTGGCAAGCATCGACTAACGCGCGCTTGGCTGGGTAATTATCTTGGCCAACGGATTGGAAGCGGGCTTGCAGTACGCTAGATGACGATGATGAGTTAATACACCATAGCGGTGTTGCTCTATCATTCCAGAATTCTTTTAAACGCTCGGCATTATCGCGTATGTATAAAATACCGGTTGCGCCTGGTCCGCACTGCCATTTATGGCCAGCACCTGAATAGAAGTCACAATCAATATCGTGGAAATCTAAGTTGAGCATGCCTGGCGTATGGGCGCCATCAATCAAGGTTGGAATACGGTTAGGAATGGCGACTTCTTGACAGATACGCTTGGCAGGTAAACGGGTACCTGTGGTATAGGTCACGTGAGAGAAAGTGATTAAGCGTACGCGGCTACCATACAGCGCCACAGCATCAGCAAAAATATTCACAAAATCATCGGCGCTAATTTCGTGGTCACGAGTATGCACTGGGATAGACAGTTCAATCACTTCAACATCATAACGCTCACGCACTTGACGCAGTGGTGACAAGGCGCCGCCATGTTCATGGTGTGTGGTTAAAATAATGTCGCCCGCTTCAAATTGCAGACCATTAAGAATTGAGCACATGCCGTCAGTGGTGTTGCGGCTTAACACTAATTCGTGTTGGTCGGCGCCAAAACTATGCGCCACTTGCTTGGCTAAATCGATAGTGGGAATATTGCTCTGCCATGGGTTTTCTGAAATAGCTTCGTTATAGTCTTCAAAGTTCTCAAGCACTTGCTCTGGCATTGAACCTGAAGTGCCTACGTTCATATAAGTAGTGCGCTTATTTAGCACGAACTCTTTGCGCACTTTCTTCCAAAACTTTTCGTTAGCCTGTTGGCCATGGAAGCTAGTGGGTTGGCGCTCATTGTCACTGGCCAAGGCGGCCTGAGGAAATGCCAAGGCACCTACACCTGCTAATGTTAATCCACTGGTAGTTTTTAAAAATCGACGTCGTTCAATATTTGTGTGTTCTTGTTCCATTACACTTTGATCCATTTCATTCTCGATATTATTGTTATTTAACAAATGACATAGGTAATAACCGTCGGCAATAAGATAACCTTTTGTTAATGCTGGTTGTTAAAGATAATCGTGAAATAGGCGGGATGTTGTGCAATTAAATTTAAAAATGTGATCCTAAGCCATGTTTGGTTAATTAGTTAGCTGCTATGTATTTAAAGCTTTGACGCTCGCCAAAATATTGACTAGGTAAATAGTATGCGATGAAACTAAGTCGAGAGCTTAATTATAAGTATCAAAGCGTAAAAACCATGGTGGCAATATTTGAGTAAACATAAATATGTTGTCCGGACATATATTATTGTTAGCTGATATAGTATGCGCTAACACCTAGTAATTGAATGATAAATATTCAATTTCGAGAAATGACTTTAATACCTGCTCCAAACCAGTGTCTATCTAGACTCTTATATAAGTACCTATGCCAGTTTTATATTGGTTCTGCTATTAGTCTGATATTGGTTCTGGTATTAATTTCGACATTGGCGTTAATCTAGGTGCCAATATTTATTCATCTATCCATTGGTGCAGGCTTAGCCCTAAGCACCTAAGCCAGAATGCAGATAATAACCGCAAACAGATACAGTGATAGATTCATTAGCATGGCTGCTACGACATGTTTAGCCGCCTGAGTGAACCAGGGTCATGTGCAAAGTGATGAATGGTCAGTGTCAGTTATCGCTAGGCTAGCCAAGCCTTAAACAACAGGCAAGTGAGTGGCTAATAGTGACATAACTAATGCCAACGTACTGTATTAACAGCTACGGTATTAAAAGCTATGGATTTAGAGCGCGCCACTCAAAGCTGCAGCATTAAAAGGTAACTGATTGTTGCTATCACGCCAATTCTATTAATTATTTGGGTGTAATTTGTTAGTATCTTGACCTCAATCAACAAGTTGCGATGCGAATAATGAATAATTATAAAAAATCTTTGCTGGCCCTGAGTCTCAGCCTACTCATAAGTCCAAACCTATTGGCGGAAACCTTTAGCTTTGGCAAAAAGGGGGAAGCGCAAAGCTTAGTTTTGTTTCAAACGGCATCTAGCCCTGTGTATTCATTTACACAGTTGCCGCAGTCGACTCAAGATCAGCTGATTAAAGCTATGGCGGCCGCCGAGTTTAAGGGCGCCAAAGGTCAAATCGTTGAGCTGTTAGCGCCGGTTGGCGTTGAAACCGATAGAATTGTGGTGCTGGGTCTTGGTGGTGATGAGCTGAATATTGGTAACATTCAGGCGCTCGGCGGAAAGTTGCAGCAACAATTGGCTAAGCTGCCTAAGCAGCAAGTGCAACTCCTGGTGGATGACATCCCCAATGAAGCGCAGTTCGCGGCCAATCTTGCCCATGGCATTGAATTGTCGAGCTATCGCTTTGAGCGCTACAAGCCTTCAACTGCAGCGGTTAAGCATTATCACTTTGTCAGTGATGATACCAAGGCGAGAGATACGCATAGTCAGTTGCAAGCCGTTGAGGCCGGTGTGTTTTTAGCGCGCGATCTAACTAATACGTCGGCAGGCGATCTGTACCCTGAAAGCTTTGCCGCAGCGGCGCAAGAGCTTAAGAAGCTTGGGGTAAAAGTCACAGTATTAGATGAAAGCTCATTAATGAAGTCAAACATGGGCGCGTTATTGAGTGTTGGCAAGGGTAGTGATCGCGGGCCGCGTTTAGTGGTGGCGCACTGGCAAGGCAGTAACGATGCGCCAGTTGCCTTAGTGGGCAAAGGCATTACTTTTGATTCTGGTGGATACAATATTAAAGCCACGGGAACTTCGATTTCGCACATGAAGTCTGACATGGCGGGCGCTGCCACGATTCTTGGCACAGTCAAAGCCATGGCACTCCAAAAAGCGCCAGTGAATGTCGTGGCCATTATGCCCATGGCAGAAAATATGATTTCAGGGAATGCATTGCGCCCTGGTGATGTGGTTGCCACGGCCGCAGGTAAAACGGTCGAAGTGATGAATACCGACGCAGAAGGCCGATTAGTGTTAGCCGATGCGATTTGGTACGCGCAAGATAGATATCAACCGCGGGTGATAGTTGATATTGCCACCTTAACAGGGGCTAAGGTCGGAGCCTTAGGGCGAGAATTTGCGGGCATCTTTAGTGATTCAGACCAGTATGTGAATGAACTGACTTTTGCAGGCTCACAAGTGGGTGAGCGTTTATGGCGTTTACCACTTGATAGTAGCTTTGGCGCTGAGCTTGAATCACAAATTGCCGACCTTAAAAATACTGGCGCAGAAGGCAGCGCTGGCGCGTCATCCGCGGCGATGTTTTTAAAGGCTTTTGTCAACGATGGCCAAGATTGGGTGCATCTTGATATTGCCGGAAATGCATTAACTTCCAAGCCGTTAGCGGTTGCCCCTGTTGGCGCAACAGGTTATGGTGTTCGCTTACTTAGCTATTGGTTAACGCAAGCGCAATAATGGCCAAGCCAGAAGATTTAGGCCTGATAGCTATCTTCTAGCAAATGGGTTGCTTAAGCGGTGAGCACACCTCACTGCCTTAAGTTACTCAATTGTCACGAGTAATCGTCGTAACCGATTGCGGCTATAGTTTTTATCCGCTTTAATTGGTTTTCTCGATTAGCTATTATGCTCATCAACGACAGGGCACTAGGTCCTGAATAATAAATTACTTAGTAAATTAAATGGAGATTTACATGACTCAGTCAATCATCAACAGCCTAATCAAGCCTTTCAAAGCCACTGCTTTCCACAATGGTGAATTTGTACCAGTGTCTGAGCAGAACCTGTTAGGCAAGTGGTCTGTAGTATTCTTCTACCCAGCCGATTTTACCTTTGTTTGCCCAACTGAATTAGGCGACATGGCTGATCATTACGAGAAGTTACAAGCCATGGGCGTTGAAGTGTATTCAGTGTCAACTGACACTCACTTTACTCATAAAGCGTGGCACGACACTTCTGACACCATCAAGAAAATTCAGTTCCCTATGATTGGTGACCCAACTGGCGCCATCACTCGTAACTTCGGCGTGATGATTGAAGAAGAAGGTTTAGCACTGCGTGGTACCTTCGTAATCAACCCAGAAGGCCAAATTAAAGTAGCTGAAATCCATGACTTAGGTATTGGTCGTAGCGCTTCTGAGTTAGTACGTAAAGTTCAAGCGGCTCAGTATGTAGCAGCTCACGATGGTGAAGTATGTCCTGCTAAATGGCAGCCAGGTGAAGCGACTTTAGCTCCATCGTTAGACTTAGTTGGTAAAATTTAATTTTCCACTAGTTAACTAGATTCATCATTCTCCTAAGGCCCGGATCTCCCCTAACTATCCGGGCTTTTTTTTTCTGTTGTGTATTAGACATTTTCGAATATTAGGAGTCATCATGTTAGATGCGAACTTAAAACAACAACTGCAAACTTATTTACAAAATCTCAAGCGGCCTGTTGAGCTGCTCGTATCGGCTGACGATGCTCCAAAGAGCCTAGAAATCATTCGCTTAGCAGACGATATTGCCTCCTTATCTGCCTTGGTGACTGTTAAACGTGTTACCAGTCAGCGCACGCCGTCAATGCAAGTTATCAGCCCAGACACTGGCAGCAATATTAGCTTTGCTGGTTTACCTATGGGACACGAATTCACCTCGTTAGTGTTAGCACTGCTGCATACGGGGGGGCACCCAATCAAAATTACTGCTGAGCAGATAGCGCAAATTGCGAGTCTGCAAGGCCAATTCAAGTTTGAGACCTATGTGTCTTTAAGCTGCCAAAACTGCCCTGATGTAGTGCAAGCTATCAACATGATGGCGGCGATTAACCCTAACATTACCAACGTAATGATTGATGGTGCCTTGTTCCAAGAGGAAGTGACCGAGCGCAACATCATGGCCGTGCCTTCTGTGTATTTAAATGGCGAAATTTTTGCTCAAGGTCGCATTAGCTTGGCAGAAATGCTCAACCGTTTAGATAGCGGCGCCGAGGCTCGTCAAGCCGAAGCCTTGTCAGAAAAAGCGCCTTATGAAGTGTTAGTGATTGGCGGCGGCCCAGCTGGCGCATCAGCAGCTATCTATGCCGCACGTAAAGGTCTGCGTACTGGCGTGTTAGCCGATAAATTCGGTGGCCAAGTATCTGAAACTGTGGGCATTGAAAACTTTATTTCAGTGAAAGCAACCGAAGGCCCTAAGTTAGTGGCCAATCTTGAAGCTCATGTTCGCGAATATGACGTTGAGATCATGGACAACCAAAAGGCCGTGTCTTTGAAGCAAGACGGTTTATATCAGGTTGAACTGGCGAACGGCGCAGTACTGAAAAGTAAAACCGTATTACTGGCTACCGGCGCCCGCTGGCGCGAAATGAATGTGCCTGGTGAGAAAGAATACCGCGGTAAAGGTGTGGCTTACTGCCCACATTGCGACGGCCCATTATTTAAGGGTAAGCGCGTTGCGGTAATTGGTGGTGGTAACTCAGGTATTGAAGCCGCCATTGATTTAGCCAACATAGTTGAGCATGTGACTGTGCTGGAATTTGATAGCAAGCTGCGCGCTGATGACGTGTTGCAACGTAAAGCCGCCTCTATGGGTAATATCACCATTATTACTCAAGCTATGACTACCGATGTGGTGGGTGATGGTCAGCGCGTTACCGGCTTAAACTATACCGATCGCGCCACCAATGAAAGCCATCATGTGGCCTTAGCTGGTATCTTCGTGCAGATTGGTTTAGTACCTAACAGCGAATGGTTAAGAGGCACCATTGAGATGACAGCTCGCGGCGAAATTATCGTTGATAATCATGGCCAAACTTCTCTGCCAGGTGTATTTGCGGCAGGCGATGTGACCAATTCTGCTTATAAGCAGATTATTATTGCCATGGGTAGCGGCGCAACAGCATCTTTAGGCGCCTTTGATTATCTTATTCGTAATAGTTAATCAGCGATTCGCTTAACTCAATAAAACCACAAGGCCCATTTAGGGCCTTGTTTGTTTTTGGCGCTTAGCTTTTGGGGCTAAAGCGCCTGAATTTTTGCCATAAAAAATGGATTAAACCAAAGAGGTATAAGGTGATTACATAAGGCGCGGTTAACAAAGGCAAGCTCGATTTAAACCAAAGCTCAGCAGTCATCACTAAGCCAAAGGTCATTAGTAAGGCTACTAATGACCATAGGGATTGCCGCCAACTTGGTATATAAAACACTTGTCCTATGGCCATAGCGGTTAATACGCAGCTAAATCCTAACAAGCCTGATGTCATGGCTGGCGTTATGCCGGTGACGTTAAAGGCAAGAAGTAAAGCGGCGCGTTTATCAGCCAGCAGTATTCCCAGCCAAATCATGGCGCCACTTATGGGATTATTAAGTAGCATCACCTGCGCAATATTATTAAAGAGGGTGGATATACATGCTGCCATTAATTGCGACATGCTTATCTGAGTGATGGTATCTGCGACTGAACCGCCAGTTATGGCTGGCGTGATAGCGGGTATTAAGTGCAAGCCATCTATTAATAGCAAAGCTAACCAAGTGGTTAGCACAAAGGGACCCGTGGATGCGGCAATAGCCAATGGCCGCAGACTGCGCGTAAAGAGGGCGGTAAGTTCAGTGCTAACGATAGCGCTAAGGATAAGATAGCCCCAGAGAGTCTGGCTAGGTTGCAGAAAAGTCGTTAAGGCTAAACCTGTGAGCGCGCCATTAAAGCCATACAGGCCTGAAATAATCATATCGCCATCAAAGCGGCGAAAATGGGCATAACTGTTAGCGACTAAGGTTGCGATAAGCGCGCCAAATAAAAGCAGCCAATGATGGTTGAGCCAAGCGTTATAGCTAATCGCTAATAAAAATAGCAACCCAGTCACAGGTTGCTTAATAAAGAAAATCTGGCTCACGCTAACAAGCGTAGTGGTATAAAAATCACGAGACATATTGGCAGCGGCTCAGGTTTGGCTAGTTGTTTGTGGTGCTTATTGTTTTGGAGCTGGGTTTTGGTACTTCTGTTGTGATTTAGCTTTTATTGCTACTGCGGTGAATTGGGCGGTTGTTTTGAGTTACTAAGGCGGTTAGCCATAGTTAGCCCCAGCCATACGGCAATAAATCCAAGCACTAAGCTAATAATGACATAACAGAGTGACACTAACATGCCGCCAGGTTGCATGCTTTCGTGCGCCACGCCATAGGCAAAGCTTGAAAAGGTCGACATACCGCCAAGCGCGCCTGTGCCAAAGAGTAAGATGACATCATCGGATAAGTTTTGTAAGCGATGGTGGGCGGTGGCAAGCCCCAGCAGAAAAGCGGCAATCACGTTTGCCACCAGAATATCTAGCGGAAAACCGTTATGCATACTTGGGATCAGCAGCATAATAAATTCTCGCACCATGGCGCCAAAAGCGCCGCCAAGAAAAACCAAAATCATAGTGCTGTACATAGTGCTCCCCTAAATACTCGCAAGTGCAATGCCTAAAAATGCCGCCATCACCCCAGCCACTGTCGATAACAACAGATACCCTAACGCTTTAGCCATGTGACCTGCTTCAACGTATTTAAGGGCGTCCATTTGCATTGAGCTAAACGTGGTATAACCGCCTAAAATACCTGTGATGATCAAGGCATTAAGCGGCTCGCCGAATCGCGATTGCCAGTGGATACTCATAAGTACCGACAAGAAAGCAATCACAAAGGCGCCGGTGATATTGAGGCCAAAAGTCGCTATGGGGAAACTAGAAGAAAAGCGCGCCGCAACCCACTTACCGACTAGCCAACGTATTACAGTCCCTATGCCGCCACCTATCCCTACCCACATTACATCTAACGCAGTCATAGTGTGCTCCAACATTGACTAGGCTTGCCTTTGGTTCTGCTTATTGCCGTTAGTTAATCGGCATGAGTAACGTTACTTGTGCGCGCGAATGTGCTTTGGCGGCTTACACTCAATTGGGGATTTTAGTATCGACTAAGGCTTTAGCATCTAGGGCGCGGCACTGCTCATCACTTTTACCGTATTGAATCAAAGTGGCTTCATCGCCTTTGGTCCAAAGGGTTAAATTTTGAGCCTCATATTTAGCGCCAGAGGCAGCGCGAGTCAGCAGTGCTATTAGCTGCTCATCACTTTGGCCTTTAGGTAATAGATTGATAACGGCGGCTGGTACTTCAGTGTCATTGTAAAAATACACTTCCAGTTGGGCTTGATTGCATTGGTAAAATACCGGCGCTGGTACCACAACTTTGCCGCTGGCAATTTGCAATTCAGTGATGCGGCTTTGGTAGCTATCGTTAATGCACTGACCTAAGTTATCGCTTTTCCAGCAGTCGTTGCGGCCTTTAATCCAACCGCGCTGAATCGCTTGGGCGCTTGATTGCTCGGCGCCTTTAAGTTGACTGAGTAAGTGGCTAAAACTGTCATTGAGCTTGCTATCTAATTGCTGTAATTCAGGATGTTGGCAAATATACTCTTCAACAGTCCCTTGGGCTTTACTGCAATCAAATGCGGCGGCATTAGCATTAACACTACACAGTAGGCTGGTGGCGATAAGCGCGATAGATGAAACGGATTTGAGCATTGCACACTTCCTGAAAGGGGGGAGATAGTTCTTTAGACTAGCAAACGGCCGTTATAATGCAATCGCCCTTTAAGAGCCTAAAAAGATAAAAATGAAGGTATTTTTATCTTTCACTTTGCTTAATAAGTGCGCGTATTTATTGAGCCTGCGGCCAAGCTTAAGGCCGACTTTGGCGCCCCGTTGGAGTATTGCGCGCTTTATCAGTAAACTTAAGTATTATAATTTTGCCGACAAGGTTGGTAAGTTTATGAAAAGTAAGATATTAATGTTTTTAGTTTGGCTTATGAGTGCCAGGGCTTATGCCGATGATGCCTTGCCCCTGCCGCCAGAATTACTGGCAATGCCAGTCACTGATGCCAAAATGCTCGCAGGTGGCGCCGCCATGAATGAGTATTTTACACAGCTAAATTATCAACTTCCCTTAGCTTCGAGCAATTTAGTTCCGCCAATATTAACCAAGAATTTACCTGAAAATGCCCGTGGCTTATCAACATCTAAGGCTGATGTAGGTTTTATTCAGTTAATTTTGCCAAGCGTCATAGCAGTCAATGATCAACTGTTACTGGTGCGCCAAGCATTAGTTGACTTGCAGCAGCGCGCTGGCGATTACACACCCGATGAGCAGGCGTGGCTGCAAAAATTAGCTCAGCATTACGGCTTGCAGCAGGTTGATATAAAACAGCTACTGAATCATGTGAATAGCTTGCCTATTGGCATGGTGCTCGCGCAAGCCATAGATGAAAGTGGCTGGGGGCGCAGCCGTTTTGCACGCCAAGGGGACGCTATATTTGGTGAGCATCTACCTCGGGGCTGGCCGCATTATATTTCAACCGATCATGGCCGCATCAAATTGGCGGCATATAACACTGTTTATCAAGGTGTTGCTGCTTACATGTATAACATTAATACCCAAGTGAGTTATGCCGAGCTGCGACGATTACGCGCTGAATATTCAGCGCGAGGCGGCGCGACTGGGTATCAATTGGTGGATGGTTTACAGCATTACTCGATTCGCGGCTGGCACTATGTGAATGATCTTAAAGCTTTAATAAGACACCATCATTTAGATAGTTATAACAAGGCTAAATTATCGAGTCATCAATGGCAGTGGATTGAATTTAGTCGCTAGAGGTAGTGCTAGGGGAAGTGAATGATTAACAGCCCCGTGGGGCTGTTAACTGTGAACTTAGAAGGTGGCTTAGTTAGGCGCGGGTGTTAATGTTTTGGCCGACACTGGCGGATGGCGGGCTTGGCGCTGGCGCATCGGCCGCGGCAATCAAATCCATAATGATCTTGCCTTCGGCTTGCTGTTGCTCCTTACCCATTTGCGCCACTTTGCTGATGTGAGCCACAGTGTTGTTTTGGCTTATGCTGCTAATATCTGCCATTGTCTATTCCTTAGGTTGTCTTACCGATAAGCGGTATCTAGCTTATCGGCAGCTTTGCCATTAAGTTTAGTGGCATTTACTCACGGATTCACGCCAGCCTCAAACGCATCATTGGTCCTTAACGAGCAAGCTTAGTTATTACCGTTAACGAGTGAACCTAGCGCGCCATTTTCGCAGCCAGATAATGCTACACGTCAGGGATATTGCGCCAATAATGAGGCCAATAGCGAGCACAGGATTTTGCATTGACGTCGGGTCAAACACCAACATGCTGCCTAAACCTAGCATCATGATTCCAGACATCAGCTTTAGACCTTCGCCTTCTTTCTCGCTGAGCTTACGTTTGCCTAAGGTTAAGCTAAATACAATCACAATCACGGCCAGTGGTATCACATACACTAAGTTATAAAGTACTAAGTATAAGTAGCGCTCAAGGCTACTTAAGTCATGCATGCTGAGCACGCTGGTATAAATCATAGGAAAGCCTGCAGTACATAACAGCTCATAGGCATTGGCTAAAATGGCAAGCACAGTAGTGCCGACTATCATGGCGCCTAATGAGGTAGCGCTGGATAATTTACCCATGCGTTTAATCAGGCCCGTGCGGTTATTGGCAGACATAGATAAGCTAATTTTGCCTTTCTGGCCGAAGAATTCTTTGATATTGATAACGCCAGCCACCAAGGCCAATAAGCCTGCAATTAAAATTATGGTGCCGCCATCACCGCCGGCGCCAAGCAGCTCAAAAATATTGAGCCAAGCAATCATGAATAAAAAATAAATAAAGCCAGAGAAGAACACAAAAATCCCGCCGACTAACAACATGCGCGTGCGGCTTTTGGCGTTAACCATGATTGAGAGTAAAAACAACAACACAAAGAAGGCGCAAGGGTTAAAGGCATCGACCCCGGCTAATGCCACTGTGAGTAGTGGCAGCGATAAGGTCTCTGGAGCGATAGTACCAATAAAAGGAATAGTCACAGGTTGCACTGAGGTAATAGCTGGGGCGTCGCAGCTACCTGCGCCGGCAAGGCTATTTTGGCTGCAAGTAGCAAATAACGGGGCTTCATTAGTACCCGAGGTTTGCTCTATGGCCGCAGGCGTTATCATATTATCTTGGCTAATAGTGCCGCCCGCCGCTTGATAACATTGGCGTAATTGCTGCTCAATAAAGGCGCCCGAGACTTCATCGCTCGAGTAACCTACGCTCGATTGGCCGCAGAACGCAAAAAAGGGAACTGAGGTAGTTTTTTGTCCAGTAGCTTCAGCCACTTGTTGCCACAAGGCCAAGGCGCCAGGGTCGGTCACTTTATACGATTGCAGTGCTAGCCAAGGGTAATGAGCCGCTAATTTATCTACAAATGGATGGGCAATCGCGCAATGCGGGCAAGTTTGTGACCAGAAAAAATAGACGGGAATGGTAACTTGGCCTTTGGCATCCGTCTGTTGCCACGCTAGGGTGTCAGCAGAGCTAGCTCCGCTGAAGATAGCCATGATGGCAACTAACAAAAAGGTATAAATGTTCCGCATAATAAAACCGTAATAACTTTATTTTCATAACGTTAGATTACGCTTATCAGTGAGGCAGCTCATCTTGCTATTAAGGAAATGTTAGCTAGCTCCAAATTGTCAGAATTAATCATCTGCGAGGGAACTTATTCCGCCAGCGATATGTCAGGCGCTAATGCTGGGCACCAATACAATTGAACGCTGCGCACTTGGGTGTTTTCCACCGTTAAAATTCGGCTAATAATCGGGGCATTAAAAGCTTGAGTGGTGAGGTAGTGTTTGATGCGCTCAATGCGGCGCTGGGCGAGCCACTTGTTATAGTCTTTTAGTTTTTCATCGCTGGTGTCTAGGCCGGCTGAAAATTGCAGTAATAAATAACCATCGGCACTAGCTTTACTGGCCGTCGGGCTATTGACTTGATTTAACAGTTGTTGCCCTTGGCCAGAAAAATAGGAACTGTTGATACTAAATTCGACTTCGCCAAGATGCTCGCCATTAAGGCAAGAGGCATTGGCTGACATGGCCACAAAAGCCAATAAAACAGAAAAGATGCGCATAGTTATTATCGTTATAAGCATTAAAGCCGATTAATCTAAGGCAAAGTTTACTTAAATGCAAACCAGATTATTAGCGCTAAACCTAACGCTTGATGATGGCGCCGCAGTTAAGTTTTCGCGACTAAAAAACGGCAGTACAAGCTAAAGCCTGTTACAGTTAATTCAGTGAGTTAGCGGCTGTAAACGCGGCATTAAGGAGAAAGTTATGTTGGATGTGCTGGTCATTGGCGGCGGGATCACAGGCGTTGGTATAGCGCAGGCGGCAGCGGCGGCTGGATATTCTGTGGCCTTATGGGAGCGCGACGAGATAGCAAGCGGCACCTCATCGCATTCCAGCAAGTTAATTCATGGCGGCCTCAGGTATTTAGAATCCGGTCAGTTATCCTTAGTGCGGCGCTGCCTGCAAGCGCGGCGACAATTACTGCAATTAGCCCCAAGCTTAGTTAACCCAGTCCCTTTTTATATTCCAATTTATAGGGACAGTCAGCGCGGCCTGATGACCTTAACCGCGGGTTTAGGCTTATATGCCTTATTGGCTCAAGGGGATGCGCTGGCGAAATTCACTAAAGTGAAATTGAATGAAACAGATGATCATCAAGGCCTAAATCAGCATAACTTACGCCATATGCTGCAATATTGGGACGCACAAACCGATGACAAGGCGTTGACCTTAGCCGTGGCGGCGGACGCTGAAAAACTTGGCGCAGACATACATCAACATAGACAAGTCGTTGATATTTATCATGGCGCGCGCGTGTGCCAAGTGTGCTATAGCGACCCTTTAGGGAATGAAGGCAGTGTGCGCGCAAGTATGGTGATTAATGCCGCCGGCCCTTGGGCCAATGATTTATTAGAACATGTTACCCCTAAACAACTGCCGCCTGCGGTCGATTGGGTGCAAGGCTCGCATCTTTGGTTAGATATTCCGGCGCCTTCCGGGGTGTATTATTTGCAATCTCAGCTCGATGAGCGGCTGTTTTTTGTGATGCCTTGGCAGGGTAAAACCTTAGTGGGAACGACCGAAGTGCCATTAGCTGTGATGCCGCCGCAGCCGCAAATCACCTTGGCAGAGCAAGAATATTTACTGACTAACTATCATCATTATTTTTCAGATCATAACCGCGCGAGTTTAGCTGGGTTGATCCTTGGCCATTTTTGCGGCGTGCGCGCTTTACCTAAAAATGAAGGCAGCGCCTTTAGTCGCCCGCGTGATACCTTGTTAGTGCAGCAAGCCAATAGCCCAAGGCTAGTGAGTATTTATGGCGGCAAATTAACTGAGTTTATGCCGATAGCTGCCGATGTATTGGCGCTGATTAAGGCGCAGCTTGGCAAACGCAGCGCTATTGCTGATGTGAATACCCGCGTTATTGATAGTGTTGCCGCAGATTTTTTTACTCGCCGCACCAGTAGCGCTGGAGTGACAGTAAGCAACGATAGTGCTGATGGCATAGTTCAAGAGCTTGCTATCTAGCGGGCCGTGTTAGCTATAAAGACGATATAAAGGCTAATGATTAGAGGTAAAAAAAGCGCGATATAAACTATCGCGCTTTTTTATTACCAACAGAGGCAGCTATTAAGCTGTTAACTCATAAACATTGAGCTTACAGGGCGTAAAAGCTGATACTGTTTTGGCCTTCTTTGGCATTAACTACGGCCAATTGACCATTAACCAGTGCCATGGCTTGTGGGTTAGACGTCGCCGTTAAGTTGATAGCTTCTACCACTTGGTTATCGCGGTTCATCACTAATACTTGCTCACCTGAACGGCTCAGCAGGTAGATGTTAGTGCTATCCAAAGCGATACCAGTTACTTGTGGTAAGGTATTGCCATCAAAACCAATCACGGCTTCGCTATTTAACTTAAGATCGTTAGCGCTCATGCGAGTCACGACCAAGTTATTGCGGGCTGCCACTGGCAAGGTCACCATCAGGTATTCTTGCTTGTCAGCATCATAACCAATGTCACCGATATAGTTGAACTTGGCGCGAGTGGTTTCAAAGCGGCCGCGACGTAATTCTTTCACGCCATCGGTACCAGCCATAAAGTTGGCATAGTAGTTAGCAATCTTAGCGTTTGGGTCGTAAGCCACGCGAGCATAGCTCTTGTGATCGGCAGTCACTATCACGCTGTTATCACCATCAAAAGCCACGCCAGCTAAGTTTGAGATTTCAGTTGAGAAAGCCGCGTCAATTTTTACTTGCGCCAAAATAGTATTCAAATCGGTAGATAAGAAATACACCCAGTTATCACTGGTGACTAAGGCATATAAACCTGAACTTGCTTGATACGAAATACCAGTAACCACGCCTTCAATGGCCGCAGGTAAGCTTAATTGTTGGCTAGCAGATACCGACTTATCGCTGTTCATTTTGGTCGCCATATCGCTAGTCATAGCGGCAAAGTCTGGCTTTTCAATGGTATAAGCACCACGAACTGACAGCTTAGATGGGCTCGGCCAGTTACCTGTTGACCAAATGATGTTGTCGCTATTAAAGCTCATGCGCACCGGATCGCTCTGACCAATGAATGGGAACGGGCCAGTTTGGGTGAAGGCTTGCACTATGTTGAAGGCAATGATCACTAAGAAAGTGTTGATGGTTACCTTGTTAAACAGGCTCCATGGCGCTGGCTTGTCGCTCAGCTTGTCACCTTGCAGCAGTAATAATGCGCCAGCAAACAATAAGATAATGGCAAATACCACAATTACCCATACATAGGTATGTACGCCGAAAATGGCAGGACCAAAGCCTTGGCCAATATCGCGGATAATGTGGTTTGAGCTGTGGCGATAGCCAGCCCATAAACCGTAGACGGCAGTTAAGATCAACGCGCCTATATATTTAGGCTTAAGGCCGTAGCGCATGATGAATAAGGCAATCAAGGACACCAGTACCATGGCGGTACGTTCTTGCCAGCATAAAATACATGGGGTATCACCCATGCCAAAGCCTAAAATGATACAGGCAATACCCACAGGGAAAGCGATTAAGACCAGTGCTGCAAAGGACACTATACGATTTAATGTAATTTCGTTCATGATGAGTTCCCTTACAGATTACCAGCCGGGACTAACATGCCCCAAGTCGCGATTAACCAAATGAAAAGACTTAATAAGATACTGATAGTCAATAAAATATGAGCCAGCTTTTGTTTTTGTGGTTTAAAGGCGACTAGCAATGCCGTCACAAAAATAATGCAAAATAATAGAAACTCCACGGTTCTCTCCGTTGCAAGGTTAATGGCTAGAAAATGGCTAACACCCAATGGCCAGTGCCTAGTAATAAATGTCGACCGTGCTGTATTAAATTTATTTCACGGCGCAACCATGTCGCTAAATTAGCAGGATACTAACTACCAAAATGGGGGTAATGTCGCATAACCCTAAAGCAGTAGGTGATGTTTTGCGTAAACTGTGAAGAATAATTTCAAACGGTGCGAAAGTGTGAGTTGTTGCGGCTTGCGTTTAATCTTAGCGTGATCAAGCACGGTTTTTGGCGGGGTGAAGCAAGGTAAAACTGGTGATTTCGGCCTGCAATAACTTAAGTAATGCCAAAGCGTTAAGATCGCCTTGTTTAATCATGGCCTCAAGCTGACCATGCACTTGCTGCTGGTGGCGGGCAATATAGGGATAAAATAATCGTGACTTGCTCAAATGTGCCAAACGTGTTTCGGCTTTGGCAATTAAGCTAATGGTGGCTTGTAGTTCTTTGCGACCTTCAGCGCTTGTTAACTCATGGGCGCGAGATTGTAATCTTGTCAGTAAGCGCAGCATTAAATTACTGCTGTAACTGCACACTAGCATGGACTCAGTGATGCGAGTATTGCGATTGGGTTCAGCCAAATAGCCTTGCCATAAATCAAATAGATTGACGTCATTACTCACGCAAGTATTAAGGCTCGCGGTTAATTGGGCTTGCTGGTTGTTATCGCTGGCATCTAGCATCCCTTGTAATTGAGTTAACAATTGCTGATATCCCACTAAGGTTAAATGCAACTGCTTAGGGAAGTCATGCTTGTGCCAACCAGGCGCTATGATAATGACCCAGACAAGCGGCAATAAAATCCCTAGCAAGGTATTTTCAAGGCGCGGCAATAAAATGATGTCGCCTTCGCCATTCAGGGAAAACCCACAAAACACAAATAAGGTCACGCAGCAAACTGCCACCGCATAATGGCGCGCAGAAGTGTGAAAAAATAGCGTAGCAGCTAAGCAAAACACCCAAGGTAACAGCCCCATAGGTGCCTGCCATTTAAGCATAACAGCCACTAACAATAAGCCTGCCATAGTGCCAATAAAGCGGTCTAAAAATCGCTTCCATGTCATAGCCACATTAGGTTTGAGTACTAATAAGCTCGTCATTAAGGTCCAAAAGCCAAACTCTAAATCAAAGGCGCGCACTAGTATTAAGCCAGAGGCCAAGCATAAGGCGCCGCGAATGGCATGGCGGAACACGTTTGACTGCCAGTGGCATTGATGAATAAATTTCTGCCATTGATTTTGCCAACCATTGCTGCTGACTTGCGGCTGGTAATGGCTTGGCGTGTGATAATTTGCCCTCGGCTCGCGCTGTGTTAATAAATTGATAATGAGGGCGAGTTGCTCAATAAACTTTTTTGCTAATTGCAGCTCAGCCTGCAAATCAGCCATAGCTTGTGGATTAAGTTGGGCGTTTATAAGAGCTGCCTGCTGGCGCGCCGCCCAAAGTTGCAACCCATGAATATCTATGGCTTCAAGCGGGCGCTTATCATGAGTGGCGCCGCGACTGATGTAATCGGCAATCGCGCTGCAAGCTTTATGCATTTGCGCCAGTTGCACTGGGTATTGGCTTTTAAACTCAATCGATGGGATAAAGTCTAGCAGGCGGCTATGTTCCGCCAGCATAGCGGCGAGATCTAACTGACTTTGCAACTGAGTTAAGGCGAGGTTTATTTCACCCGCACTCATTTTTTGATAGAGGCGATGGCTTAATTCATTAAACGATTGCGTAAAGCGTGAACGCGCCTTGGCGGTATCGATAAAGACCTTAGGCCCTAAGCTAATTACGCTACTGCCTAGCTTGGCATGGGTCTGTTGGCTTGGGTGTTCAAGGAGAGGTGCTGCATGGGCCTGATATTTTTTGGCCAGCTGACGATAGACATCAAACAATAAATCTTTGTCTTGCTGATGGGGGAACACTAAGGTTGCCAACCCTTGCCACAATCCATACCAGAGCGCGCCGAGGGCTAACATCAGTGGAATATGCCAAGGCGCTTGCTTGGCTGAATATAAAATCATGGCGTAAATGCCGAGCAAAATACTGGCAAACCCCAGAGCGCCTAAGCGTGGCGATAAGGCGGCTAGCATTAATAAGCCAAAGCTACTGACGGCGAGATAAGCCACAAACACTAAGGTGTGGGGAAAGAGTAACGTGACTGCCAGCGCCGCGAAAAAAAATACCACTATGGCAAGGGAGATATCACGATATCTATGACGCATTAAGGTAGCGCTATCAGCTAAACCGCAAGCAATTGACCCAAGCGACGCCGCTATGCCTAAGGTCACTTGGTTTATATAAAACAGCGGCAATGAACACGAAATAAAACTCAATGCGGCGACATTGGCGCGAATATTCATGCTGTAGCGCCATAATGCCGGCTGCTTGAATGACGATAACCAATCGCGAAACTTAAGCATAGTTGAGTTATCTCAGTGAGTTAGTCTATTTACTTTAGCCGCAAATGCTTAGTGGGCGGGCAAGTTTTTTGTAACTATTGCTGCGATGATTACTGCATGGTACCGATTTACAGAGTCTTAAGCGTCAATGGGGGCGGTATCGCAACTCATCTCGCTAGTGGTTTCTCTCTTGCTTCTCTCTTGTTTCTATTTTAGTTGTCAATCGGCCCATCCCCGCCTCAAAGCTTATTAGTAACAAATGCGTTACCAACTAAACAAATAGCATGGCTCGCCAGTGTAAAAGATGATATTTATGATGAACTTGAATCAGCCTGGCGGCTGATGGAACAGTAGGCTTGATACGTACGCTTTGTTAACTAAAAGCTTGTTAACGCACGGTTGACTCACTTATGAATGCATAAGGGGGCTGACAATATTGGAGTAGGTGTTGGATGATGAATGAGGTTCATTCTGGCTAATCACGAGTCACAAGGTCGGGGTCAACGCCCGCTTGCGCGCACGCTAATGCATAGCCTGTATTGGTTATTGCTGGCATTTATCGCGCTGACCTTTGCCTTAGTACTAGGGATTAAGTTTTGCGATCCCGCGACTTGGAGCTGGCGCTTGCAGCAGCAAGGCATTAATGCTGCGCCGCACACTTGGGTGAGCCTGAGTCAGATTAATCCCCATATGCAGCTTGCTGTGATTGCCGCCGAAGATCAAACATTTGCCAGCAATGACGGCTTTGATTATGCCGCTATGATTGCGGCCTTTGAGCATAATCAGCACAGTAAACAAATTCGCGGCGGCAGCACTATTACCCAGCAATTAGCCAAAAACTTATTCCTCTGGCCAGATCGCAGCTATTTTAGAAAGGCGTTAGGCGCTTGGTTAACCCTCTGGCTTGAGGCGATTTTACCTAAGTCGCGGATACTGGAATTGTATTTAAATATTGTCCAATTAGGCCCAGATATTTATGGCGTTGAAGATGCGGCGCGCCACTACTTTGGTGTCTCTGCCCGTAACCTCACAAGTCATCAAGCCTCGCTGTTAGCGGCGATTTTACCTAATCCGGTGCGCTATAAGGTTAAACCGCCATCGCCTTATGTGATTAAGCGCTCTGCGTGGATACGCAAACAAATGCGCCAATTAGGGGATGAGCCATTGCAGCAAATCCGCAGCGCCCCACATCCTTAAGCTCAAGTCTGAGCCCATCGTGTTTGCCTTGTGAACGGCAATGAATCCTTTATGAACTCAAGTTCACGTTAAGCGTTTACATTAGCGTTTGCTGTTGATGATTTTTATATCAAGTTAACACCTAAAATAGCCATGAAACCCTGATTGGCAGGGGGCGTGCAGTCTTGATGGCTTAGGATAGATGAACTAAATCGCAAGCGCTCACATAAGGGCGGTGCAGGGGAATTAAGGCTGCAAGATTAATTCAAACCGGCAAGGGGTTTACGCTGCCTTATGTGGGGAGTAATCTTCAGTTATCGAAATGAACTCTAACTCATTAGCTATTTAAGTGGTTGATTGATTTAAGTTAATTTAGCTGTTTTTGACTGGATTTGTCTGGAGTAATGATAGTGGTTCGACATCACTTTGTGCGATTTGCCCATCATCAGTTACTTGCCAGACAAAGACGCCGGAGGCAATTGAGCCTTAGACACACTTGGCAGGCGTCTCATCAGCGCGCCAATCGGTTAGTAGCGACTACTTGTCCATTAATTGAGGCTCAAGGACACCAAGGGCTAAACCTTTGGCATCCTATTTATGTTCGATAAGTGTGACATCATGATTTCCTTGCCTTTATGACGGCTTATAGCCCGATTCTCTTACCCAGGTTTGCCGCTGTTATCAGCGGCTTTTTTTTGACTCTTTTTCAGCTTGATTCGCGCGAATAAGGTTAAGTTTGGCTTCTGCCAGTTTTAAAATGTGCATGTCTCCCTGACTATCGCTATGGGTGCCAGCTAATAAACTCATAGCTTCCATAACGTTATCTACGCACCATACCTGAAAGTCACCTGCGGCTATGGCGGCCACTATGTCACTGCGTAGCATTAAGTTAGCCACATTGGTGCGCGGTATTATGACCCCTTGCAAAGGCGTGCGGCCTTTAAGCGCACACACATCAAAAAAGCCTTCGATTTTTTCATTCACGCCGCCTATGGGCTGAGCTTCCCCAAACTGATCCATAGAGCCTGTGATGGCTATGTGTTGATTAATAGGGCGCTCACTAATGGCTGACAGCAAGGCGCAACATTCGGCCATAGTGGCGCTATCTCCATCTATGCCGCCATAAGATTGCTCGAAGGTCAGATGGCAGTTAATCGGTAACTGCTGCTCTTTGGCAAGCATGGTATTTAAATAAGCGCTTAAGATATACACGCCTTTGGAATGCAGACTACCACTGAGTTTGACTTTGTTTTCTATATCTAAAATCTCGCCTGTGCCATAAGAGGTAGTCGCCGTAATTCGATTGGGCACACCAAATTCATGATCGCCGCTACTCATGACTGAGAGCGCATTCACTTGGCCAATTTTACTGCCGCTGACTTGAATTAAGGTGGTGCCATCTTCAAAGGATTCCATAATCTGGCTGCGTAATCTTGATACTCGATATTCATGAGCGCTAATGGCTTGGCTGATGTGCTCTGAGTGGATCATCTTATCTGCGCCTAACTGGGCAAAATAGTTGGCTTCGCGCAGTAAATTGGCGGCTTCCACTGAATAGAGCGACAGTTTATTTTGATGATCAGCGCGCCTACTACTAAATTCTATGACTCGCTCCATGGCGGCGATAGAACAGGGCAACAGCTGATTGTCTTCAATGATGGAGGCTATAAAGCGCGCATATTGATGCTCAGTCTCTTGATTGCGCGTCATGGTATGTTCAAAGTCAGCGGTCACTCTAAAGAGCTCGGAAAAATCCGGATCATAATGCTGCAATAACTGATAAGTCTGGCGATCACCAAACAAAATAATCTTTACTTCTAATGGGATAGGTTCAGGCGCTAAAGAAATAGCGCCGGATAAACTGACCTCACGCTCTAAAGAGCTTAAATCTAACTGTTTAGCGCGCAAGGCGCGCTTAAGGCCGTCCCACACATAGGGGCGATCTAATACCTTAATGGCATCCATCATTAATACGCCGCCATTGGCCTTGTGCAAACTGCCGGGGCGAATAAGGGTAAAGTCGGTAAAGACAGTGCCTTTAAAGCTCGCATTTTCGATATAGCCAAAGAGGCTGTGATAGTTAGGGTTATCTTCCACTATGATGGGCAGCCCAGCGGAACTATCGCCAGCGACTAACACATTGACTTGATAACGCCGCGGCAGTTTTTTCTCTAATGAGGCGAGTGCCAGCGAGTAATCTTCTTCATTGGCATCAAGAAATATATCTAAGTTTTCTAGAATATCTTTGCCCATGGCGGTGAGATAATCATGAACACTGGTTTGCTCGCGATAACGCTTTTTCAGTGGCCGTAAATAATGGGTTAATACCCCTTTAGCCACTTGCTCATCGTGTTGATCTTGTTTATCACTAAACTCATCTTCCCACTCTGTTAAGGTGCGAATTACTGAGCGTAACTGTTTTTCAAGATATTGAATATCTTGCTCAAACTGTTTTTGCTGCGCCTCAGTTAAGGCGTTGTAGCTCTCTTCCGTGTGGGCTTCTTCGCCGTTGAGCGCTGTTAACTGATAATCACCGAGATTACTAATGGTGAGCTCAATGTGGCGCGCTTTAGCGGCATCATTAAGTTCTTGCATTAAGGTTTCTTGCTGTAAACCTAACTGGCTTTTTAGTTGGTCGGCGCGGCTATGGTACAGGTCATTATCAAAGGCCAGCGGCAGGGCTTTGACGAGTTTAAATAGCAGGGATTCTATGTCTTTTCTAAATTGTTTAGCGCTGCCAAGTGGCAGTTTTAATACGCTGGGGCTGCGCTCTTCATCAAAGTTTTTAATGTAGCACCAGTCAAATAATGGGCTAGAGGGCGCAGTGTGGTTATTTAAATAACGCAGCGCCATAGTGCGCTTGCCTAGGCCATTTTCACCTATGGCATAAATGTTATAGCCCTTATCTTTAATGGACATAGCAAATTCAAGCGCTTGGCGCGCGCGCTGCTGCCCTAAGATTTCATCAATCGCTAAAAAGTCGGCGCTGGAGGCAATATCTGAATGGGTTGGAACTGTATGGGCGTTTGTGAGCTTAGTCTTGCGGTATACTTGCTCGCCGCTTAAGAGTTGTATCGCCATAGCATGTCCTTATTTATGCAATAACCTTAACAATGACAATAAGATAGCCAGTTGATTAAGGCAAAGAATAAATGCATCTATCGGCGATATTTAATGACATATCAATCAGGCGTAAACGCTAACCTTTGGCCAATGTTAGCTGCAAAGGTGTTGCTTGAGCTGCGCCAATACTTGTCGGCCTTGCTCAGCGCCATGCTGATAGTCATGTTCTAGTTGCAGCAATTGGCTGCCGATTAAACTCGATTCTAACGGCTTCCTTGCAAAGATTTGGATGATGTCAGCATCTTTAGGTTTATGCTCAATAAAATCGAGCTCATGGCGATAAGACTGTTCATGCATATCAAGTAGGCCTATGGGAGCCGGACAAGAGCCATGCTGACAGAGCCATTCTTTTAAATGATGTAAGGCAGGTGAGTTGGCTTGATATTGGGCATTGGTAGAGCGAATGACCACAATTTTACGCGCGCCTAATTCATAGGCTTTTCTTACTGGGAGCGGCGCGGTAACGCCGCCATCAAAATACTTGCGACCACTTAACATGACATCTTGGTTATAAAGAAATGGCAAGGCGCTACTGGCTTTGAGCACATCATACCAATTGTGAGCCTGAGGCTGGTGGTATTCAGCTTTCAGCCCCGCGGCGCGAGTGGCAGTAAATAAGACTTGGCGGTCTTGGCTGTTAAGGCTGGCTTGCTGCAAGTCGAGCTCCATGCCTTTTTCTTTAGCTTGGGCAAAGTACCAATCTAAATCCAACATGCTTTTGCCAAGAAAGCGGCGACTGACATTGAAAAAGTGTTTATCGCGAGAAAGTACCTGAATACATTGCTTGGCATAACCGTGTTGGCCTGAAAGGTATGCACTAATGTTTTGCGCCCCTGCGGATGTACCTATGAGGATTTTAAAAGGGTTAAAGTCGGCCTTTAACCAGCTGTCGAGAATACCTGCACCAAAAATCCCTCTTTGCCCACCTCCCTCAACTATCAGCGCAGTCCCAGCAACTATATGTTTGCGGCTAGGTGAATGCATAGGTTTGCTATAGTGTTGAAAACTACCATGACTAAAGGAAGTACCAGTATTGTTGAGCTGAGCTAGAAATGCCATGAGGCGGCCACATTACTTTTGCGAAGGCGATTAATGTACCTCCGCGGCGCTAGCTAGACCAATTAATGGCAGTTAATCTAGGCGGATTAATAGTGTAGGATCTGCGCTCAATTCAAAGTAATCATCATCTTATACCAATAATAACAAAGGATAATTATGTCAGTTCTCATCATCTGTTTACTCATAGCCATGTTACTACCTTATTTTGCCAAAATACCGCTAGGTTGGGCGATGGCAAAAGAGGGGCGATATGACAATGCTCATCCGCGCGCCCAGCAAGCGCGTTTAACTGGCTTGGGCGCGCGAGCGCTAGCTGCCCATCAAAACGCCTTTGAATCCTTAATCTTATTTGCGCCAGCGGTATTATTAGTGATTGCTACAGATACTATTAATGCGCAGTCAGAAGTTGCGGCCGTGGTGTATTTGCTAGCGCGTCTTGCCTATCAAGCTTGTTACTTATGTAATTTAGATAAGCTGCGAAGCCTTAGCTGGTTTATTGGTATTATTGCTACCTTTTGGATTTTCGCCCAAGCCATGTAAGGCTTTGGTGATATCCACCACACTCTACTCGTCGCTAGATGACTTTTAAGCGCTTGGCCGCTAGGCTCAGCGCAACGTAAGGAAAGGGATGGCAAGATGGCCTCATTGTTGTTAATAAAAAATGCTGATGTATACAGCCCTGAGCCTTTAGGCTGCGTGGACGTGCTGGTGGCAGGCTCTACAATAATCGCCATAGGCAAAGATTTAGCGATTAGCGGTAACGTGCATCACACCTTAGATGCGCAGGGTAAGTTATTGATCCCAGGCTTAGTTGACCCATTAGTGCACATCACAGGTGGCGGCGGCGAGGGCGGTTATCATACCCGCACCCGGGCAATGGAGTTAACCGATGCTAGTTGCTATGGCGTCACGACCTTAGTGGCCGCATTAGGCACTGATGCCATTAGTCGCACCTTAGAAGATATGCTGGCTAAAGCCAAAGGGCTTGAGCATGAAGGGCTGAATGTCTTTTGTTATACCGGCTCTTACGCCTATCCTGTGGTGACATTAACAGGCTCTATTAGCCGCGATTTAATGTTGATTGATAACATGATAGGCATAGGTGAAATCGCTATTAGCGATCACCGCGGCTCGCAGTTAACTACCACTGAACTGGCGCGCGTGGCTTCTGAAGCGCGAGTGGGCGGCATGTTATCCAATAAGGCTGGCAAGGTTTTTGTGCATGTGGGGGATGGTAAGGGCGGGTTACAACCTTTACATCAAGTGGCGAGCGAGACAGATATTCCGCTGCAGCAGTTTTATCCAACCCATATTAATCGCAGCCAAGCTCTTTTAGAGCAAGGTTTCACTTTTGCCAAAGCGGGCGGCGTGATTGATTTTACCACCTCAACCAATCAAGCCTGTTTAGACAGTGGTGAAGTGGCGGTAGTAGACGCCGTGTTTCAGGCGCTAGATGCTGGCGTTAGCATAAACAACATCAGCTTAAGTTCTGATGGCCATGCCAGCCTGCCAGTATTTAATGAGTTAGGTCAGTTAACTGGGTTAGAAATGGGCCGCATTGCGAGTTTATACGAAACCTTTTGCGAGTTAGTGCAAGCTAACCTGCCATTGTCTGATGCCATTAAGCTAGTGAGCACTAACGCGGCAAGAAACTTACAGCTTAAACATAAAGGCCAATTGGCGGTGGGGTTAGATGCTGATTTAGTGTTGCTTGATGCCAAGCTAACGATTGATAGTGTCTGGAGTCGCGGCCAAGCCTTAGTGCGCGGCGGTGAGCCGACTCGCTATGGTCAGTTTGAAATCCGTTAATGACCTAGATTAGCCGCAAGTTTAACCCCAATAATAACGCCCACATCTGTGGGCGTTATTATTAGGTGGCACTATCACATCTGCATTATCATCACAGTGTTATTGCTGCCCGATAAGGCTTACTGATATCAGCGTAAGAAGAACTTAAGTAATAATTTTTGCACCCAAGTGCCATAAGGCGGGTGCACTAATTTGCCGGTATTAAGCTTGCCGCGCTGCAATACAGTTTTTGCATGACTAAAACGTAAAAAGCCTTCATGACCATGATAATGCCCCATGCCAGATGGGCCTATGCCACCAAAGGGCGCATCATCGGCGGCCACATGAAACACTGTTTCATTGATGCAGACGCCGCCAGAGTGAGTGTTCGCTAACACGTATTGTTGGGTATTGTCGTCAAAACTCATGAGATAAAGCGCCAAAGGTCTTGGGCGATGATTAATATAAGTGACAGCGCCAGCCAAAGAGTCGTAAGGAATAATTGGCAGTAACGGCCCAAAAATCTCTTCTTGCATAATCTGCATATCATCATTGGCATTGAGCACTAGCTGGGTCGCTAGTTTGCGTGAATCGGGTTTCATGCCCTCGCCTGAGGCGCTAATTACTTGGGCGCCTTGGTTTTTTGCATCAAGCAACAAGGCTTGTAGGCGCGCAAATTGGCGATCGTTAATCACATTGCCATAATCTGGGTTGTCTGCCACGGCGCCATACATTTGGTGAAACTTTTGCTGATAAGCGCTGACAAAGGTTTGCACTTTACTGGCTGGGCATAAGACATAATCTGGCGACACGCAGATTTGACCGGCATTAAGGCACTTACCATAAATGAGGCGCTCAACTGCGGTATTGATATCTATGTCATCGGCAATAATCACAGGTGATTTACCACCGAGCTCTAAAGTCACTGGCGTTAAGTTTTTAGCGGCAGCCTGCATCACATAGCGCCCCACGGTAGTGGAACCTGTAAACAGTAAATGATCAAAGGCTAAGCTTGAAAAATAGCTGGCAACCTCGGCTTCACCTTCAACTACCGCCACTTTATCAGCACTAAAACAATCCATTAAGATGCGTTTTATGACTTGATTAGTCGCTGGCGTAAATTCAGATAATTTAAGCATGCAGCGATTTCCCGCCGCCATTAATGACGCCAATGGGCCAAGGGATAACATCACAGGGAAGTTCCAAGGCACAATCACGCCAACCACTCCAAGTGGCTGATAATGCACGCGCACCGTGGCAGGCGCTAACAGTAATCCGGCATGACGGCGGCTTGGTTTCATCCATTTAGCTAAGTGTTTGAGACAGTAATTAATGTTGTTAATGACCGGCAAAACATCTGATATTAAGCTGTCATCTGTGCTGCGATGACCATAATCCTGATTTAACGCCGCCACCAATGGTTCTTGATGTTGCAGTAGCGCCGCTTTTAGGCGAGATAAATCACTTTTACGCTGGGCAAGCGTTGGCATAGGTTGCTGCTGATAGGCCAACTGTTGCTGCTGAAATAACGCCTGAATATGGGTTTCAAATCCCGGTGCTGACATAACTTAAGTACCTTAACTCTGCAGATAAGCCCTTGTGTGGGCGAACTAAGCCTGTGGCTGCTATCTAACGCTCAATGTAAATCGGCCATATTCTTCAATGAATTACCGATGTATTAATAGGCTCAGAGTAAAGTTGTTAGTAATCTTAGGCAAGTACAATGTTATTTGAGCAGCAGAGCGCATCAGTGGTAAGGTTAACTGGCTTGCCGGCGAGCTGTTTGAATGTATTTCACGATAAATTCAACGCCTTATAATGGCTTAATCATGAATAGAAAATCATGCACACAGCTTGCGCAATACTTGTACACTCATTTCACTAAGTGTTGTTATTGAGGGAATAATCTATGCGCTCACGTAAAATTCTATGGCCAACCGACTTTTCAACGACATCGTCACATGCTCTTAGCTATGCCATTGAAATGGCTAATCTGTATCAAGTTAGTTTGCGGATATTGCATGTGGTCGAGCAGCTTAGCGGTGCGGAAAGTTTTCAAATATTAGTGATAAGCCCTGAAGAGCTGATGCAGTCGATGGAAAGGGACGCCGCCGCGCGGATGCAAATTTTATTAGATGGCTTAGAGACTCATTTAACCATAGAAACTGTGGTGCGCCGCTGCGAAGAAAACAACATCGCCGAGCAAATCATTAAAGAAGCCCACGACAGTGATTGCGGCATGATAGTCATGGCAAGTAATGGCCGCCAAGGCTTGGCACATCTACTTAATGATAACGTGTCTGAGCAAGTGGCCAACAAGGCACATTGCCCTGTGCTTATTGTTAAATAGCCGCAGGCGCTGCTTATTCTAACCTAAGTAAGTTATGCGTAAATGGTGAGGGCGTTCAAAATTCTGTGTCAGGCTAATTTTTAAATTTCTAGCACGCTATCTAAACGCCCTTCAAAATAAATCGCTAACTGAGATAAACAAAGGCTCCAATTGTGGATTGGCATGGTCCATTTATCTGAGGCGTTTAATATGCCTGCATAAAGTAGCTTCAACAAGCTATTTTCATTAGGAAAAGCACCTTTGGTTTTGGTGAGCTTTCTAAATTGGCGATGTACCGCCTCAACGGCATTGGTCGTGTAAATCACTTTCCTGATATGTTCTGGGTACCTAAAATAATGGGACAAATTATGCCATTTGCGACGCCAAGAGTTGATTACCAGCGGATAAGCATCACCCCATTTGGCCTCCAGTTCGTCCAATGCCATCTCTGCGGCTTCTTTACTCACGGCTCGATACACAGGCTTTAAATCAGCCATAAACGCTTTCTGATGTTTTGAGGCGACATACTTCATTGAGTTGCGGATCTGGTGGATAACACATAGCTGTGTTTCCGTATTAGGGAAGATACTGGCTATCGCCTCAGGGAAACCGGTCAAGCCGTCAACACAGGCGATAAGAATATCTTTTACACCACGATTATTAAGATCGGTCAGTACGGATAGCCAGTAATTAGCGCCTTCATTTTCGGATAAATGAAGCCCTAAAATTTCCTTTTTTCCTTTCATATTAAGCGCTAACAATGTGTAAACGGCTTTACTGACGTAACGCCCATCCTCTTTGACTTTATAATGTATCGCATCAAGCCAAACGATAGGATAATGGCTATCTAATGGGCGCTGTTGCCACGCTTTAAGTTCGGGGATGAGTTTGTCAGTGATAGCACTGACTGTTGCGTTAGATACATTGATCCCATACATATCTTCAACATGTTGATTAATATCGCGATAGCTCATACCTATACTGAACATCGATAACACTTTACGTTCGATTTCATCGGTTAGCGTAGTTTGATTTTTATTAATCAACTGAGGTTCAAAAGTGCCATTGCGGTCTCTAGGGGTGTCTAACTCAAAGTTACCGGACGGATGCTTAATGGTCTTAGGGGTTTTGCCATTTTTACGATTAGGCAGAGGATCATGCGCTAAATGCTGCTCAAGCTCAGCCTGGAGAGCCGCTTCAGTGAGTTGCTTGATCAGTGGACCAAGAATGCTGTCTTTACCTGTGAGGCTTTTACCTGACTGCAGATCTTTAAGGGCTTGTTCGAAGTTAAAAGGTTGGGTCATGTGTCATTCCTGTTTTTGAATATTTTACTGAAATGACACAGAATTATGAACACTACCTAAATGGTAGTTCCTTAACGCTAGCCGCCCGCTAGCGTTATCATTTTATTCTCTGTTTGTCCCGCTTTTGGTATTTCGCCTTGTTATACCCGTCATCATGCATTTCCTTAATCACACCTCATCAAGACAATGTTTTTTAGCCGGCACATGCATTCTTACATTAACAATGAAAAGTCTGTTAATTTTTGGTGGTTATGTTGGCTTTTGTTTGTGGTATATTTGTCTTTAGGTAACCTATTTTTAATGCGTTACTAATAAGTTGCCTTTTTTATGTGAATAAAAGTGGTAAAGCCTAGTGTTGATGATGTGACTGATTGCCATTAGCACGGCTTGAGATGTACTTAGGTTAAGTTAAGGAACACATTCGATGAAGTATGCAATTATGCGCAGCTTAGCTCTGCTATTGATGATGTCATCTAGCCAGTCAGTACTGGCATCGACGTCTTCTGGCTGGATAAAAGTGTCTGAGCCCTTACTTTATGGTATCTGGGGCAATTCTAATGATGGTGGCGCCACGTTTTCCCGCTTTGATGAATACCTTAAAGACGGCACCTTTAGAGTCTGGGGCAGTTTGCCCGAGGGCGGTGATTACGAAGCTGAAGGCGTGTACGTTAATCTTTATGACAATGGCCAAAAGAAAAGCTGCGCTAGATATACCAAGGTATCAGAAGAGATCAGTCATCTGGTCGACCATTCATTTTGTGTCATCATAATGTCTATCAATGAACGCCAATTTTCCTTTAAGGATAGTGATTCTGGCAAAGTGTCAGTGACTTATCGAATGCCGCAATAATGGCAGCGACTAAGGCGCCCTGACGAGTCATCAATAGATTTGTTTCTGATTTGTGATCTACTAATACACCTCAGCCTTTATCAACATAAACTTTTATGCCACAATCCGCGCCCATAGGCTGATGTCATATCAGCCTATCACTTCGTATAACCCTGTTAATCCGGTACAGGGGTCTCTACCAGAATCCGTAAAATTCTGATTACGAAGAGCTAAGCGATTGATTGCTTATCTCTTTGTATGTTTATTTGTCACTATAATCAGATAAGCCGTCTTTCTCTCGTCATCCCAATTTGAGAGTTAATGATGAAAAGTTTTGTTACTGGATTACCTAAAGTTGAATTACACCTGCACATTGAAGGCAGTTTAGAGCCGGAACTCATGTTTGAGTTAGCGCGGCGCAATCAGGTGGCCATCCCTTTTTCAAGCCCAGATGAAGTGCGCGCGGCTTATCAATTCACTAATCTGCAGTCATTTTTAAATATCTATTATCAAGGCGCCAATGTACTGCTGACTGAGCAGGATTTCTTTGATTTAACCTGGGCTTATCTTGAGCGCTGCCGCGCTGATAACGTGCAGCATTGTGAAATATTTTTTGACCCGCAAACACACACCGACAGAGGTGTGGCCTTTGCGACTGTGGTCAATGGTATCTGCGCGGCGCTAACTAAGGCCGAACAAGAATTAGCCATTAGCAGCCAACTTATTATGTGTTTCTTGCGCCATCTTGATGAAGATGCAGCATTTGCCACCTTAGAGATGGCGCTGCCATTTAAAGATAAGATTATCGGCGTTGGTTTAGATTCTTCTGAGCAAGGCAATCCCCCTGAAAAATTTGCGCGAGTTTTTGCTAAGGCCAAAGCCTTGGGCTTTTTAACTGTGGCTCATGCAGGGGAAGAGGGGCCGGCGCAAAATATTGTCGATGCCATTGAATTGCTACAGGTAAACCGCGTCGATCACGGCGTTAGCTGCGCGCAAGACCCGGCATTAGTGGCAAGTCTTGCGGCTACGCGCATGCCATTAACTGTCTGCCCACTGTCTAACACTAAGCTTAAAGTGTTTGAACACATGACAGATCACAACCTGGTGGAGTTATTAAGGCAAGGCGTGTGCGTCACTATTAACTCAGATGATCCGGCCTATTTTGGCGGTTATATGACAGCAAACTTTATGGCGGTAGCTGAGGCGTTTGCTATCTCTAACGCTGAACTTGCCCAATTTAGCCTAAATGCCATTGAAGCCAGCTTTATCTCTCAAGAGCGCAAAGATGAGTTAACTCAAGCGGTTGAAGCTTATTTACAGCAAGCCTAAGTGGTTTATTTAAGGTAAAGGTGTGTTGATATCGGCCGCGGTCAATAACCTACCGCGGCTTTTTATTATCTTGAATTTGTAGAGATGACTAGCAGCACTTTTTTGCGTGAAATAAGTGAGTCAAATAGGTGAGTGAAATATTGGTGTGATATTAGAAGCTGCTACCTGCTTGCTGTAAAAAAGCTAATTCTTCAGGAGTGGATTGCCTGCCAAGTAACTGATTGCGATGAGGGTAGCGGCCAAATCGGGTGATAATGGCGCTATGGCGCAGTTCAAACTCAAGACTCGCTGCGCTACACCCTTTAAACAGAGGTAATGCCTGCTCATGAATCATGGCAGATTCGCTGTGCATATATGGCATGTATAAAAATGGTTTTTCTTTAGGGGTAAGGGTTTCATCAAGTTTTTGGCTCACAGCTTCTTGGGCTAACACTAGCGCTATAGCGTCATGACTAAAAGCCTTAGCGGTATCGCGATAAATATTACGCGAGAATTGGTCAAGCACAATAATCTCAGCCAAACGCCCTTGGGGAGTTTGCCGCCAGCGCCAGCATTCACCAGCGCTGGCTTGCATTAACGTGTCTGCAAATTGCTGAGATATCTTGGCATCAATGGCGACATCTTTTTTAAACCAGTCTGATGGACTGAGTTGTGTGAACCAAAAATCTAGCACGGTTTGATAGTGCATCTTGCCTCCGCTTAAATCCAATTGTTAAAGTCAGTGCCCGTTGCCATCATAGTTTGGCGGTAAATATGATTAGCGTGGCGCACTGGTATACAAGAAATAGTTACATTGCCGCTAGCAAGGCCAAGGGTTAGAGTGCAAAGGCCGCGGCGTCTAAGCCCTGGTGAGGTGTGCCAGTTAACCGTTTGGATTTTTTTATACTGAATAAAGCGCCATTGCTGGCCAAGTAAGCCCGTATGTAACCAAATGCCTGAGCGCTTAATGTGATAGCCAAGCTGGCAGTAATAGATGATTAAGAACAAACAAAACGCGACGCCAACCAAGGCAAGTGCGCACGATATCCACAACTCCCCCGCAAATAGGCTAAAGAGCGCTGGCATAAAGGGAGCCCACATGCGTTTAGCGAGCCACAACCAATGCACTGACCAGTAAGACTTAGGCAGACTTAATTGCGCTAAGGCGTGCTCGGGTAATCGGCTTGGATTTATGCTGGTTAAAATCGTCGCTAGCTCGCTAGTGCGAAGGCTTGGAATGAGCATATTACCTTTTTTCTGCTGCTCAACTTCTTGGCCTTGGACTTGTTTAAATCTTAAGGTCCAGCGGCCAAGGAGTCTGGCAAGCCAAGGCTGCTCAAGTTGCAATAACTGGATGCGGTGCACTTTTAGGGCATCTTGCTGATGGGAGATCACCCCACCAGTGCGCACTAAAGTGCGGCCATCAAAGCGTAAATGGTAAGGGTAATATTTTAAAATGGCCGACAGCACAGATAACAGACTGAGGATCCCGAGTACTGCCAATAACAAGGTACTGGCTAACACTATTTCCAGCCATAAATCGCCATGGGTGAGTCGAGTGGCTTGCCCCCAAAGGGCTTGGAACCACACTTGCTGTGATAGCTTGTCGTAATCAAACTGTCCAAGTATTGGACTTAAAATCAAGGCGAGCCACAGTAAGTTATTTTGATATAAACCAAATAACACCAGATCATCACCGTTTCTATGAACCCAGAGTGGGGGCTCGTTGGCGGCCATGTTAGTAGTGGCATGGGGCGAGCCAATAGTGTTGTTTGAGTCAATGGCGTGAGTTGCGTGAGCCAGCTCTATAGCGTTAGCCGCGCTATTTGCGCTGGCATGATTATTCCCCACTAAGGCCGCTTGTAGCTCTTTGGCGACACTGGCACTAAGGGCACGCAATTGCACTTCATCTTTGCTTGAGCCTGCGGTTTCAGCCACTAAGGTAAATAAGTCTAAGGGTTTAAAGTAAAACGGCTGCTCTATGCGCACATTGAGGATTTTATCTAACGGGATTTCATCGATTTTGCTGAACAATAATCCTTGCTGCACTATGAGTTTGTCGCGGTTAACTTGATAGTGAAATCTAAGCCAATACACCACTGCCATTATGGTCGAGACACTAAAGACGACACTGGCGCCTATGATTAACCACTTGCTATCAAAGTCCATTTTCCAGCTAGCGTAAAGGATGGGGATGAGCGCATAAGCATTGCTAACTAGCTTAGTTAAATGGCCAAAGACCACGCTGACTATCGCCCACGGGGATAACCGAATAAGATTAGTTTCCCCAGTGTTAAGCGGCATTGTCTGGGTTACCTTGCGCTAGCTGCGGCGCCGCCAAAGAGAGTAGCGCTTGTCTTAGGGATTCTGCGGTCGCTATCGATAACCCAGGTAAATTAATTTCAGCACTACCGCTGCCAGCGCTAAAGCATTTGAGCTGACATAAGCCAAAGCGCAGCTCTAATGGATTTTGCGACAGGCTCACGTGTTGTAAGCGACTGATAGGCATGGCGGTAATATCTTGCCACCACAAGCCAGATTCAATTTGAATGGCAGCGGGATAAACGCAATAAGTGAGGCGCTTGGCGTGCTGCACTCGTAGCCACAAAAAGCCAGTGGTGATGGCTAGCCAAGCTAAGCCTAGGCATAGGAGTAGCCACTGCGGCGGATAAGGCTTAACGACTAATAAAATGAGCCCAACTATGGCAGGTATGCTACTTATTAGCAGCACTTCAACTTGCACTTGGATGTGGTATTTAGCATCGACTGGCATGCGTTCGGTGGCGTTTAATGGTGGCCAATTGGCTTGGCACAGCGGCACCGAGAGCTCGGGATAGTCTTGCGGGGCAATAAATTCAATCTTGGCCATCAGTGGTAATCCTTGTAGCATGCCTTATTAAAGACTTAAGTCAGTGTTGCTAGATAGACTATATCAGTCAATAGCGCATATTTGTTGCAAAATTGTAGGCTCGAATTTTGTCATCAAGGCAACTGCAGTGGTCTGGTTTATGTCTCAACCTATGTCATAGATGGATTGGAGTTAACAATGGATGTCATCGCATCAAAACCGCAAATCGCGTTTTATCGAAAATTATATTTAGCTGGGCTCATTGCCAGTGAACCGCAAAACATGGTGAGTTTACAAGCGCGCACCGGCATGCCAAGACGCACGCTGCAAGATACCTTAGTGGCATGCCAAGATATCGGTATAGTGATTGAGTTTAAACAACAAGGTGAGCGCAATAATGCTGGCGTGTATTGCTTGCACGACTGGGGGCCGATAGCGCCGACTTGGGTTGAAACCCATTGGCTGCAATTGGAGCAAGCCCTGAGTGATGCAGGGCGTTAATGTATTGAGCTAGCGAGTGGCTAAGGGTTATCGCCACATTAGATAAGCGCCAAACCCTAGCCAACTTATGGCTAATAATAACCAAGGCAGGTATGATGCCGCTTGGCTTGGCATAGGTGCATAGTCATCATCAGTACTAACGCTTGTGCTTACTTGCTTTTGTTTATTAAGCTTTTTCTTAAATTTATCTCTGTCTCTTGCTTGGGCTTTATGCTGCTTTTTAAATTCAGCTATGCCTTTTTCTATGCCTTGAGCAATCAACTTTGTTTGTTCTTTGGTTTGCCCTGGCTTTTGGGTCGCTTTGGCAAGCTTATTGGCTTGCTCTTTTGATTCATGAGAAATGTCGGTCTTCATTAAACTCTGGCGTTTGCATCAAATTTGCGCCTGAGTTTACCGCATTTAACTTAGTTTTGGGGTAGAATCCCTCGCAAATATTAGCCATAAAGGAGTGGCGTTGACATGTCACAACAATCTGAAAATCAGCCAGCCCAAGTGGCGAGCTTGTATGAATTAGCCGATCAATTTATCGCGTTAGCCAATGAATTAGCCCAGCAGCAACAAGATGTTGGTAAAGTGGGTTCTGCGCTGAGATTTGCTGCCGCGCGCTTTAATGCCTTTGAGGCGGCGCTGAAATCTGCCGATTTAGCCGCTGAAAAAGACAATGCGCTGGAATGGTTTAGCCAAGATTTTAAAGAAATGTTGAGTGATAATCTTGATGATCATATTGCAACCCCACCAGTGGAAAACATAGATCCACAAGCGGACGTTGAGATTTTTAAAGGTTAATTGCGTGCGTGCCTGTAAGTGCGTTCACTTACAGGCTATTAATGCCAAATGTCTAGAACCAAATGCCTAGAACTTAGAACCCAAGGCTTAGAGGCTGTAAATCACTCTCGCCGCTAACAACAGCAATACCACGCCACTTAACTTATCTATGATATGCGCCTTAGCTTTGAGTTTATCCAACACCTTAGGGTGAGAAAACGCGAACGCGATTAAGGTGTACCACAAACCATCAATCACCATAGGCATTAGCACTATGAGGGCTTGGCCACTCATGTTGTCTGCTAACATCACAAACTGACTAAAAAGCGCGGTAAAGAATAATAAAATCTTAGGGTTAAATAGTGAAATCGCTATGCCATCTTGCGCGGCTTGTCGATAACTAATAGCTTGTCCCCCTTGCCACAAGCCCGGCCCTTGACCTTGAGATCGCAGGGCTTGCACCCCTAAATAGGCCAGATACAAGGCGCCTAACAGAGTAATGGCTTTAAAAACTTGAGGCGAGGCCGCTAACACAGTCGCTAATCCCAGCAATGTCACTAACGCATAGATGCCAATGCCGAGCGCATGTGACCACGCACAAATAATCCCATGCCGACGGCCACTGCCTAATGTGTGGCGCACCACCATAGCTAAACTTGGGCCTGGAGACATGGCGCCGAGTAAACAAATGGCTAATAAACTGATAACGGCAGAAATATCCATATCTTCCTTTGTGTTACATTGAAGTAATCATTGATTGTGATGCAGAATACAAACTCGTGGAACGAGTGGCAATTGAATAAGTAAAGGATGATACATGAGTGGGTTACAAATTGGTTTGTTGTTGGTGTTAGCCGGACTCTTAGGATCGGCTGGCTATTTTACCTACTTAAAAATCCGCGGCTATCCCTTACCGACTATGGTGATAGTGATTTTACTGACGGCCAGTTTTTGTCTGGGTAGTGTCGGTTATTTTGTGAGTTTCACTGAAGATTATCAGGCGTGGCGCCAATTAGAGTGGCAGCGACTGGATGCTGATAAAATTCCCGCCTTAGTGGATGCAGGCTACGTGGTGGTGGTGGATATCACTTCTGACTGGTGCAGTATTTGCCAGCAAAATAAAGCCAACGTCTGGCATCGCGAGCAAGTGACTGAGCGTTTGCGCCGCAGTGATATCATTTTAATGCGCGGCGATGCCACTGAACCTGATGATGAAATCTCTGCCTATTTAGCCGCGCAAGGAGCCCATGGTTTTCCTTTTAATAAAGTTTATGGCCGCGGTAAAACGTCGGGAATTGAACTGCCCCGTGAGCTCACTATCTTAGCCTTAGAAATGGCGCTTAAGCGGCAGGGGATTTAAAGTCACTCTTGGCGTTGTTGCAGGTGACGGATTAATAGCGTTTTTTAGTGGTGTCCCGATTTTTAGATAGCAATGAAAATTTGTACATAAAGTTGCTTACTTGTTAGTAACTCTTGATGGCTGTGATACTTTTACAGCTAATATTCAATGTGTCACCAACTAGCTGCGGGAGCATGCATGAAAAACCTGTTAACCATAATCGTGCTAATTATTATTGGCGGTGTGGGTTATTGGATAAGCCAAGAAACATCGATGAAAAAGGGCGGAGATATGACCATATTGGCGCATATTCCCGCCGACACGCCGTTTTTCTCTGGCCAATTAACCCCGTTTCCAATCAAAGATTATCTAAATAGTATCAAAGATGCATATCAAGACGACGCGCTAGCTGAGGTGGTAGGCACAGGCCCAACTGAGCAGTTCTTTTTCTCGTTATACAAGCAGTACATGACCTTATTGCCTGATCCTAATGCCTTATTAGCGGGCTTTGGCATGAGTGATAACATCCAAGCTTATTTCTATACCTTAGGTTTATTGCCCGTGGTTAAATGGCAAATCGCCAATCCGAATGCCATGAATGCTCAATTTGACAAGGCCGCCGCTGCTAGCTCTGTAAAAATGGAAGCAGGGACTATTGATGGTGTTGACGTTCGCCGCTACATCTTTGATGAAGAGGCGGCGTTAGTGGTGGCTTATCAAGACGGCTGGATGACACTGACCCTTGATATTAAGCAAGCCGATCCTAGCCTATTACCTATGGCGCTCGGTAAAACCCCGATTACTAACTCATTAGCGACCAAGGATATGGTAGGCAAGATGCTGACTAAGCATGGTTTGCTGCCAGATAGTCTGACATTCATTAACCATGAGTCGATTGTTAATGGCATCACAGGCAAAGACACAGGGCTGCTGGCGACACAAATTAAACAAATCATGGCAACGAGTGATGATAGCGATTTAAGCGTGTGGCAAAACCCTACCTGCCAAACCGAATTAGCCAGCATTGCCAGCAATTGGCCAAAGACTGTGATGGGCGCAACTAAGATGTCGATTACTCCAAATCGCACTGAGTTTACCCTTAAGAGCGTTATCGAAAGTAATAACACGGCTATGATGACTGCGCTTTCTGCCTTGCAGGGATTTATTCCCGCGGGTATGACGCAATTAGATGGCCGGATCATGACGATGGCCTTTGGTACTGATACCGCCAAATTAGCAGGTTCAGTGGCTGACATTTGGCTGCAATTGACTGAACCTGCGGCTGCGTGTGAACCTCTGCGTGAGCTGCAATTATCATTGGCAGCAGAGAACCCAGCTATGGTGACTATGGGCGCAGGTATGGCTGATGGCGCTATGGGCGTAGCCATGAGTTTGTTTGATTATCAGATAAATGAGCAAGGTGAGCTAAAAACCTTAGATGCCGCAGTGAGTGTATCGACTCCGCGCCCGAGCACCTTAGTGTCTTTGCTAACCAATATTGACCCTATGTTTGCATCCATCCAAGTTCCTAGCGATGGCACGCCGGTGTCACTCGCTCCTATTTTACAGCTGCCAGACTTTTTACCCCTTGATCCTATGATAGCCATTAAGGGCGAGCATTTAGTGGTATATAGCGGCGCCAAGGCTAAGCAGTGGGCTGACGGTTTAGCGGCGCAGGCGTTAGTGTCTAATGGCATTATGGCGGGCGGCGTTGATTATCAGAAGATTTATCAGCCTTTAGTGATGGCGTTAGAGTTAAGTGGTGAAGAAGTGCCAGCAGATATCGCGGTACTGCAAAATCAGCCAATGCAAGTGGGCTTTGAACTCTTGATGGCGCCACAAGGCATTATCTTTAATACCCAAATGCTATCCACTCCAAGCGTTAAGTAATCTTGAGCCTTAAATGCTTTTAGTCGTGGCTGACTCTAACTCTGAGTTCAGCCTGTGTACCTAAAGACGCTAAGCATAAAAAGTTAAAAGGAGCCAGCTAGGCTCTTTTTTTATGGTTTGCAGATGCTAAATTGGGCTTTGCCAAGGTTTATTGGCCTGAGTTAACTTGCCTGAGTTAACTTGCCTGAGTTAATTTGCCAAGTTAACTAGCCACAGTTAACTTGGCCTCTAGATTAATTCATCAGCTTTTATTGGCGCTAAGCGGCAGTTTACTCAATAAGCTCGCAGGGTGACTCATTGCCATGTGCTCCCAAGTTTTGGCTGAACTGATGCCGTGGGCGGAAATTAGCTGCTGATTAGCATCAAACTCAAGGCTAGTACTTAGATGTAAGCTCAGTTTGGAGTGCGGCAAATAAAAGCTTTTAGTTAACCCTGTGCGGCCTTGGGTTGCTTGACCAATCACATCTACCCGCGGCCAATGGCGCGCAGCAATCGCAAGCCACTCACACTCTTGAATACATTCAGGTCCAGTCACTAACAACACGCGTGCAGGTAACACTCGCGCAGGCTCTGACGGCATAGAAGAGCGGGCAGGCAAAAAGCGCTGCAATTGAGTGCTTAAGCGCTGCGCCTTAATCTGCTGTTTAGTAGTCTCATGGGAGAAGCCCCACAGTTGCAGTGTTTGCGCGCTGCGATAATGCCCCAAAGTATATTGAGTCGCGCCGAGCAGAGTACGCTTCTCGGGTCCAAATCTTTGATTGAGTAAATGCAGTAACGCTTGGCTGCGGCCATGGGCTTTACGGATATCGATAATCACGGTTGGGTAATACTGTAAGGCTTGCTGCAGCTGAGCTTGCAGTTGACTGTCTTCCATGGCCGCTAAGTCATCAACGGCTAGCCACCAATGTTCACCATCTAAGGCTTGCCCGGGTGAGGGGCTATCATCACTTTCGGTTACAGGTATGGCTTGCGGTAAAACAAGCGCTTGATTGATGACCTCAGTAATTATCACGTTTGGCACTAAGGCTAACTCTTGTTTATCCTCCGCACTCTTTGCTGGTTCAATATTGATTTGAATTGGCTTAGGTGTAATTTGTTTTGAAGGGATTAAGGTAAGAGTGTCACTGGCATGGGCTTGATTAAACCACGGCCGTTGCAATAGCGGCAGCAATGACAGCTTAAGATGATGATATTGACGCCATAGCTCAGATCCCACCGCGGTACTGCGCGCCTTTATAGGTAAGTGGCGATAGCTAATTTGGCCGCGGTTATTGGTGAGGGTAATACGTAAATCTTGCTCAGGATTTATGCCCAGCAATGGCCTAAGTTGATGGGCCTGGCTAAGTAGCGCGGCTATCTTAGTTTGATCTTGCCACTGAGATCTGGGTAACAAGGTGCGAATGACATTTATCCAGCGCGAAAGTGGCATACCGTCAATAAAACTGACTATGCTGGCGGTTTTATCCAGTAAGCGGCCGCGATTGTTTTTAGCAATAAAATGATCATTAAAGTATTCAATTTGATAATCATAGTCTTGCTGCGCCGCCACATAAGAGTGACTGGCACTGACATGCAAATTAGGATCGTTAAGTAGGCTTAAGCGCTGGCTTAACCGTAATTGATACTCGTTGATAGCCATGCCGTATTCACTGAGCTTGAACATTTGCTCCTGCCAGTGGCGCCATTCAATCGACCAATCGCTTGAGGCTAAGCTTAAAAACGCACCGTGACTTTGTAGCAAGCCCTCTAGTTCAATCAGTTCCTCAGTAATTTCCTGCTGGGATAAGGTTGCTGGCGGCGTTGCTGCTGGCCAATGCAGGCTTGCTAAGCGCCCTACGCACAGGGCAAGACTTGCAAGCAAGATAATATAGATAGTTCGATAACCCGTATTCATCGCCTTTCCTTGACCTTTTGCCGTAAATTGCGCGGCAGCTAAAGGATATCGTTGAGTGTTTGCCCCATTCCGAACTGGAGTGGGCATGGATTCATCTGACTTTCACCATAAAGTGGATAAGTATTGTTGATAAATTCGCCTAATGCCAAAAATCGCTGGTGGGATTTGTTATGAGTGCTGGGACTAAGGGGCGCGTAGTGCGGCTAGGTTTAGCTTGCTGGGCATAAGGTTAAGGCTTGCTGACGGCATAATAGTCGTCTGCTAGATTAGTGGCGCATTATATATCTTTTAGTTGTAAGCTCTGCCGTTTGTCTATTTATCTAATTATAAAGTTACGCCTATAGTGGCTGACATTGGATAATGAAGATTGCGGAGGCGCTATGGCGCAGCAAAATGACGTAGTATCACTCGCTTATGCCACAGCGACTCCTGGGCTTGTGAGCATAGTGGGCGCAGGCCCTGGCGATCCTGACTTATTGACCATTAAGGCCTTAAGAACTTTACAGCAAGCCGATACCGTGTTGTTTGACGCCTTAGTGAGCGACGATATCCTAGCGCTCATTCCAAGTACCACTGAGCGTATCTTGGTAGGCAAGCGTTCCGGTTTGCACAGTGCGACTCAAGCGGAAATCAATCAACTCTTGATCACTAAAGCTTATACCCGTCGCCATGTTGTGCGGCTTAAAGGTGGCGACCCGTTTATTTTTGGGCGCGGCGGTGAAGAGTGCTTAAGTTTGAAAGCGGCTGGCGTGCCTTATCAAGTGGTGCCCGGCATTACGGCCGCAAGCGGCGCGGCGGCGTATGCCGGTATTCCATTAACTCATAGAGAAATGGCGCGCAGCGTTAGTTTTATTACTGGCCACACGTTAAATGATGATGTCAGTCGTTGGCAAGAATACCGCTCGGCGCAAATGACCTTAGTGATTTACATGGGGGTTGAAAAGGCGGCGACTATTGCTGCCAACCTTATCGCGGCAGGTCGTGACGCCAATACTGCCGCCATCTTTGTGGCCAATGCGAGTCGTCATAATCAAACTTTGCACCCTTGTAGCTTGGCGCAATTAGCCGCCGATAGTGTGCGAGATATTCCTATGCCAGCGCTGCTGATTATTGGTGAAGTCACTCGTTTAGCTTCTGAGCTTAAGTGGTTTGAAGGTAATGCGGCGGAACATAGCACTCAGCTAGCAAAGTGATAAATAGCACTGCAATGAGCTGTTTAAGAAAACACGATTTCAGTTTTTAGTTCAGTACTTATTTAACGGCTGCGGCCAAGAGGGAGAATCAAGATGGTCCCAGAACAACTCAGTCATCTCGCGCAATTAGAAGCTGAAAGCATTCATATTATTCGCGAAGTTGCTGCCGAATTTGCCAATCCAGTCATGATGTACTCCATTGGTAAGGACTCATCTGTGATGCTGCATCTGGCGCGTAAGGCGTTTTATCCCGGCAAGGTGCCATTTCCTTTGCTGCATGTAGATACCGGCTGGAAATTTAAAGAGATGATCGCCTTTCGCGAGCAGCAAGTGGCTAAGTTTGGCTTGAATTTATTGGTGCACACTAATCCTGATGGCTTAGCTCAAGGCATTAATCCCTTTGATCATGGCAGCGCTAAGCATACCGACATAATGAAGACCCAAGCGCTTAAACAAGCCTTAGATCATCATAAGTTTGATGCCGCGTTTGGCGGCGCGCGCCGTGATGAAGAGAAATCCCGCGCCAAAGAGCGAGTCTATTCGTTTCGCGATAAGCAGCACAGATGGGACCCTAAAAATCAGCGCCCTGAATTATGGAATACCTATAACGCCGCCATTGACCCTGGCGAAAGTATTCGCGTGTTCCCGTTATCTAACTGGACTGAGCTGGATATTTGGCAATACATCAAACAAGAAAACATTGAAATCGTGCCGTTATATTTTGCCAAACCACGACCTGTGGTGGAGCGCCAAGGCCAGCTCATTATGGTGGATGACGAGCGCATGCCGTTATTAGCCAGCGATGAAGTGCGCCATTTAACGGTCAGGTTTCGCACTTTAGGTTGTTATCCATTAACGGCCGCCATGGAATCACAAGCCATTACTTTAGATGACATTATTGAAGAAATGCTGCTGGCACGCTCAAGTGAGCGCGAAGGTCGACTGATAGATAGCGATCAAAGTGGCTCAATGGAACTTAAAAAACGTCAGGGTTATTTCTAAGGCGAGGAATCAATAATGAAAAATACAGCCCAGTCAGTGAGTCAGTATTTAGCGCAGCAGCAACATAAAAGCTTATTGCGATTATTAACCTGTGGCAGTGTCGATGATGGTAAAAGCACCTTAATCGGCCGCTTATTGTATGACAGCGCCCAAATTTATGAAGACCATTTAGCCAGCTTAAAAACCGACAGCGCCAAGGTAGGAACTACGGGCGATGCCCTAGATTTAGCCTTGTTGGTTGATGGCCTGCAGGCCGAGCGCGAGCAAGGGATCACTATTGATGTCGCCTATCGTTATTTCTCTACCGACAAGCGCAAATTCATCATTGCTGATACCCCAGGCCATGAGCAATATACCCGCAATATGGCCACCGGCGCGTCAACCTGTGAGCTTGCCATAGTGCTGGTGGATGCGCGCCATGGCGTGCAGCGTCAAACTCGCCGCCATGCGTTAATCGCCTCCTTACTTGGGATTAAGCATCTGGTTGTTGCCATTAATAAAATGGATTTAGTGGCTTACTCGCAAAGTCGTTATCAGCAAATTGTTGATGATGTTGCCAGTTTTGCCGCTGAACTTGGCGAACTGACCATTAACTATGTTCCTGTCTCTGCCTTAGTAGGGGATAACGTAGTTAATGGCAGTGTGCATATGCCTTGGTATCAAGGCCAAAGCTTATTGAGCTTGTTAGAAACTATCGATACAAGGCGCTCGCTTAATACTGAGCCAGTGCGCTTAGCTGTGCAGTACGTGCAGCGCCCAAATCTTGATTTTCGCGGCTATGCCGGCACCTTGCAAAGCGGCACCTTAGCGGTTGGTGATGAGATAATCGCGCTGCCTTCTGCTAAACGCGCAACCGTTGCCAGAATCGTGACCTTTGATGGTGACTTACCGCGCGCCATTGCTGGGCAAGCCATTACTGTGACCTTAAACCATGAGCTAGATATTTCCCGTGGCGATATGCTGGCAAGTGTTGATGCGCCGCCGCAATTAGCCAGTGAAGTGAGCGCCGATCTGGTATGGATGGATGAAGCGCCGCTGGTGCTTGGCAAACTTTACAATGTTAAAGCTGGCCATAAATTAATTCAGGCAACAGTGACGGCGATTGAATACCAGTTAGACGTCAATAGCTATCAACAATTGGCGGCCACTAGCCTGCATTTAAACGGCATAGCTCGGGTCAATTTACGCTTAAGTGAGCCATTAGCTTTTGATGCTTATCAACAATTGCGCCACAGCGGCAGCATGATTTTAATTGATAGGCTCAGCAATGCCACAGTTGCTGCGGCCATGCTGGTGGCCAGCGTTAATCAAGCACCTAAGGCGCAATTTAGTGATTTTGAAAAGCAGCTCAATGCGCTTATTCGCAGCCAATATCCGCATTGGCAAGCCATAGATATTGCCACCTTGGAGTAAGCAAAATGTCCACATGGCTCAGTGCTGCTAATCAGTTATGGATATCGGTTGAGCACTTTGGCATAGGTTTGATTTTAATCGCCTTAGTCATAGGCTTGATTCGAGGGGTATCGAGTCCTGCGTTGTTATTTAGTTTAGCGGCGGTGAGTTGTTATTTATTGGGTTACGTGAGCTTGCAAGGGCTACTGACTAACTTTGCCAATGAAGGCTTAGTGACCTTAGTGCTCTTGCTGTTAGTCACCCAAGCATTAGAGAAAACTCGCATATTAACTCAAATGAGCCGCGCTATTGGCCGCGGTTCATTGGCCTCAACCTTATGCCGTTTAAGTATTTCTACGGCCCTAATTTCATCATTTACCAATAACACCGCTGTGGTGGCATCGTTAATTGGCGCAGTGCGCCATAACACAGGTCATGCGCCCACTAAGCTGTTATTGCCATTATCGTACGCGGCGATTTTAGGCGGCACTTTAACCTTAATTGGTACTTCGACCTCCTTAATAGTGAACTCTTTTGTGGTGGCGGCAGGCTTGCCACCCATAGGTTTTTTTGAGTTTACTCAGGTAGGCATAGTCGCTGCCATTGCGGGCATCATCGTCTTAGTGTTAGGCGCCATGTATTTGCCCGACAGACAAGTGGGCAGCGCGCAGCAAGGCTGGTATTTATTAGAAGCGCGGGTGATTGCAAACAGCAACTTGGTGGGTAAGAGTGTGCAAGACAATCACTTACGCGCCCTTAAGCATTTATATTTGGTGGAGCTTGAGCGCGGCGGCATACGTATTTGCCCAGTACCGCCTGGATTAGTGCTGCAACCCAGTGATGTGTTACGTTTCTCTGGCGCTGTGGATGCCATGGCAGTACTGGAGCAATTTGATGGCTTAGAGTGGTTTGGTAAGCAGCAGGCTCGCGGCCAAAATTTACTGGAAGCCGTCATATCGCCAGCATCGGCTTTAGTTGGGCGCTCGCTCAAACAGGCGCAGTTTCGTGAGCATTTTGATGCCGCAGTGGTGGCGATTCGCCGCGGCGCTGAGCCATTAAAAGGGGGGCTTGGCGATATTGAGCTCATGGCGGGTGATATGTTAGTGCTGGCACCGGGCAAAACCTTTCGCCAGCACCCTGATCTTAATCATGATTTCTTAGCCATCAGTGGCCTTGATATCAGTGTGCGTTTAGATAAAAAACGCAATACCACAGTGTTAGCGACGTTTGCCCTCACTATTTTATTAAGCGTGTTTGAGTGGGTTCCTTTAGCTAAGGGCTTAAGCCTATTGCTGTTATTTTATGTTGGTATAGGGGCTATCACCTTAGATGAAATCCGCAGCCGTTTTCCTATCGGGTTAACACTGGTGGTGGGCAGCGCCTTGAGTCTGGCCAACTTAATGTTGGCGTCGGGGCTTGCTGATAACTTAGCTAAAAGCTTGCTTGCTATGAGTGGCGGTATGGGCGTCATGGCCGCCTTTATCTTAGTGTATTTTTTAACGCTAGCGCTCACTGAACTCATGACCAATAATGCCGCGGCCGCCTTAGCTTTTCCTATCGCTTATGCGGTGGCCATGAGTTATGGCGTTGATACTCGCCCATTTATTTTTGCGGTACTGTTTGGCGCCAGTGCCAGCTTTATTTGCCCTTATGGTTATCAAACCCACTTAATGGTGCAATCGGCCGGTAATTACCAGTTTAAAGATTTTGTGCGTCTGGGGTTACCTGTCTCCATAGTGTATTCGGCCGCGGTGCTCATCTTAGTGCCTTTATGCTTTCCTTTTTAATGATGTGAGGTGTGTATGAAATCAGCAGTATCAGCGCCAGTTGCCGAGGTTATTCAAGGGCAAGATATAGTGTGGCATCAGCATCTGGTCACTGGGTTTGAGCGGGCCGCGCAAAAGCAGCAGCAACCTGTGATCTTATGGTTTACTGGGCTTTCTGGCGCGGGTAAATCCACCTTAGCTGGCGCCTTAGAGCAAGCCTTATTTGCCGCTGGGCATCACACGTATCTGCTCGATGGCGATAATGTCCGCCATGGTTTATGCAAGGATTTAGGCTTTAGCGAAGCTGATAGGGATGAGAATTTACGCCGCGTTGGGGAAGTTGCCAAGTTAATGCTAGATGCGGGCTTAGTGGTGTTATCGGCCTTTATATCGCCCACTCGCAGTGAGCGCGATGCCATTCGCGCCAGCGTGCCCGCGGGGCAATTTATTGAAATTCATGTGGCTACGCCACTGACCGTTTGTGAAGCGCGCGATCCTAAAGGCTTATATGTCAGTGCGCGTAAGGGCGAGATTGCTAATTTCACTGGTATTTCCGCCCCCTACGAAGCGCCATTAGCCGCTGAACTCACCATAGACACCAGTAAAGGTGAGCTTGATAGGCAAGTTGATACCTTAATGACCTATCTCACCGCGCTGGAAATTATTAAAGCCAAAGATGTTAACGCCAAAGATATTAATGCTTGAGTTGATGGCATGCCCTTCATGTATTTGAGGGGCATAAGCCTCTACCTTAAGTATCACAGTTCATGTCATTATGAATGACAGCTCAGAGCCTAGCCTTTATCTCCCAGCGGCGTGTGCCACCCTAATTAAGTGTTAATCAAGAGCGGTATCTACTGCGAAACCATTTACGACCCATTTAAGTCAATCTTATGCTCGTTATGAGCTTATGTATGGCGCTAATCTAATCTCTCATAGCAGCCTCTTTACGCCTAGTGAGACTGTGTTAAATGGCAAAAAAGCCCTTGTGATATAAGGTCGGTTACTGACACTTATACCAGTGAAGGGCTTTTTATTAGCTTAGCGACCTCGCTTCGTGAGGTCACATGTTAGTTATTATCGCTGTAGTTTCGACCATAGTAGCTATCGAGGAACAGTTGTTTCAGCTCGATAAGCAATGGGTAACGGGGGTTGGCTCCGGTACATTGATCGTCAAAGGCATCTTCGGCTAGTTCATCTAACTTGGCGAGGAAGTCGGCTTCGTTGACGCCAGCGTCTTGGATAGAAGCAGGAATGCCAATCGACTTCTTGAGCTGAGTGATTTTCTCAAGCAATTGTTCAACTTTTTCTTCATCCGTTGTTCCGCCGAGTTTCAAGTGATCGGCAATGGCAGCATAACGGCACAGGGCTTTTGGCCGGTCGTATTGGCTAAATGCCGCTTGCTTAGTGGGCAGATCCGTTGCGTTAAAGCGGATAACGTTGTTGATCAGCAATGCGTTGGCTAAGCCGTGGGCAAGGTGGAACTCTGCGCCCAACTTGTGCGCCATTGAGTGGCAAATACCGAGGAAAGCGTTAGCAAAGGCAATACCCGCAATGGTGGCGCCATTGTGAACTTTTTCACGGGCGACAGGTGCTTGCGAACCTAAGTGGTAGGCATCTGGTAAATATTTGCACAGTAAATCGAGGGCTTGCAGTGCTTGGCCGTCGCTGTATTCGTTCGCCATCACGCTGACATAAGCTTCAAGGGCGTGGGTGACCGCATCTATGCCACCAAAGGCGGTGAGGGATTTAGGCATGTCCATCACAAGATTTGGGTCAACAATCGCCATATTAGGCGTGAGTTGATAATCGGCAATTGGGTATTTTTTCCCTGTGACTTCATCGGTCACAACCGCAAAAGGCGTGACTTCAGAACCTGTACCTGAGGTGGTGGGAATCGCCACCATCATGGCCTTGGTGCCCATCTTAGGGAACTTGTAGATACGTTTACGAATGTCCATAAAGCGCAAGGCTAGATCTGCAAAATCAACCTCTGGATGTTCGTACAGCACCCAAATAATCTTCGCTGCATCCATAGGTGAGCCACCGCCTAGGGCGATAATCACATCGGGCTTAAAGTTTTGTGCGACCTTTGCCCCTTGGCGAACTATGGCTAAAGTAGGATCGGCTTCGACATCGTAAAATATTTCGGTTTCAAGGCCTTGGGCCTTTAAAATCCGCATGGTTTCGTCGCAATAACCGTGGTTAAACAAAAATCTGTCGGTGATGATCAGCGCGCGTTTTTTATCGCTCAGTTCTTCCAGTGCTATTGGTAAACTGCCGCGGCGGAAATAAATAGATGCAGGAAGCTTGTGCCACAACATGTTTTCGGCCCTCTTAGCGACAGTTTTCTTGTTGATCAAATGACTTGGACCCACGTTTTCCGAAATCGAGTTGCCGCCCCAAGAGCCGCAACCTAAGGTGAGTGAAGGTGCTAGTTTGAAGTTATACAAATCGCCAATGCCCCCCTGCGAAGCTGGGGTGTTGATCAAGATGCGCGCCGTTTTCATTCTAAAACCAAAGGCATGCACACGTTCGGTTTGCGTGTCTTGGTCGGTATAAAGCCCAGAAGTGTGGCCAATGCCCCCGAGGGCGACTAAGGCTTCAGCTTTATCCATAGCATCGTTAAAGTCGATGGCACGGTACATGCCAAGCAGTGGAGAGAGTTTTTCATGGGCGAAGGCTTCGCTGTCGCCAATGTCGGTGACTTCACCAATCAGCACCTTGGTCCAATGAGGGACGTCAAAGCCCGCCATTTGCGCGATAGTCGCGGCGCTTTGACCCACGATATCGGCATTCAAACTGCCATTTTTTAAAATGACCTGTTGCATCGCCGCGGTTTCATCTTTCGAGAGTATGTAACCACCGTGAGTCGCGAAACGCTCTTTGACCTGCTCATAAATACTGTCGACCACAATTACAGCTTGCTCTGAGGCGCAGACCACGCCGTTGTCGAAGGTTTTCGACATTAATATTGAGCTGACTGCCCGTTTGATGTCGGCGGTTTCATCAATCACAATCGGCGTGTTACCCGCACCGACCCCAATAGCAGGTTTACCGGAAGAGTAGGCGGCTTTTACCATACCTGGGCCACCGGTTGCGAGGATCAAATTAACCTTAGGATGAGTCATTAATTGATTCGATAGTGCGACGCTGGGCTCATCAATCCAGCCGATGATATCCTTAGGCGCACCAGCCGCAATGGCGGCGTCCAGCACTAATCTTGCTGCGGTTGTGGTCGAGTTTTTGGCCCTTGGGTGGGGCGAGAAGATGATCGCATTACGGGTTTTAAGGCTGATTAATGCCTTAAATATCGCGGTCGATGTTGGGTTCGTGGTGGGCACTATGCCGCAGATGATGCCAACGGGTTCGGCTATGGTGATAGTGCCGAAGGTGACATCTTCAGATAAAATCCCGCAGGTTTTTTCATCTTTGTATTTGTTATAAATGTACTCAGAAGCAAAGTGGTTTTTGATCACTTTGTCTTCAACCACACCCATGCGGGTTTCTGCCGCGGCCATTTTCGCCAGCGAAATACGCGCATCGGCGGCGGCGAGGGCGGCAGCACGGAAAATGCTATCGACTTGGGCTTGACTGAACGTTGCATATTCGGCCTGGGCTTTCGCCACACGCTCGACCATCAGATCCAGTTCTTGTGCATTGGTCACTATCACGATTAATACTCCTAAAAAGATTTAGTGAAGCAAGGCATTCACTAAATCCTCTTTGTGATAGAAAATTACACCGAAAACCGGGTTGAAGGTGTGACACAAACGACAATGTCGCAACTTTACGTAATGAAATTACAACAAACACAATCTGTTTGTTTGAATTTCAAGCTGCCACAGAGGGTGAGCGCCCTCAACCAAGAATTATGCATGGAGAAAGAAATTCTAAAAAAGCCAGAATTGATCTCGTCATTTTAATTCAATGATAAATAACTGTTTTTTTGACCTAGAGCATAACTTTATCGTGCCTATGCGAGTTTGCTTATGCCATTAACTCAAGCGGCAGGCGCATGGATGATTAGCTTAAATAGTGTGTTGTCGGGGCGATACTATCAAAAATAGGGATGCTTCAGTTGAGCCCATAAGGAATGCGCTTGCGGCGTGTAAAGCGCCTGACAATACGCTAAACAATACGTCCCATTTCTTAGCTAAATGCCGCAATTCCCCACCAACCACCAAAAACACCTGGTAGCTACTTGTTTCAATTAAGTTAGTCCCCGCGCTTAAGGGGTGATATCAAGATAAGGCACTAAGGCACTAAGGCACTAAGGCACTAAGGTACTTAGGTACTTAGGTACTTAGGTACTTAGGCACAAGGGGCACAAGGAGGTGGATATGGCTCGTACTCATAAGCAAATCTGCGTGTTAAAGGGAATGGCGCTAGTGGGCTTAGGCGCCATCACGGGCCCTTGGGTTTGTCTTGTGCTTTTATCCAAGCTTAATCATGTTAATCACAATCGCTGGGTATTTACTCTGGCAGTAAGCCAGCAGTCAGGGAATCGTTAGCTTAAAGCCGTCGGCTTAAGCTAGTTTGCCGCATAACTAAGGCGCGATATAAGGCAATAGCGCGAGATAAGTCATTAGCGCCACTGAAAATCGCGCGCAAACAAGGCGCGCATGGCTTGCCAGTAAGGGCTGTCGTGGCGCGAGCCTATTAGCTGCACTAACTCATCACCTATGGGGGTAAAGCGATAGTAAGTTAACACTAACTTGGCGTACTTTGGCCGCAGCTGCAGTAACTCTTGTTGATTATGCCAACTGATAACTTGTTTCGGCGCCAGCAAGCCTGTTTCAAATTCACTCTTGTGGAGTATGCCAGCTTCTTGCAAGGTGAGTATGGCGGAATAGGGCAGGCCAAATTGACTGAGTGGCAAGCCTGTATTGACCGGTTTGCGCCAATATTGCCGCAGCCCGCTGGTATTGCGATAGCCGCTAAGCAGAATTAAGTGCGGATCGTTATCTAAGTTGCCGGATAAAGATTTAGCTCGCTCTAAAATAATGGCTTCGCGCTGAGTGAGTTGTTGCAACACTTGAAGACTACGAATACTGAATTGGCCGGGTTTTACTACTTCGCTGGCCAGTATGCGCGCCCATAACTCTTGCATCTTGCTATGACTTATTTGCTTGGCTAATTGCAGAAATTGCATGGTCCAGTCGCTATCAAGCTCAGAGCCTGTGACGTCCGATGGCGTGATAGATAGCGAAATTTTATAAATAGTTTCAAGGTTTTGCTGATATTGTTCTTCTAATAACTGTTGGCGTTTGGCGCTGCGCTCACTTAAGCTCGCTTCACTGGCTTGATAATGGTGATCGCTAGCCAAGCCTAAGTGGCGGCCAATTAACAAGGTTTTTTGGCGGGCTGAGATGGCTTTGTCCTGAATGTGCAGCGCCTGCACCGGAACGTAAGGCTTATCTGTCATTAAGATCCCACTCCTTGGCTAATGTCATGTGGCGCTGGCGTACTCCTATGTCGATTGACTCGCTAGTCGTCCTTGTTATTAGTATTAATCACTAGCATATTGTTATTCATAATATTTGTGAAATAGTTTGCGTTTTGTTGAATATTTGCCGAACTGGGGACAGATGGCGTGATCTCTCTCAAATACTCAGCCCTGACTATCTTCTACACTCAAACTCATAGATTTAGCTTATTAACGGGTAGATACCACAGTGAAAACACTGATTTTATATGCAAGCGTTCATGGTCATACGCAGCTCATTTGTGAGCGTTTGCAAACGCAACTGCAAGCCATGGGCGATGATGTCACCTTGGCTGCGTTAGCCACTGCCCCAGCCTTAAGTGGATTTGATAAAGTATTGATTGGCGGCAGTATTCGCCACGGTAAGCATCAAGCAGCGTTAGTGTCTTACATGCGCCAACATCAGGCGGCGCTGGAGCAAAAAGTCTGTGGCTTTTTTTCGGTGAGTTTAGTGGCGCGTAAACCTGGTAAAAATACGCCAACAACTAATGCGTATATGCAGGCCTTCTTAAAGCAAATCGAGTGGCAGCCACCAATTTTAGAAGTCTTAGGTGGGCGCTTAAATTACCCAGGCTTAGGCACTATGGATAGAAATATCATTCGCTTTATCATGTGGATGACCAAAGGGCCTACGGCGCCTGATACCGACATTACTTTTACCGATTGGGATAAAGTCAGCGCATTAGCCAAACGTTTTCATCAAGCGCGCTAACTCTGTCTCTGAGTTGATGAACGCCTTAACGCATGTTTAGCATGCGTTTTTTATTGAGTCATGTGTTTAGCTATTAGTAGTAGCCCCATTCAGTTGTTAGGGAGTGCCCATGTGGGAAAAGTTTGAGCTTAGGCTGCATCTATTACTTATGCTGGCGAGCGTGAGTTTACTTGTGACTAGCCCGTGGATCCTTATGGGGCGGCAATTGCGAGCTTCTGCCAGTGTTTGGGATTTATGGCATGTGTATGTGGGTTTAGCACTCATTCCGTTAGCCTTGTTATTCTTAATAAAAAACTGCCGCCATGGCCAATGGCGCCTGTATTTTCCGTATTTAGCGGGTAACTTTACAGGCTTGGGGCAAGATTGCCGCGCCCTTGCTCGCGGTAAATTACCGGTTTGTGGCGGCGCTGGCTTATTTAGTGTGGTGGAAGGCTTATTGCTGGTGAGTTTGCTCGGCTGCGCTATTACTGGCGGCATGTGGTTTGTACAACAAGGCGGCAGTGATGCCTTGTGGTGGCGCAGCGTGCATAGTGATTGCGCTTGGATTATGGTCGGAGCCTTAATGGCACACGTGGTCTGCGCGGCACTGCATGTGATTGATATGATGCGCTAATGAGTGACTTGCCAGAGTAATAGATAAACATTTTGTTAATTATCACCCATAAAAAAAGCGCCCTAGGCGCTTTTTTTATGCTGCTGAATTTACTTCTGGGCAGATAAGTAGTTAATCAGCTCAACCATTTCACTTAAGCTGCGCATTTGGCCTAAGTTAACGGCGTATTTGTCGTTAACGATAAAGGCTGGAACACTTTGCACTTTAAATTGGTTCTGCTCGCTGCGCCATAAGGCCAATTTTTCGTTGGTGATAACGTTATCGGCTAAGGCATCATACTGCTTGCTGCTAACACCATGGGCGGCAAAGATTTTCTTAATGTCATCACGGTTGTTGATGCTTGGCTCATGGGCGTGACCTGGGGCTGAGTGGTCATGGCCGTTAGCACCTTCTTCGCCTTGAATGGCATTAAACATGGCGATGTTCAGTGCTTCTGCGCCATTTAACTGGTGGATAACCGCCAGTGAGCGCATCACTTCTGTGCCAATTTCTGAATTCATGAAATCTACATGCTTAGTTTCAAACTTAATGTTCTTATCTAATTTAGGCTTGATAACCGGCATGTATTGAGTTTCAAACGCAAAACAGTTATGGCAATAGAACGAAAAGAATTCAGTTAACTTAGGCTCGGCAGAGGCGGCTTGGTTAGGAATAACTGTGTAGTGAGTGCCTTCAACAAAATCAGCAGCAAATGTAGCTAATGGTGAAATGGCTAACGTCAGTGCTAGGGCTAACTTCTTAATCATAATGTCCTCAGAATTAACATGAAAGTGGTCTAATCCTTGAACTTGTCAGGTTAGGTTGCTTGGCTTCATTATCGCTTAATCAGCGCCGAGATACAGGGGCAATTATGTGAGCCTGCTTGAAGTTTTGACATCCCTTAATTAGGTTTAAAGCCATATTGACCGCTTATCCCGCAAAGATTAGCGCAGGCTTTGCCATGCTTCGCACACTTGGCGAAAGCGCGCAGCATTGCCGCCTTGGCGATCGGGATGCCATTGCAAGGCTAATTTTCGCCACTGTTTACGTATGTCACGGGCATTGGCGTTGCTCGGTAATTCTAATACCGCTAAGGCCGCTATTTTTTCTAATGGCTGCTGATCAAAGCCCATGTAATTTTGGTATTTATTCCAGAACGACTCCAGCATCTGCCGCACTACGTTGGCGCAAGTATCATAGTTATTCCAGTCGTAGTAATAATCTCTAAGGTTAGCGGTTTGGGCTAAGGCGATGGGAAGGTTGCTTGGGATTTGCGCCGTAAGATAAATATCCATGGATTGGATAGTTAACCAGTTATCAGGCAATAACAGGGTTTGAATTTCAAATAAGGCATTCATTATTAAGAAATTGTGTTTGAACAAGTTCTTTTGTGGGTCGCTATCAAGTTCATGTAGAAGCCCTTGCTGACTGAGTTCTGCTGCCAGCGAGTGAATCTTCCAGTGTTGATTGGTGGACTTAAGTAGGCTTAATAGCGGCCAAATCAACGGGTTTTCTTGGGGTAACGCCGTCTCATGAGGCAGAGTCACCTGACTTGTGGGTTCCAACAGCATAGCTAAGCACCTGACGACCTAAGATGGATTAACTATGCCATAGGCTTGGAAATGCGCAAATCAGTAAAAAGAATGAGGCTAGGCGCTAGGGCTAAATCTCAGTGAATAATTTGGCTTGAGCCAAGCGCGATTTAGGCAGTTTGGCATTAAAATCGTCGCTGCTGCGATAGCCTAGTGCTACCATGACGGTGGCGCCAAAACCTTTATCTCGTAAACCTAATTGCTGATTTAAGATAGCAGGATCAAAGCCTTCAATCGGACAGGCATCTATGCCCATCATAGCCGCGCCCAATAACAAGGTGCCGAGGGCTAAATACACTTGCTTATCCACCCAGTGTTGGCAGTCTTTTAGCTCGTGATTATGCATACCCACAAAGAAGGCACGCCCAGCGGCAATGGCTTGCTTGCTGGCATCATCTTGAATGCGGCCGTCTTGCTGCTCTTGCATCAGGATTTCAGCTAGATAGTTATCATCCAGTTGATTGCGACCGCAAAACACAATCACAGCTGACGCATTGAGTATTTTAGTGGTGTTAAAGCCATATTTTTCAGTGCTTTTGGCCAGCCTTTGCTTTCCATCTTCACTGGTGGCGAGCACAAAGTGCCAAGGCTGCGAATTGACCGATGACGGGCTAAATTGCAATAAAGTTTTAATGTCAGCCAGTTGCGCTTCGGTCAATAAGCGGCTGCTATCAAAGGCTTTTGTCGTGTAGCGACTGGTTACGACATCTATGAGTTGACTCATGGGCTATCTCCAAAAATTTGATAGCTCATTGTTTTAGCATAGATGGCGGGTTTTGGGCAGTTTAGTCATCAAGATTGGCTCATTTTCAATGAGATAATTAAGTTTACTGGCACAAGGCATTAATGATAACTAAATGGAATGTATATCATGCCAAAGATTCAATTTTTCTATGTGAAGGAAAGTCTTACACTGGACACCATTTCTATTAACGAGTAAGCGGCCATGGCTGGTTCCAGTCGTCAGTCTAGTGCAATCAAGGTAAGTTTTTTAGTCATTCAAGTCGCAGCCTTAGTGTTGTTGTCATGGGCGTGCGATCAGTTGGCGTTATGGTTAGGTATTCCTATTCCAGGCAGCGTGATTGGTCTTGCCATTATTTTAGGCTTGCTGGCCATGAACTGGTTGCCTGAGCGCGCGATTCAAATCGGCGCCGCTTGGCTGATTGGCGATTTACTATTATTTTTTATTCCGCCAGTAGTCGCAGCACTGCACTTTGAGCCCTTACTTGAAACCTATGGCATTAAATTATTAGTGCTCATTGTTGTGGGTACCGCCAGTGTGATGTTAGGCACGGGCTGGGCTGTCGATAAGTTATTTACTTTTGAGCAAGGCTTAAACCAAACGAGAGCCAATAAGTTGGCCGCTAAAGCTATGAATGCTGGAGATAATCACTAATGGAATGGTTATTGGCTTGGGGCAGCGTATTGCTGACATTAATGTGTTATTACGGCGCTAAAAAGTTATATCGAGTGAAAAAGATTTGGTTTTTTGCGCCGATTTTTCTCGCGCCTTTATTATTGATTGCCTTAGTGGTGAGCTTAGGTATTCCGCTAACTAGCTACAGTCAATACAGCCATTATTTATCAGCGTTATTGGCGCCAGCGGTTATTGCCTTTGCACTGCCCATTTATCGCGAGCGCCATATTATCCGCCAATATCCACTGACCTTATCTTTTGGGGTGTTATTTGGGTTATTGCTGGGGGTGTTATCCACTTGGGGCTTGAGCCAAGTCATAATCCTACCGCCAGAATTATCCCATAGCGCCTTGGCGCGCTCGGTATCGACCCCATTTGCGCTGGCGGCAACGTCAGCCTTTGGCGGCGTGCCGGCATTAACCGCTATGCTGGTGCTTGCCACAGGCGTGATAGGTATGTTGATAGGTGAGCCGCTGTTTCGCATGATGAAACTTAACTCATCCTTAGGTAAAGGCATGGCGCTCGGCGCGTCTTGCCATGGTGCAGGCACAGCCAAAGCCAATGAAATTGGGCAGCAAGAAGGTGTTATTGCGAGCCTGACCATGATTTTTACTGGCATTGGCATGGTATTAACCGCGCCATTATTTGCCTATGTTCTGGGTTAGTAGTCGTTTCACAAGTCCATAAGTCATCTTTCCATAAGTCATAGCGCTACTCTTTAATTGTTAGCGCTACGCTGCTTTCAATTACCCGCGTCCCCCAAAGTTATTCCCTGCAATGGCTATTCCCTCTATGCCTTCGCTCAATCAGTGGCTATGCCCAAGCAATAGCCATAACAGCAACACTTGTGTATTCAGGCAAACACTGGCAGTTTGTTAACATGTTTGTAACTTGCGAAGTGCAAACTACTGCTATGACCTGAACACAAGGATAAATATATGAAACACAGGCAGGTAAGTCGTCGGGATTTTTTAGCGCTTTCGGCAAAAGGGATAGGTGCTGCGGTTATTTCTTATGGACTCATGGGCTGCAATAGCAGCGATGACGACCCGCATAATCCAGCGACGTTTAAGCAAGGAGTAGCGAGCGGCGACCCAACATCATCGGCGGTAATTTTGTGGACTAGGGTGACGCCTGAGCGCGCAGGCGACGTGCAAGTTAGCTGGCAAGTGGCTACCGATAAAGGTTTTACTCAGCTAGTTCATCAAGGCAGTACTCTTACCAATGATAAGCGCGACTACACAGTTAAAATTGATGCTCAAGGATTAGAGGCGGGACGCGAGTATTTTTATCGCTTCTCGGTCGGGGATAATGCATCCGCGATAGGCCGCACTAAAACCCTTGCCAACCATGACGTCTCGCAAGTAAAGCTCGCGGTATTGTCATGCGCTAATTTCCCTGCGGGCTTCTTTAATGTTTACCATTTAGCGGCGACGCAAACTGAGCTTGATGCCGTGGTGCATCTTGGTGATTATATTTACGAATATCCTCGCGGCGGCTATGCCAGTGAAAACGCTGCCAAACTTGATCGTGAAGTCTTGCCAGTAGGCGAGCTGTTAAGTTTAAGTGATTATCGCAGCCGCTATCAGCAGTATCGCAGCGATACTGACTTGCAAAGCTTACATGCCGCGGTGCCCTTTATTTGTGTGTGGGACGATCATGAAGTCGCTAATGATGCGTGGCAACATGGCGCTGAAAATCATAACGATGGCGAAGGTGATTATGATGCGCGCAAGCTTGCGGGGCTGCAGGCTTACTTTGAATGGCTGCCAATCCGCCCGTGGCGTGAAGGCGAATTTGAAGAGATTTATCGCAGCTTTAATTTCGGCCACTTAGTCGATTTACATATGTTAGATACCCGTCATCTGGGCCGTGACAAGCCTTATGATTACAGCGAATTTATTGATGCAGCCACGGGCGCCTTTGATAGCGCCAAGTTTTTAGCGGCCGTGACAGATACCCAAAGAACCATGCTAGGGCAAACCCAATTGTTATGGCTGCAAGGGCAGTTATTAACCGCCAGCGCTCAATGGCAAGTATTAGGTCAGCAAGTGTTAATGGGGCGAATGTTGCTACCGGCAGCCATTGCGACTCAGCAATTATCTATTACTGATTTTGCTAGGTTAGCGCAATTAGCTCAGCTGGCAGCAAGGGCTGCGGCGGGTGACCCAAGCTTAACGGCGCAGCAAGTAGCTTACTTGCAAGCGAATCAAGCGCAATTGACGCCGCAAGTGTTAGCCTTATTAAAATTGCCAAATATTCCATATAATTTAGATGCTTGGGATGGTTACGCCTATGAGCGCGAAGTGATTTTAGCGACAGCTCGCAGCAGCGGAAAAGAATTAGTTGTTATCGCTGGGGATACGCATAATGCCTGGGCCAGTGAGCTTAATGATATTAATGGCAATCGGGTCGGGGTGGAGTTTGCCACCAGTAGCGTAAGCTCACCTGGGCTTGAGTATTATCTTAAGCTTGATCCCAATCAAACCGCCGCCATTGAAGGCGCGGTCACTGAGTTAGTGGGCCCCCTTAAATATTGCAACCTCTATGATCGCGGCTGCATGATCTTGACCTTTACCCCAGAGCAAGTTATCAGTCAGTGGCTATTTGTGGATAGTTTACTCACGCGTGATTACCAAGTGCTGACCAATCGCAGTCAGCAGATGCGCTGGAATAGCCAAGGCTTGCAAGCCGTATAACTCCCCAAGCTTTCAAGCACATTAAAAAGCCGACCTAGGTCGGCTTTTTTCAATTAGGTTAAAAATAGCCATGATTTTATGCAGCAATTACCAGCAAATTGCCGTAGAATGCGCGTCCAAAATCCGGTGGGGGGGGCCTACACTTAATTAACACATTAAGTTTTGTAGCTAGCCAGTATTTTGGACCCATATCTGCCGGCTCAATTCGTCTAATAAGAAGAGAACCTCATGTCAGAGAAACGCTTTATTACCGCACAAGAATTATTGGAAGATTCCTTTCGCTTAGCTGCTCAAGTGTATGACAGTGGTTTTCGGCCGCAATTTATCGTGGGTATTTGGCGTGGCGGCGCACCTATTGGTATTGCTGTGCAAGAATACTTCGACTTTAAACAAGTAGAAACTGACCATATTGCCGTGCGTACTTCATCTTACTATGGTCTTAGCTCTGACATGCAGAGCAAAGAAATTAAGGTTCATGGCCTGCACTACATAGTTGAAAACGCTAATGCCGGTGACAGCTTACTGATAGTTGATGATGTGTTTGACTCTGGCCGCAGTGTTGATGCCTTGATGGAAAAACTGCAAGAATTAATGCGCTTAAATATGCCAAAAGATGTGCGTATTGCCTGCCCATACTACAAGCCAAACAATACCAAAGTGAATATGAAGCCAGACTACTTTATCCATGAATCGGATGAGTGGTTAGTCTTCCCCCATGAAGTTGCTGGTTTAACGCCACAAGAATTGGCTGAAGGCAAAAGTGACTTGAAAAATATCCAGCATTTATTCAAGTAAGCTCTGCGATACTGATGCTATAAGCACTCATACAAGAAGCCACTATATCTAGTGGCTTTTTGCTTGCTGGCGCTTGAGCGGATTATTTACGGCAGCCACTCACATCGACATCGTCATGCCCGCATTGGCTTTTTTACCGATAAGGTAATAAACAATGGATAAGGGGATCACTAGGATGTTCATTAGGCTGGTGAAGTTAAAGCCAAATACATGGGTATTTAATTGCGATAACGCCACTTTCGATGCTTGCCAATCAAACCCTGCCGTTAACGCATTAAGGATTAAACCGGTAGTGGCTATGGCGCAAAACAGCAACAGTACTATGCGTTTAGCGGGCGCCTTACCATAATATTTTTGATACACATGGGTCATAGGTATGGTTAGTACGTCGGCTAAAATAAAGGCCATCACCCCGCCAAAACTAATGCCGCCATGCCATAAGGCCGCTGCCAGTAACAGATTCCCCACCGAGCACACATAAGCAATCACAGCGACAAAAATACCGATAAACACATCAAACACTGAATGCAGCCAAGCTGGCATTAGGCTGGAATCACTAATGAACAGTGTTTGCCACCAGTTCATGGGGACTAGCGCAATCAGTAGTGATGAGATGATAACCCCAATCACAATTTCTTTGCCTATCATGGCAATATCCATATGAAAGAAGCCGGCGCCGCGAACTAAGGCGCTTTTATCTTGATGCATATCGGCGCCGCACTGCATTTCAGTGGCTTTCATTTGGCCTGATGGCATTTCTTTGGGGCTAGTTGATATAGCCGTGTTAGCCGAGGCCATAGGTGTGGCTGCCATATCGGGCATATCTGGCATGGCAGCGCCACATTTCATCTCACCAAGCTTGGTTGCTTGGGTGTTTGAGTGGTCGTTTGCTTGCTTGATATCGGCATCACTATGCATATGGGCGCCGCATTTCATTTCACCGCCACACTTCATTTCATTGTTTTTCATCGCCTTAGGTGAAGGCTCTTGCTCGGTATCCATAGCCATATCCATATCCATGGGCATACTTGTGCTAGGAGCGGAATCGCTTATGGTGTGCCTTAAGGCTAGCTCTAATGGTTTAGGGTAAAAGCGGCTAAAGAGGATGGCGACAATCACTATCAGTAATAAGCCTCCTACAATTTCCCCCACTAAGAATTGCCAGCCAAGCAATGACACTAGCACGATAAACATTTCTAAAATCAGGTTAGTACTGGCCACTAAAAACGCCATCGCATTGGCAAGGCTCGCTTTTTTAACCAGTAAGGTGCGCGATAACGAGGCGGCGGCGTACGAGCATGAGGATGACAGCATGCCAAGCAGGGTGGTTAACATTAAGCTTTTGGGCGTAGTGCGACCTAAATGTTTAGCGACAGTATCCACTGGAACTAGGTTTCGCAGCTGAGATGACAGCATTAACCCTAAGGCCAACGGCCAATATATTTGCCAAATCATGGCGGCCAGAGTCGTTATTATCTCGTTTACAGAGCTTATGACAGTATCCACGCTATTTTCCTTGTTATTGGAATGCACTAAGCATAGTCCAGACTGTCATTGACTAAGAAAAACGGCATGGGTTAAGCCAATGGCTGAGCTAAGCATTGGCAATTAATCTTAGGTCAATGACTTAGCCTGAGTTTGCAACTTGGCTAACTGCCTGTATAGGCTTATTAATAAGCTTTCATTTCACCGTTTTGCTTACTTCATCTCGCGCCATTGCCCGCCACAATCAAGAATATTTGCTATAACTGTTAATGATGTTTAGCGCCAAGCTTAGGTCAACGATTGATATCGGAGAGGGGACTGCGATGAAGAGTGCGAAAGAATTTGCCAGTTGGCTTAAAGAACGCTTGGGTCAGCATAAGGAGGGGGTGTACTTAACTCGTAACGATGTATTGTTGCTGACTAATCGCCAACGGTTTGCTAACGATTATGTGATGGACGTGCATTTTGAAGTGGCGCAATTTGGCATGGGTTTTGTGACCGATGCCAATCGTGAACGCTTTTATTTATTTCGATTGCCTAAGACTCACTGGAAAGTGGAAGGGGATTTTTACCCCAGCGGCGCCCAGCCTGAATTAGAGAGTGAGCTTAATATTCACGCCATCAAGACCATCAATGGCCGCGATTAATTAGCTCTGGCGCTTATTTGCGCCTTGCACCTTCCAACACCTTTTTATCGCAGAGGTTGTTAACGCCAGAAACGCTAACAATCTTATGGATTATTCAAGAGCGCGCCGCTTAAACGTTAAAACGCCCAATTGCCATTTAAATTCCCTTAGTGAGCCCCAAGCTCAGTTGAAAACTGTTGGCATTGTTTCATCACTAACAAATGATTGGTGATCGCATCTTTCAGGGCGCCGGCATCAAGCGTTGTGAGTTCTTGCTCTATGGCATGAATATTGTCTGGTCGACAAGTGAGTACCACGAGACCTGATACTATGGCTTCAGCCTGATGGGGAGCTTGCTTTACCAGTTCAGGCAGCACTTGCCTAATTTGCTCAAAGGCGGCTTGCTGGGCTTGCGGTTGTTGGCCTGGGTACAAGTGCTTACTAATAATGCTAGCGCGCATTGAATAAGGCGCTTGGCTTAATTCCGATAAATAGCGGCGCTTGAGCGCAGCATTCGGGGTTGCCATGCTGGCGATTAAAGCGTGTTGCTGCCCCAATAAACTGGTATCTCGTTTGGCTTCTTTATTGAGCCAAGTTTGGCGACTATCACGGCCAAATTGATTGAGGCGGGTAATAGCCTGCCAGCGCTGCTCTTGGGTTAATGGCCAGCTATAACCGTTAAGCAAAGATTGTAAGTGATCCATGGCTTCATCGGACTGCGCAAACTGCAAATAGCTATCAAGCCAAATGGATGTCGGCCCTTGCTGGTAAATTTGGTGCAAACTAAATTGCTCTAAGGCGTTATAGATGCGTTGTTTGGCAGACGATGTGGGCATGAGGCGCAGTAATTGGTGTAATTGTTGTAATTGCTGCTGCGCTAAAAGCTGCACTGACGGCGCTGAGATATTGGGCAGGTTAAGCATTATCATGCCCAAATAATCATTCAGCGGCAGCTTAGCGGTTAGGCTTGCTTGCCAGATGTCCTCAAGCAACATCATTTGCATTAAGGGATCGCTTATCTGGCTTAAGTGACGAATGGCGGCGGCTTGTGACTTTTCATCTAAGAGAACTTGTCCATAAGCCATGTCTTGAAAGTTGGGATAAACAAAATCTGGGCACACGTTATGGCCCGCATTTGTCACTTCTGTAGTTAACTCTTTAAGCGTGACTAATAAGGTTTTATCTAATTGGAAATCGCGCTGATTTTTATAAAACAACGCCACTTTAACCTTTTGAAAGTGCGGCTCGGTTTGCGTAATTGATAAGCGCTCCAGCACGCCATCTTGGCATTGCCATTGAGCGCTGATGCTATTGATGCCGCCAGACGTTTGATGCGTCCAGTAACGCTCAAGCCCTAAGGGCGCCAGTAGTTGCCGCCAAGCTTGATTGCCCGCCGATTGCCACGAGTGGCGCTGAATAAAGGTTTGCAGTAGTTCAGTAAATTTGCGCTCGCCCACGGCCATCGCAATTTGATTGAGCTCAGAGGCTGATTTTACCGCTAAAAATTGCTGCGCTTGAATTTCAGTGGAGGTGGCGCTTAATGGGTCAAGACTCTCATGCTGCAACTGGTATTTATAGGCCGGTTGTTTTTGCTGTAAAAATTGATATTGCTCTTGGGCTGAGGCATCAATGCCAGCGTTTATGGCGGTTTGGTTGGCAAGGTATAAACCTAGGCCTGCATGCAGGTATAAGTCATCCCACCATGGCAAACTAATTAAGCTGCCAAACCATTGTTTTGCCAATAACTGACTGTTTTGCATATGTTGACTGATGGGTTTGGCATCTAGCGGCAAGCGCTCGGTTACGCTCACCGCAGCAGCTTGTGACATGCTGGCATCGGATAAGCCAGGCAATAAAATCTGATCAAACTTAGTAAAGGGATAAGGGGTTGCCAGCACATGACCTATGCGCTTGAGATTATCGGCGGTGAGTCTTAGCCACTGCTCATAACGCTCATCATCCTGAGTGCTATTTAGGGCAAATAATCTAAATTGCACGCCATCTTGCTGATATTGCCAATGGCTAAAGGGGCCAGCAAACAGTGCAAATTGATGCGGGCTTAACGGCGGCGTTTGCGCAAATTCCCATGTTGTGCTCGCCTCACTGCTCATTTTTGGCACCATAGTGCTAATCACTTGCCAGTCAGACGGCGCCTCAAGACGTAAACTCATTTTGCCCCTAAGCCCGGGCTTGTCAAACAAGGCAAATGGGTGGCTAGCGCCATGGGGTTCAAAGCGTGAATACAGGTAAACTTGCTGAGTATTAGGGTCTATTACGCGAATAAGGCCTTGGCCTTGCTGACGATAATAGCCTTGATAACTTAATTGAATGCGGTTGTTACCGCTTTGCAGTAAGCGCGCAGGCAGGCTTAAAACCTTACCGTTATAGTTAGGATAGATGTTTTGACCATTGATAATGAGCTGCTGAATGTGCGCTTGCTGTAAATCTAGCGGCAAATCTTTTTGATTATCATCGAGTTTGAAATCAATGTCCGCCTTCACGCTAAACGTGTCTTCAGGCGATAACGTCATTTGATAAGCGTAACTAATGTCGCTTAGTCGCTGCGCTAATAATTCGGCGTCGGATTTCGCTTTGTTGGTCAATGGCAAGGGAATGGACTGACAAGCGGTTAAGAACAACACACACATCAGCCAAGCACTGGCTCTAATGAATAGAGTCACTACAGCATCCTTTCTATTTGGGTGGGAGATATAAAAAGCGGGGCCAGTCTAGCCCCGCGGGTTGTTTCGTGGCGATTACAGCCCTAAAAACGATTTTGATTTAGTTTTACGGATTTCTTTTTCATCAGACCATTCAATTAAGCCTGTGTCTAAATCCATCAGGCGCATAGTCATCTTGTAGTAGACGTCACGGGTGCCACCCTCTTGTTTCACTATGCTAGATAAGTTGCCGTATAACATGTATTGAGCGCCGATTTGACGACCAAACTTAATCGCCGTTGATGGGTCAACCATGCCTGAATTGTTTTGATAATCTAATTGCTTACGTACAGCGTCTACTTTAGTCATATCGATAAAGCGGAACTTGCCAGAGCGCAGTAATTGATTGGAGATAGAATCAGTGACTGACTCAGTATCTATGTGCTCAGACGTTTTATTCTTAATGCTATCGACGAAAAGAATTGGACGCTCATTGGCAGTAATTGCCACGACTGGTGGGAAACTTAGCATGCTATCAACCATTTTAGTGGTGATAGACTGCAGATCGGTTGAGCCAAAGTTTTCATTGACGGTTTCAACCGCCGTGGCATTGCCGTACTCGACCTTAGATTGACAAGCGCTAAGGCCAATCACTGCAGCCAACAGAAATACACCTTTAATTGCTTTCATAACATGTCCCATTGTTAACGATTTAGATGATTATTGAATAAATTCGTTGGTAATTACCAGTCTCTATTACCCAAACCAGTGTTGTTTTTGCTTTTTGTACCTCAATCGCCGTGGTTTGACCGCGATTGATTTGTAACTGATATTGTCCTTGCTCGACATAAGTCTGAGCTAATTGGGCGCTTTGCGGCAAGGTCAGCCAGCTGCGCCTATCGGCTTGCTCTGTGATGACGTTAAATATTTGCATGGCAACCGCGCCGACATTGTCTTGGTTATTGCGATTAACTGATTGATTGAGTTCAGCCTTAGCATAAATGCGTGCCGCTTGGCGGGCGAGAATGGCAGGCATTTGCTCTTTAAGCGCTGTGCTTGCTAAGGCATCAATGTTGGCCAGCGGCGCGCTTACTAAGGGTTTACCTAAGCCTTGCACTGTCGATGGCGTAAATATGGGTTTACTGCCTAAGTAAGTGGGTAGTGATGCCGTTTGGATATTGCCATTAATACTAAATGGCACAGTAAAACCTTGCTTGGTCGGCACAAAGCCTTGCTCAATTAAGACAATCACTTGCCCTTGGGAAGCGGTAGGTAATATGGGCGCGCCAAATTTCTTACTAAATTCTTGATATTGCGGCATGCCAAGTAGCTTAGCTAGACGCACTAAATCCTGCTCGACATAAGGGTTACCCGGCATAATTTGCGCGGCTTTACGATAGTCAATAAAGGCATCGTTAGCTTGACCGAGTAACTCATACAATAAGCCAGTCACATAATAGCTGTAGGCATTAAGAAACGAGCTGGCTAAGCCGTCGCCTCTCGCCTCAAGTTGATTCACTTGCGCATCCACCGCGCCATTGGCCAGTTTGGCAATGTTTTCATTGTCAGCTTCGTAGCGTCTTTGTTCTTGCTGTTGCAATTCGTTGGCGCGGCGCGCTTCAACTAAAGCGCCTTGATTGTCGCCTAAAAAGAGGTAATTAAGCGCCTGATATTGATGCACCATGATGCGCTCAAACCCAGGTCCGCGATAAGGGATGACATTATCGTTGAGAAATAAGCTTGATGATTGCGCGCCGATACTGCTGGCGCTAATGGTGGCCTTGTCATCGAAGCGGCGATAATCGGCAATGGCGGTTTGATAGTAGCCTTTACTGGCGGCAAAATTGCCAGCGATTTGCTCGGCGCGGCCGGCTTCTTGGGCGTATAACAGCTGATCTTCACCGCTTAATCCTGATTGCAGGCTGGAAACCGCAGCCGCGGGATTCGGGCTATTTAGGCTTTGTTTAACTTCCGTGAGTTGGCTTGGGTAATTAATAAATAAACTATTAAAGGCGCAGCCTTGCACACTTAGCAATAACAGACCACATCCTAGGGAGTAAATTGCTTGCCGCATCAATGAGCTCCTGCAATCGTGAGGCTTTTTGGGCTATAACAATGACGATGAAAAACGCGATAACAATGGCAAGAGTGCCTGAGGGGATAATGAGTCATACCCGGCCATAAGGGAAGTGCGATTACATACTTGCTGGCAGCGACTTGCCCAAAGCCTGCTATGTGCTGTGTTTGGCACTTCAGCATTAATAACACTGTTATGCCAGCGCGTAGAGCGCGAGTAGCACTCATTATTGCGCACAAAGCTTGGGGCGAAGTCGTCATTCATGTCCTTAATAATGTGGCGGCGGCGTCTCTTCGGACGCTGACGCCATGTTACTTGGTTCAATGTCGCGTAATTTATTGACTACTAATAACAACTGATGCTGCTGTCTGGCAACTAGATCCCCAAGTTTAATCACTTCTTGGTTTAATTCTTCAATGCTGGCTTCAGCAAACGCGAGTTTAGTTTGCAGGTCTTCAATTTGATCTTGCATCTTGCATCCATCAATAAGTAGCGTTAATCGCTAAGGAACATTGGGCCAAGTGTCGACTTGGCCATTACTACTGAGGCTGACAAAAAGAATCGTCAGCCTGCTTTGCGACAGAGTATACAACGGCGCCTTGAGTTTGGGCGTTTTTCGTTGCTGCGACTTATCCATACTGGCATTTTGGCCGCATTGACTGTACTTAAGAATGTAACCCCCTGTAGGTATGAGTAGGTCACAAATAAGGTGATTAACAAAGGTGGGTAAAAAGTGAGCGAAAGAATTTTTCCCATGAACTCATCCCTAAATATTTTGTCCTATAAACCATAGCAAACAAATCCTTAAGTTATTTTTACTATTTTAATAGACAATGGAATATCGTTAATAACTAGTATAAAGTGAGTTCGCTACGACCATTTACGCTAATTTTGATGGCAACATCAAGCTGAGGAAGCATTTAATGAAATCAATTTTTAAATATTCGTTGGTAGCGTTAGCTCTGACGGGTTTAACCGCCTGTAACCAAGAGCAAGACGCTTCATCTGTGGCTGCAACTTCAGCTACAACCCTGACTACGCCAGAACAAAAAGAATCATATAGCATTGGCGCTTCTATTGGTGCCTACATGTCAGGTCATATCGCTGAGCAAGAAGCTTTAGGTATGCCAGTAGACAAAAAGTTAATTATTGAAGGCTTTAGCAATGGCCTGAATAGTGAGCTTAAGCTGACTGAAGAAGAAATGCAGACAGTTCTGCAAGATTTAGACAAGAAGCTCAATGACAAGCGCATGACTGAAGCTAAAGCATTAGCTGATAAATCAGCGGCTGATAGCAAAGCCTTCTTAGAAGCTAACGCTAAGAACGCTGGCGTAAAAGTAACTGAATCTGGCCTGCAATATGAAGTATTGGTTGAAGGCAAAGGCGCTAAGCCAAGCGCTGAAGACACTGTTGAAGTGAACTACTTAGGTACCTTAACTGACGGTACTAAGTTTGATTCATCTTATGATCGTGGCGAGCCAATCAAGTTTCCGCTGAACCGCGTTATTCCAGGTTGGACTGAAGGCGTGCAGTTGATGAACGTCGGTTCTAAGTATAAGTTCGTGATCCCCGCTGAATTAGCTTATGGCGATCGTGACACTGGTACTATTCCACCTAATTCAACCTTAGTGTTTGAAGTTGAGTTGTTAGGTGTTGAGAAAGCGGGCGCTGCAGAAGCTCCTGCGGCTAAAGCTGCCAAATAAGCTCAGCTATTAAATAGCACTCAACCAAAAGGCGCCTTAGGCGCCTTTTTTGTTACCATTTGCTGTTTAGTTTGGCTCAGCTTATTTCAGCCATTTAAAGTGCACAATCAAGTAGAGCTGCACCGCCAGTAATAACACTAAAAAGCCTGAAAATGCCGCAAAGGCCCAATGGCTTTCTGTGCCTGGAATACCGCCGATATTGACCCCAAGCAGGCCAGTTAAAAAACCTAATGGCATAAAAATACTGGTGGTAATAGATAAAAAATACAGGCGCTGGTTAAGCTTGCCAGAGGCTATGCTTGCGAGTTCATCTTGATTGACCTTAACCAATTCACGAATAAGATCTAAGTCTTCAATCATGCGCACTAAGCTGTCGTTATAGTCTTTAAGCTGATTGCGCTCGATTTGCGATAAGGGATACTCGCAGCTACCTAAGCGTGCTAAGGCTTCTCGCTGCGGCGCCAAATAACGGCGACACGCGAGTGCTTGGCGGCGAACATCATTGAGCGAATTATGTAAGGTATCGTCTGGGGTTAACGTCAGCTGATCTTCCAAAATCGTTAGTTTATCTTGTAAGCCATCGACGTATTTAGCCTGTTTTTGCGTGAGCTGATCGCACAAATTCATTAATAGCGGCGTAATGGCGCAAGGCTTAAGTTCTGACAGCGAATCAATAACCGTTCGAATGGAGGCGAGCTGACGTTTACCACAGCTGATTAATCTGTGTTTATCTTGATAGATGCGAATGGCAATCATATCTTGCGGATTATGGCCGGCATTAAGGTTAATACCGCGCAAACAGATAAGTAAGCGATTGCTGGCACTTTGCACTCGAGGCCGCGGTGAGGCCGATAGCAGCACCTTAATGTCGCTTGGCACTAGTCCAAGTTTGAGTAAATGCTTTTTACAGTCAGTGGATTGATAGTCTAAATGCAGCCACAGCTGGTTAGTATCATCAGGTGAGCTGGGTTGCCAAGCAATAGCGTCTTCAATTGATATTTTACGGGCGCCGTCGGCCCCTAACAGATAGGCAAATTGTGCATCGTAATGCATTATCCACTCACTCCCACTCTTAACAGTAAATTACCGCCATTGTTACCTTAATGGCCAATTGAAGCAAATTAACTTCCATTGATTGAAACTTAAGCCAATAGGCGTTTGGATCGGGAATTTTTAATGGCTATGAGTTAGAATTGTGACATTAGTTACCTAAGTAAAGAGATCTCCGATGGAGTATGAATTTCGGCGTAATTCCCTCGATGGAACAGCCACAGCAATTTTCAGTATGGATCATGAAGTATTAGGTCGCTGGTTCTCGGAAGAACTTGGGCAAGATGATGATATTATTGGCGAACTGATGAATGTCATCGCTAAACTGCAGCAAGGTGAAGCAGGGTATTTTCAGTTAGTTGGCAGTGATTTCACCTTAGAGATGGATTTTGAGCAAGTTCGAGTGTTCGCTAACGTGATTGGTTTTAATGAAGACTATGATTTAGAAGACGGTATGAGCTTATATGATGCCGAATCTAGCTGTAGTTGTGGCTTAGATGACTTTGCTACTGCGCTGATTAGCTGGCGCAAATTTTTAGATGAAGGCGACGGCAAATAAACCGTGCTTCATAAATAACGGCCAATCATAGGATTGGCCTTTTTTATGACTGCGATTAATTCATATCCATCTCTGGCAACTCACTTAAGAAGCCGCAAGCCCTGCTGCCGCCCTAAAATCCGGGTGCTGTTCATCTAATAACTGCAAGCTCGCAAAGTCGCGATATAAAGGCGATGTTTGCATCAATTGGCCATGGGTGCCGCTGGCTATGATTTGGCCCTTATCTAACACTATTATGCAATCGGCATTCATGACTGTGCTTAAGCGGTGGGCTATGATGAGGCTAGTTTTATGCTGCATTAACTGATCAAGGGCTTGCTTCACTTTGATTTCACTAATGGCATCGAGCGCGCTGGTGGCTTCATCTAACAGTAAGATGGGGCGGTCGGCTAATATGGCGCGAGCAATGGCAATCCGCTGTTTTTGTCCACCGGATAAACGCACCCCCCGCTCACCTAAATAAGTGTCATAGCCTTCAGGGAAATCGGCAATAAACTCATCCGCTCTGGCGGCTTTGCAGGCTTGCTTTACTTCATCAAGGCTTGCGTCTGCGCGGCCATAGCGCACATTTTCCAGCACGCTGGTGGCAAAAATAACTGGGTCTTGCGGCACTAAGCCAAATTGTGCCCGCAGTTGCTGCAAACTTAACTGCTTAATATCAATACCCGCCAAGCGAATGCTGCCGCGCTGCACATCATAAAAGCGCTGTAGCAAGGCTAAAATACTCGACTTGCCAGCACCACTTGGCCCCACTAACGCGACTTTGCTACCTGTGGCAATATGCAAGTTTAAGTCACTAAATACGGGGTTTTCTTGATGATTTGGATAACTAAAGTGCACTTGCTCAAAGTGAATATCTAAGCTGGCTGAGTGCGGTAACGTGGTTGGCATCGCTACTTGCACTAATTCACTTTGAGAGTCTGCAAGCTCAATTAAGCGCTCGGTGGCGCCCGCTGCGCGCTGAATATCACTAATGACTTCACTAATAGTGGCCATAGCGGTTGCTACCATCACGGCATAAAACAAAAAGGCCGATAATTCGCCGCCACTTAACTGACCATTCATGACTTGAAAGGCGCCATACCAAGTGACTAACACTATGGCGACAATGGATAAAAACATCACTATGGCGATAAGCAGCGCGCGATACTTAATGCGCTCAGTCGCCGCCTGCATTATGGTTTGGGTTTGCTCAGCAAAGTGACGTTTATCTATGCTTTCATGGCCATAGGCTTGCACTGTATGAATTTCATGTAAGGTTTCATCTATGTAAGCGCCAAGCTCTGCCACCTTGTCTTGACTGGTGCGGGATAACTGGCGCACGCGCTTACCCAGCAAGATGATGGGGCCAAATACCACAGGTACGGCTAAAAGTACCAAGGCAGTTAATTGCCAACTGGTAAAGGCCATCATCACTAAAGCGCCAATGGCAGTCACACTTGAGCGCAGCGCCATAGATAAGCTGGAACCTATAACGGTTTGAATAAGGCTGGTATCGGCAGTAAAGCGACTAATCACTTCGCCAGTGCGCTCTTTGGCATAAAACGCGGGGGAGAGTTGCAATAATTGCTGATAGATGTGCTGGCGAATATCGTTAGTCACGCGCTCACCTAGCCAACTCATTAGATAGAAACGGCAAAAAACTGCTGTGCTACTTATGCTGATAATGATGAGTAATGTCAGCATCACTTGATTAAGCGCCTCTGTCTCGCCGCGACTAAAGCCGTTATCAACTAATAATTTAACCCCTTGGCCTAAAGATAACCAAGCGAAAGAACCCACCAATAAACACACTAAGGCAGCGATGACTTTATTTCGATATGGCTTAAGAAATGCAGCAATCCAGCGCAGTACCGCAGGCGTGTTTTTAAGGGGGATGCGCGCAGTGTCAGCGGTTTGATTGATGGCTTTATGCTGGCCCGCAGTGGACGCGCTTACTTTGACAGATTCTGTTGAGCTTAAGTGGTTCGACTCACTCATTCGGTATCCTTGGCGATAGTGCAGGCACTTAACTGACGTCTGGGCGTGTTTAGGTGAATAGGGTTGAAAATGGCTAGGTTATTGAACACAGAGAGCTTGTTAAAAACAGCTAGTTTGTTACACAGATTGCTTGTTATACAAAGGCATTATGACACTAGTTTGCACGGTTAGGCGTGAGTGTTTTCATTATGTTCAGATGATAGATAGTGCATCAGTGTGCAAGAAGGGCGTGCGCATAGCAACAGTGAAATGACAGCAATAACGCTAGAGCCACCACGGGTATCAGCACGGATCAAGGCTCTAGCGCTATCGGTTTTTATTACGCAGGGCTAAGGGGTTGCGCTACGCCATGTTGACCTGCGTTTTGCCAACTCACTTCTAATAACTCATCACCACTTAGCTTAAATGCTTGGCCAAAGCCTTTAACGTACAGACCTTGCTGCGGCCTTAATTGATAAAGATTAAAATCGGCCAGGGCGGCAAGTTCAGCGATCATGTCGCCAAATCGCGCGGTTAAGGCGGCAACCCCTAAGTTAAAATCAGGGTTATCGCGGCCAATGCATTTGGCATGAGCATCAAAGGTAAGACGCTTGCGCGCAAATACGGTTTTGGCTTCGCTTTCGTCTTCAAGCAGCATGACAGACACTAAGGATGATTGCTTTAGGTTCATGCCGTGGCGCGCCATATCGCTAACCAGAATATAAAAACCTTTATCTGCTAATGCATAAGGCGCATAGCTTGCGTTAGGTAAACCATGTTGATCGCAAGTGGCGAGCTGCAAGGTATGGCGGCTGTGTTTAAATTGATTAATTTCAGGCAATAGTTTACTGGCTAAACGTTCTTGCGTGTGGTTTTCAGCCTGCTGTTCATCGATGCGTTGTTCAATACGGGTTGTCATTGTGGCCTCTATTTGTCCTGCACTGCGGCGAGCCGTCAGTTGCTATGATTTCGATTTAACAGTCTGCGGTTAACTGTTTAAGTTGATTGAAATTGTGTACTTGTTCTGGGAATAATTCTCCCGCTTGATCTCGCCCTAAATAAATCTTGAAAATGACATCGCCACTGGCCGCAAAAAAGCAGATGGCATAGCTTGCTCGCCCGCGCAGAGGGCGGCTTACGAGCGCAATGGCGGCAAAGCTTGACAGTAACAAGTGGCCATACATGCCATCGTGCTTACTGTAGAGATTAAAATACCCGAGCCCGAGTTTGCCTTTAGGGAAAGGGCCTTTAAATTCAAAAACATTACCTGCGAGCAGCACTATGGTCATTAAGTTGCCCCACTCTGGCAGGGCTTCAAGTAACTCTTGCGCCAGCGCGCTTGGCAGCCAATGCACTTGCTGTGGCGGTAAATGCTGATAAATCAAGAGTTCACTGACTTCAAGCTTTTGGGCGAGATCACTTGGGCTTGCTTGGGGTTCTGCCTGCAAGGTGGCTATTATGTGGTGGTTAATCATATTCATAGTGAGCCTTAGAAAGTAAAGCGCGCGGATAATTTGAAATTACGGCCTTGGGAGTACAAGGTCTGCCATGCTTGGCGGTAATACTCATCGGTTAAATTGTCTATGCCAGCATCTAGGCGTAAACCGTTTAAGCTGCCACTTGATGGCTCCCACGCGACATAGACGTCCCATAATCCATAAGCGTCAAAGTCAGTGTGGCTTGAGGTACTTGGCAGCTTATTTTGGCTTGCGGTATACATGTAGCGCGTGCCTAGAGTGACATCGTTACTCCACAGGCCTTGGCTTAAGTCGATGGTGAGCTTATTAGCCGGAATGCTCTCTAAATATTCGCCGGTAGCATTATCTGTGCCTTGAGTTTGACCATAGTCGAGGCTTAGGTGTGTTTGCTCGATGCGATAGCGCGCATTAAATTCAAAACCTTGTAATTTCGCGTCTTGCACGTTATTCCAAGTGGTTGTTTGCTCAAAGCCTGGGATGCCCATGAGCGGATTTTCAACTTGCTGAATAATGAAGTCATCGATGTCATTGCGAAATAAGTTAAGGCTCAAGCTTAAGTCATCATCACCCATGAGCTCGCTTAACTGCACTTGCGCTTTTAACTCTTTATTGCGAGCGGTTTCGGCTTGTAGGTCGGGGTTGATTTTAAAGCGGTTACATAATCCATTGGGTAAAAAGCCTGGGATGGATGGAATGCAGTAATGGCTACCGGTTGAGAACATCTCGGTCATGCTCGGGGCGCGAAACGCCTGATCGTAACGAGCGCTTAACGTGAGCCACTGAGCGGTTTTCCAAGTAAGCCCCACAGATGGCGACCATTTATCATCACGACTGGATAAATCTAAGCTGTCACTGGTGTTGTTAAAGCTATCGTATCTTAATGCTGGGCTTAAGGTGACATGCTCAAGCAGTGGAATATCGGCCTGAATAAAGCTGCCCCAAACCTTAGCGTTGGCGTCAATATCATCGGGGCGTTGGCCTACTTGGCCGCTGTCATCGCGCACTGTCGATAATTTATCTTGATAGCCATCAAGACCGTAAATAAAGGCTAGCTCGCCAAAGCGTGAGCGATTAACCAAGCTAAAGCCTAAGGTTTGATAGTCAGTGTTGTCGGTTTGTTTAAGTGCGATGCGCTGTTCATCATACTTAGCTTGGTTGTAATACAGCTTGGCATTGCCATCGAGTAACGCACTGCTGCTTGATTGGAACTGATAATCAAGACTTAGGTGCTTATCGTCAGTATTGCGCTGCACTAATGGCACGCTGCGGCCAACGTCTGCACCTGGGTTACTTGGAACCAGTTCATTAATCTGATTAACGCGCCCGGTTAATTGCAGGCGATTAAGATCATTGGCTTGCCAGCCAAGTTTAGCCATTGACGAATAACCATTATTACCACTGTGTTGTAATTGCTGGCCGTTGCCTAAATCAATGTTATTTCCATCAAAGTAAGCACCATTGACTAACCAATCCCAAGCATCATCTTGTCCAAAGAGCGCGCCGCTGGTTTTGGTTCTATCACCATTGGCTTCATAACCTTGCTTGATATACCCGCCGAATGATTGCTCGTCCTCTAAAAAATCTTTAGCTGAACGGGTATTTTGCGCCACTACGCCGCCAATGGCGCCGCTGCCCCACAGGCTGCTGGCAGGGCCGCGAATGACTTCGATGGATTTGAGCATTTCTGGGTCTAAAAAGTAGGTGCCTCTATGGCCTGAACTGGTGTTTTGCCTGGTGCCATCAACAGTTTGCAGCACTCTATCACCGCCAATACCACGAATTTCAACGGCTTGACTGCTCGCTCTTGGGCCATTGGTCACATTGACGTTGGCAGCCCCAGCGAGCGCTTGTGGAACTGACTGAGGTTGAGTCACTGCGATTTCTTGCTCATCTATCACAGCGACCGAGCGACTTGAATCTGAGGCTTGCTCTTCAATGCGACTTGCGCTGACTAAGACTTCAGTCAATGTTTGATTTGGGCTGGTGGCATGAGCCAAAGGGATGAGATTAAGTCCTGCTAAAACGGCCAAGGTCAGAGGTTTTACCGACATGTACAATATCCTTTTATGATTAAAATCAGCGCAGTAGCGATAAGCCTCAGCCTTGTTGTTCCGCAGTAGTTGGGCGTTATTGGCAGTGTTCACTCGAACGTCACGCACTCTACTTCAATATAAATAATAGATCAAATGATAATTATTACCATTTGTATTTGAGCTAATGCTTGAGTATCCTAATTAGCGAAAGCTTGGGCATAAGCTGATGTTAAGGGTGAGATAGTGATTGATTTTGATTGAGAAACTAACACTTGAGTCCTTGCTAGCGCGGCATTAACTCATGTGGCTTAGCTCATGTGGCAGCAACTTGGAGTGGTGATTAGCATGGAAGCTTGCATGCCTAAAAGCACGGATAGGGATACTTGGTTACTTTTGGCTGGGAGAGTGCGCTGTGACGCCTAAACGCTATTTATTATGTTCGCCCTTGGCGCTGGCATTGTGCGCTATAGCATTTGCCCAGCACTCAGAACCTATGGCCATTAAATCTGGGGTAGGCCATGAGGTAAGCCAGAGGTTGCAATTGCAGTTAACTGCGGCAACGACTCAGATAAAATCTGAGTCAGCATCTGAACCAATAGTTGCTGCCGTTTCGCATGCGCATGCGTTAAGCGCACCAAGCTCACCAAATAGCTCAATAGTGACTAAAACGGCAGAAAAACCACTCGAGACAGGGGTTCATAAGCCAGTAATTAATCCAGCAATGACCTCTGAACGCTCTGTGCCATCAAAGCCATTCAGCAGTGAAGCTAGGCCTAAGGCTCAGGCCAGTAACAATGCGCCAGCGACTGAAACTGTCCAAGATGATGAGGCTACGACAGTGCTTAATGAGAGTGCGCTTGCGCTTAATGAGGCCGCAAAAGTTAATAGGGTTGAACCGTTAACTGCCTCAAGTCGTATGCCAAATTCAATGTTAGACAGTAGTGCCAATGCGCAGCCTCAGTATTTATCTCAGCCTCAATCAAAGGCGGCGCCGGTGTCACTCAGTAAGGCAGATTATGCCAGTGCGCCAACGCCGCCGACGTATCCCAAATTAGCAAGAAAGCGTGGCCTTGAAGGCACAGTGCAGCTTGAAGTGTTCTTTAACCACTATGGTCAAGCGCAATCGCTGTCTGTGCTGACTAGCAGTGGTCATCGAGTATTAGATGAGGCGGCACTGGCCGCGGTAAAAACATGGCATTTTTTGGCACCAAATCACTTAAGCGCGGGTTTGTTTCGCGTCGAAGTGCCGGTTCGTTTCGCTCTAAATTAGTAAGGAAATTCAATGTTAGCTGCTGATCTCAATCTAGGCGTGCTTACTTGGCCGCTAGTCTGCTGCGCCTTAGTGACCTTGGTCATTATTGTTGAGCGCTTGGCTTTTATACTGGTTAATTTGCGCCATCGACCTCAGTTTTTTCGCCAGCAATTGCAGCAAATTATTCCGGTTAAGGTTTCAAGTTTAGCCATTGATAAGCTTGAATCTTGCGCCAGTACGCGCCAAGACATGCTGGCCCGAGGTAGCCTAATGTTACTGCATAGCAAAACCCATCACCGCCGCGATCGCGAAGCCTTAATGACCTTGTGGCTCGCCAAAGAGCAGCGGCAATTATTGTTTGGTATCAAGGTGCTACAAGCCATAGGTGTCATCAGTCCTTTGCTTGGCCTATTAGGGACAGTGCTTGGCCTCATTGACATGTTTGCTGGTTTAGGCCAGAGCGCTGGCCCCATTACTCCCGCCATGTTAAGCGCAGGTCTTGGCCTTGCCATGAATACTACGGCCGCAGGCTTAGTGATTGCGCTGCCTGCACTAACGTTTTCACAAATCATGAATATTTGGGTGGTAGATACATGTCGGCGCACCGGGCATGGCTTAACTGAGCTTAATTTATGGCTTGATGGCGTGCATAGCAAGGCGGGGTTAACACCAGAGCTTGCTGTATATCATGGGGGCACGCAGTGATAGAGCTTGATAAAGGCGCGGATAATCAAGAGCTCAGCATAGATTTAACCGCGCTTATCGACATCATTTTCATCTTGTTAGTGTTTCTAATGCTGACCGCCAACACCCAATTATTAGCTTTGCCGGTTGATGTGCCCACGAGCGGCGGCGAGCAGGCGCAAGTATTAGCGCCTAAGCCCAATATCAGTGTGAATGTGATGGCAAAGGCGCCGTACTGGGCGATTGATGGCCACAGCTATGCAGCCTTTAGTGATTTTAGTGCTGAAGTTGCGCGGCGCTTAACTGTGGAGCCAGAACTTGAAGTGATAGTTGCCGCCGACAAGCAGGCCGAAGTGCAGTTGTTGCTGCAATTGCTTGCCATGTTACAGGCACACAAAATTAGTCAAACCCAAATTTTAATGGAGCCATAAGCGCCGAGTGCGCGCGTTTTGGCTAACAAGGAGATAACTATGTTGAGGTTGTTGGTGAGTGTATTGTGCTTGTCATCGTGGATGTGTGTTGCAGCTAATGCTGCCAGTACTGAAGTTAGTGCAGGTGTTAGTGCTAATGCCAAGGTAGTGGCGGCGGGCGCGGGCGTAACTGAATTAATTTTAGCGCTCGATGCAGGTTCACAGTTAGTGGCCATTGATGCCAGTAGCCAAGCACCTGCTGATTTGTCGCTAACCACTTTGGGCTATCACAGGGCCTTGTCGGCCGAAGGTATTTTGGCGTTGCAACCTAGCGTATTGATTGGAACCGCTGAAATGGGGCCTAAAACCACCATAGATAGAGTGCGCGCCGCTAGGGTAAATGTCGTGCAATTGCCTATCCCCACTAACTATTTAAGTTTGCTGAGTAATATTGATGCGCTAGGGCGGTTACTCAGCAGTGAAACTCAGGCTCAACAGCTTAAAATCAAACTTGATCGCGACTTTGCGCTATTGCAGCAAAAGCAGCAGCAAGTAGCCCCCGCGGCGCCTAAGGTGCTGTTTATGCTAATGATGCCAGAGCGCCCAGCGCGAGTAGGGGGTAAAGGGTCAGCCGGTGATGTGATTATTAATTTAGCCGGTGGCAAGAATGCTGCGGATTTTGAGGGCTATAAAAGTGTGTCACAAGAAGGGATTTTAGCGCTTGATGCTGATGTGATTATTGTAAGCGTGCGTGATGAAACGCCAATGGATGCTAAGCAATTATTGCTGCAACAAATGCCATTATTGCAGCATGCCAAGGCGGTGCTGCAAGGATCTGTGTATCCCATCAATAGTCATGCCTTAATTGGCGGCTTGGGGATCAGCAGCTTACAAGCGGCCAATGAGTTAGCGGAACAATTAATCGACCTAAATTAACTGCTTTGCCAGTGCTTGTATTTAGGCACTCAGCATTCAAGCCAGATTAAGGATTATCCGTAGTGGCTAATTATTCTTTTTATCGAAATAGCGCACTAGTGCTGTTAGTGATTACCTGCATTATTTCTATCAGTGTTGGCCCACTAGCCATAGGTTTTGGTTCAGCATTAAAAGCACTGATCCATAGTTTGACCGCTATGGATGCGTTTGCCATAGCGCCCCACGAGCAAATGGTGATTGATAGCATACGTTTGCCAAGAACCTTGCTGGCCATGACAGTTGGCGCCATGTTGGCGCAAGCGGGCGCTGTGATGCAGGGCTTATTTCGCAACCCATTAGCCGATCCTGGCATTATTGGGGTATCTACAGGCGCTGCGTTAGGGGCGGCTATTTGCATAGTGCTCTTGCCTGTGGCGCCCGCAAGCTTACTGGCCATGGCAGCATTTGCGGGGGGATTAGGTACGACCTTATTGGTGTATCAATTGGCGGCAAGTCGCGATGGTACTTCTGTGGTGATGTTATTGCTGGCAGGCGTTGCGGTATCTGCCTTATTTGGTGCTGGCATTGGGGTGCTGACTTATCTTGCGAGCGATAGCGCCTTACGGGATTTAAGTCTCTGGCAAATGGGCTCCATTGCTGGCGCGAGTTTTGATTATGTGTGGCTCACTTTTGCTGTCTTAGTCATTTTATCTTGGCAATTTCAACGCCATGCGAACGCGCTTAATGCCTTGTTGTTAGGCGAGGCTGAGGCGCGCCATTTAGGCATAGATGTTGAGCGCTTAAAATACCGCATGATTTTATTGTGCGCCTTAGGTGTCGGCGTCAGCGTTGCTGCGACCGGTATTATTGGCTTTATTGGCTTAGTGGTGCCGCACATAGTCAGAATGCTATTAGGGCCAGATCATCGTCAGTTACTGCCCATGAGCGCTGTGCTTGGCGCGATATTGTTAGCCTTAGCGGATATTGGCTCGCGAGTATTAATGGCCCCCGCAGAAGTGCCTGTAGGACTCATCACCGCCTTAATCGGCGCGCCATTCTTTATCTACTTGCTACTCAAACAGCGCCATAGATTGGTGTAGAAACATTTATTGAGACAGAATGGTTTAACAAGAATGCTGTAGAACGAATGATTTTAGCGTAATTGAATTTTACCCTGTGCGCATCGCACTCGGCTAAGGAGTATGTGGTGGCTCAACATCAGTGTTTAACTATTACAGAGTTAAGTGTGCAGCAAGGCCATAAAGTTATTTTGCGCGATATCAATGCACGCTTTAGTTATGGCTCTTTTACTGCGCTGCTTGGGCCTAATGGTGCGGGCAAATCGAGTTTATTAAAATGTATTAGCCAAGATACAAAAGTGCATACTGGCAAGATAAGTCTTTATGATCGAGAGCTTACAAATTGGCCGCGCCTTGAGCTTGCGCGGCAAATGGCGGTATTGCCGCAATACGCGAGTCTGAACTTTCCTTTTACTGTGCAGCAAGTGGTTGCCATGGGGCTTTATCCCTTGAGCCTAGATATGAAGGCGGGGGAGGAGCGCGTTGCTGCCATGCTCGAGCAATTGCAGTTAACCCATTTGGCGCAGCAGAGCTATCCCGCATTATCCGGTGGTGAAAAACAGCGGGTGCATATTGCCAGAGTACTAGTGCAATTAACGCAAGCACCGAGGCCTGCGGTGTTATTGCTTGATGAGCCCACCTCGGCGCTCGATTTAGCGCAGCAACACAGGGTGTTAGGCTTATTGCAGACCTTAGCTAAAGAGAGGCCATTTTGCGTGATAAGTGTACTACACGATATTAATCAAGCCGCGCGATATGCTGACCAAATTATGGTGTTAAACCAAGGCAACATGGTTATTAGTGGCACTCCTAATGAGTGTTTAACTGCAGATTTAATTGAATCCGTTTGGGAATACCGCCCGCAAGCTATGTATGGCCATCTTGATTCGTTTAGCTCACTTCGCCCACCTAGCTCGTCTGCATCTGCGCCCGCGGCTATGTTCTTTTGAACGCGAAACGGCTTTTCATCAAGAATAACGTCTATGCTTGCTCTGCGGCGACTTAACTCTTACCCTTGCGCCATCAGAGTAAGCCGCGGAGCTAGCATGTCAAATCATACCCATTGGTCAGCCTTTATTGCCGCTGAGCAGCAGCAAGCCTATTTTAAAATCCTTGAGCAGTTTGTAGCTGTTGAGCGCCAAACTAAAACTATTTTTCCGCCAGCAAGTGATGTGTACCGCGCCTTTGAATTAACGCCATTAGCGCAAGTGCGGGTGGTGATTTTGGGGCAAGATCCGTATCACGGAGCAGGGCAGGCTCATGGTTTGTGTTTTTCAGTGCAACCTGGGGTGAAAACGCCGCCATCATTAGTGAACATGTATAAAGAATTAGCCACGGATATTGAGGGGTTTACTATTCCTCATCATGGTTTTCTTGAGTCATGGGCGCAGCAAGGGGTGTTAATGCTCAACACAGTATTAACCGTTGAACAGGGCAAGGCTCACTCGCACGCCAAGGCTGGCTGGGAAACGTTTACGGGCGCCGTACTTGAACTGTTAGATCAGCAAACACAACCGATTATTTTTGTGCTTTGGGGCAGTCATGCCATCAAGAAAGGTAAGGTGATTACTGCGGCGCATCACAAGGTATTAACTGGCCCCCATCCTTCGCCGTTATCTGCCTATCGCGGTTTTTTTGGGTGCCGGCATTTCTCGACTATCAATGAGTTACTGCTAGAAAACGGCCAAACTCCGATTGATTGGCAGATATAAGGCTCAAGCTTAGCTATTGGGCATGCTTAACGAGTGAGTTGTACTTAACGGGATGAACTTAACGAGATCAACTTTATGTGCTGAGCCTTATGTTATGAGCTTTATGTTATGGGCTTAGTGAGATGAGCTTAGTGAAGTCAGTTCATCTCACTAGATTTGCATCGATGAGGATTATCTAAGCATTAAGGAATGTGAGTAATCACGCTACCTGTGTTTGAGTTGTAATCTATGTAATAGCTATTATCGCGCTCTAACACGAAGCGGCATTGACCGGCTGCGGTATAATTGGCTTTATAGGTAGTCTTATCTGTCTCAGCAGCGTCTGATACGCTAGGCTCTGCGCCTGCAAACAATATGCGCCATACAGACATGCAATCGTCAACACTATCAAGGCTTGGGCTTTCTTCTACTGGACCAAGAAAATGCTGCGCTGGCCACCCATTGGCATTGATATCTAAGGTACCGGAGCGATCTGCATTGTTAGAGTAAATAGGTACATCTTCCATCGGGCCGGATGCGCCTTTAGCAATCCAAGCGCTATGAGCCATATCAACCGCCGATTTAAAAGCGCCGCCGACGCCTTTAACACTGGAGTCTAAGGCATCATTTTCAAGGTTAATAAATTTAGGCGCCGCAACAACCGCCAAGATTCCAAGGATAATAATGACGACTACGAGTTCAATCAGAGTAAAGCCTGAGTGTTTTTTCACGTTTATTATATCTTCAAAAGTGTTGAGCCATAACATAACATCTTTGTTGGTTAGGCTTAGATTTTTATCGTTAAGTGGTAAGACTTTATCCTTATTGGCAAGCTGGGTAAAGCAGTTGTTGGTGCGATTAGATATTGAGCGCTTACAGTTGATTAAAACGTTTGTGTCGTTTGTGGTGTTAAGTGAGTGCGGAAGACTGATTGATATGAGCAACAAGCCAAAGCACTGCTTTAACTTGTTGCTACTGTCATTAAGCTAATTAAGACAATATGCGCTTAATGATTACGGGCAACGGCTAGTTTAGCCAGTGACACTAATGCTGTTTTATAATCGCTATCGGGTAATACGCTTAAGGCATCAATGGCTTTTTGTGATTCTTCTAACGCACGTTGATGAGTGTATTCCAAAGCGCCGCAGTGACGCAGCGCAGCAATAATAGCATCGATATCCTTAGTGCCATCGCCGTGTTCAATGGCGTGACGGATCATTTCTTGCTCTGCTGGGCTGCCATGTTTAATCGCATAGATAAGTGGTAGCGTTGGTTTACCTTCTGCTAAGTCATCACCAATATTCTTACCTAACTCTTCTGCATCAGCGGTGTAATCGAGTAAATCGTCAGTGAGCTGAAAAGCCGTACCTAAATACTTACCATAATCACCTAATGCTTTTTCCCATGACTTATCGCTGCCAGCAAGTACGGCGACAAGTTGCGTCGCGGCTTCAAATAACTTAGCTGTTTTGCAATAAATCACGCGCATGTAGCTTTGTTCTGTGGTGTCTGGGTCATTGCAGTTCATTAACTGCAGCACTTCGCCTTCGGCTAACACGTTGGTGGCATCGGCCAGTACGGTTAATACCTTCATGCTTTCCAGCTCAGTCATCATTTGAAATGAGCGGGTATAAAGAAAGTCACCCACTAATACGCTAGCACTATTACCAAACATGGCGTTGGCGGTTTTACGACCGCGGCGCATGGTGGACTCATCAACAACGTCGTCATGCAGTAAAGATGCGGTATGAATGAATTCAATAATGGCGGCTAATTTAAGGTGAGCTTCGCCTCGATAATCAACAGCGCGGGCTGCTAATACTGATAGTAAGGGTCTTAAACGCTTTCCCCCACCATTGATAATATAGAATCCTAATTGGTTAATCAGGGCGACATCTGACTCAAGCTGCTTATAAATCAGTTGGTTAACTGCTTGCATGTCGTTGTCAGCAAGCTCGCGGATGGCATGTAAATCCATATAGACTCTGGTTCCAGGGAGGTGTAAATTAAGTTCAGCCCTATAGAAGGCTTTTTTATACAGCCAAATATAACTAAAAATGCTGGTACTAGACAGTAGTAGAAGCAGTATTGTGAGAGTTAAACCGATCTTTTTTTAATCTTTCATAATTTGCTCTTGCCTGATAGTACTTCTTCGCGTAAACTCCGCGACCATTGTCAATAAAGTTTTTTGAGCACCCTGCCGTCCCTACTAAGTGGGACCAGCGTGTCGCAATTTGGAGTGAAATAGCTATGTACGCTGTTTTTCAAAGTGGCGGTAAGCAACACCGTGTTGCTGAAGGTCATACAGTTCGTTTAGAGAAAATTGAAGTTGCTACCGGCGAAACTATCGAATTCGATCAAGTTCTGCTGATTGCTGATGGCGAAAACGTGAAAGTGGGCGCTCCACTGGTTGCTGGTGGCAAAGTTGTTGCTACCGTTATCAACCATGGTCGCGGCGAGAAGGTTATCATCCAGAAGTTTAACCGTCGTAAGCACCACGAAAAGAAAATGGGCCACCGTCAGTGGTTCACTGAAGTTAAAATCACTGCTATCAGCGCTTAATTAGGAGTCTAACTCATGGCACATAAAAAAGCTGGCGGTTCTACTCGTAACGGCCGCGATTCAGAAAGTAAACGTCTTGGTGTAAAGCGCTTCGGTGGCGAATCAGTTTTGGCTGGTAACATCATCGTTCGTCAACGTGGTACTAAGTTCCACGCCGGTGTAAACGTAGGTTTAGGTCGCGACCATACCTTGTTTGCTCTGACTGACGGTAAAGTTAAGTTCGAAGTTAAAGGTCCTAACAACCGTAAGTTTGTTAGCATCCAAGACTAATAGTCGAATTTGCTTAAACGATTAAGCCCCGCCATTGGTGGGGCTTTTGTTTTTGCTAGAGACAATAAAAAGCAATTGCTTTGGCGCTCTAGCCAAGATAGCAGTATAATTTCGCAAATGTTGGCGGCGTCGCTGTCACTCAAGGTGTGGTTTTTGCAGCATGGGCTTTCATGTCACTGCCAGAATTACCGCCTTATGCATAGTTAGTTAACGGTATTGGAATAGATATGAAGTTTGTCGATGAGGCAGTAATCAGAGTTGAAGCGGGCGACGGCGGTAGCGGTTGTGTGAGCTTTAGACGTGAAAAGTATGTGCCAGATGGTGGTCCCAATGGTGGTGACGGCGGTGATGGCGGTAATGTGTATTTGGTTGCTGATGAAAACCTCAACACGCTAATCGATTATCGCTTTGAGCGTTTTCACATGGCTGAACGCGGTAAGAACGGTAGCAGCTGTGATTGTACTGGTCGCGCTGGCGAAGACTTATTCTTAAAAGTCCCTGTGGGTACTCGCACTGTCGATGATGAAACGGCTGAGACTTTAGGTGACTTGACTAAGCACGGTCAAAAGTTACTCGTCGCTAAAGGTGGTTTCCACGGTTTAGGTAACACTCGTTTTAAGAGTAGTACTAACCGTGCTCCAAGACAAAAAACCTTAGGTACTCCAGGTGAAGTACGCAGCTTACGTTTAGAGCTATTATTGCTGGCTGACGTCGGTTTGTTAGGTATGCCTAATGCGGGTAAATCTACCTTAATTCGCGCTGTATCACGCGCTAAACCTAAAGTGGCGGATTATCCTTTCACGACCTTAGTGCCTAACTTAGGTGTAGTGAATCCACGCCCTGGTCAAAGTTTCGTTATTGCTGACATCCCAGGCTTAATCGAAGGCGCCGCTGACGGTGCTGGTTTAGGTATTCGCTTCCTTAAGCACTTAGAGCGTTGTCGTATTCTGCTGCATGTGCTTGATATTGAGCCTATCGATGGTAGCAATCCAGTTGAATCAGCGCGTGCTATCGTTGCTGAACTGGAAAAATATTCACCAAAACTTGCCGAGAAGCCTCGCTGGTTAGTGATTAACAAATCAGACTTAATGCTGGAAGAAGAAGTACAAGAGAAAGTTAATCAAATCGTGCGCGATCTTGATTGGCAAGGTGAAGTCTTCACTATCTCTGCTTTCACCCGTACTGGTACTGAAGCCTTAAGTTCAAAGCTGATGGATTACATCAACACCTTACCGATTGAAGATCGTCGTGTCGATCCGGATGCGGAAGTTGAATTTAAGTGGGACAACTATCATCAATCTAACCTCGAAATCGTTGAAGATGATCTCGATGATGAAGATTGGGATGAAGATGACTATGACGTTGAGGTCATCTACCAACGTTAATCACAGCGAGCTTAATGAGCTAAGTCTAATGTGTTCGAGTGGATGCATTAGACTCGTTAAGCAATTTGTCTGTGCTTAATCTTGAGCATCAAGCATGCGATAGAAGTTGGCAAGCGTTTAAAGATAAGAGCAGCGTAACTGCTCTTATCTTATAGAAATGGCTATCTTAGTGGATATCTTAAATAGCGGTAGTGTTCATAATTCTGTGTCATTTCAGTAAAATATTCAAAAACAGGAATGACACATGACCCAACCTTTTAACTTCGAACAAGCCCTTAAAGATCTGCAGTCAGGTAAAAGCCTCACAGGTAAAGACAGCATTCTTGGTCCACTGATCAAGCAACTCACTGAAGCGGCTCTCCAGGCTGAGCTTGAGCAGCATTTAGCGCATGATCCTCTGCCTAATCGTAAAAATGGCAAAACCCCTAAGACCATTAAGCATCCGTCCGGTAACTTTGAGTTAGACACCCCTAGAGACCGCAATGGCACTTTTGAACCTCAGTTGATTAATAAAAATCAAACTACGCTAACCGATGAAATCGAACGTAAAGTGTTATCGATGTTCAGTATAGGTATGAGCTATCGCGATATTAATCAACATGTTGAAGATATGTATGGGATCAATGTATCTAACGCAACAGTCAGTGCTATCACTGACAAACTCATCCCCGAACTTAAAGCGTGGCAACAGCGCCCATTAGATAGCCATTATCCTATCGTTTGGCTTGATGCGATACATTATAAAGTCAAAGAGGATGGGCGTTACGTCAGTAAAGCCGTTTACACATTGTTAGCGCTTAATATGAAAGGAAAAAAGGAAATTTTAGGGCTTCATTTATCCGAAAATGAAGGCGCTAATTACTGGCTATCCGTACTGACCGATCTTAATAATCGTGGTGTAAAAGATATTCTTATCGCCTGTGTTGACGGCTTGACCGGTTTCCCTGAGGCGATAGCCAGTATCTTCCCTAATACGGAAACACAGCTATGTGTTATCCACCAGATCCGCAACTCAATGAAGTATGTCGCCTCAAAACATCAGAAAGCGTTTATGGCTGATTTAAAGCCTGTGTATCGAGCCGTGAGTAAAGAAGCCGCAGAGATGGCATTGGACGAACTGGAGGCCAAATGGGGTGATGCTTATCCGCTGGTAATCAACTCTTGGCGTCGCAAATGGCATAATTTGTCCCATTATTTTAGGTACCCAGAACATATCAGGAAAGTGATTTACACGACCAATGCCGTTGAGGCGGTACATCGCCAATTTAGAAAGCTCACCAAAACCAAAGGTGCTTTTCCTAATGAAAATAGCTTGTTGAAGCTACTTTATGCAGGCATATTAAACGCCTCAGATAAATGGACCATGCCAATCCACAATTGGAGCCTTTGTTTATCTCAGTTAGCGATTTATTTTGAAGGGCGTTTAGATAGCGTGCTAGAAATTTAAAAATTAGCCTGACACAGAATTTTGAACGCCCTCCAGAATTTTGAACGCCCTCTAAATAGCCTCTTAGTTTCTCCATCAGTGTAATCAGTTAGCCCTGCCAATTATCCCTTCAAATACTTCACGTTTTGTTGCTCGTTAATCCTTATCCAAATCTAAGCCTTCAATAACCTCAAAAGCTCGTTACTTCCGCTATCCGTTTTGCTCTTTAGCATCGAATTAGTTTATCCTGCAGCCGTTTTGACTGTGATTGCCACTCTAGGCATGAATGGGTTCAAGCCAAATTATTCACATTCACTTTATTGTCGAGAACCTTGCTTTTGGTTAGGCTTTGCCATCTTTAGTTTATGATGTCACTCGACTCAGTATATAAGGAGCTCACAGTGCAGATAGCCATGATAGCGGCAATGGCCAATAATCGTGTAATTGGCAAAAACAATACTATGCCATGGCACTTAAAAGAAGATTTACAGCACTTTAAAGCCATGACCCTGGGCAAGCCTATATTGATGGGAAGAAAAACCTATGAATCGATTGGTAGAGCCTTACCTGGGCGCCTGAATATAGTCATGACTCGCGATGCATCATGGCAAGCCGCCGGAGTTACGCGAGTGAGTAGCTTTGATGAAGCAAAAGCGCTAGTGACAGAGTGTGATGAGTTAGTGGTGATAGGGGGAGGTGAGTTGTATCGGCAGTTATTGCCGCAGGCCGATAAGCTATATTTGACCTTGATTGATCTTGATGTTGACGGGGATACTCACTTTCCGGATTGGCAAGTATTCAATTGGGCGATTGAATCTGAAGAGCAACATCAAAACGATAGTGGCATAAAATATCGGTTTATCAATTTGCTTAAGCAAGGCTAGCTTGGATAGGTAAAACCTGAAATAGTAAAAAATTGCAGGCGCTGTGCTGATTGGCATAGCGCCGATACTTCATACTTATTCATGCCAAAGAATTCGCGTAGTTATGAGCGTTATGCACGTTATGGCTTAGGCTCAAAGTTACAGTACTTAACAGATATTTAAACAGGCAGTCAGCATGTAGCCCAGCAGCGCTATCTTAATGATTGTTGAGTAATGCGCTCGTTCTTTTCCAGATGATACAAAGTTAAGTGTTCACCCCAGCAGCAGCCGGTATCTAAGGCAAGCATGCGCTCATTATCGGTTTGTCCCATGAGGGCAGCCCAGTGACCAAAGATAATGTGGTAATCTTGGGGTAATTGTCCTGTAAAGGTAAACCATGGGGCTAAATCGTTGCTTTGAACTGTTTGTGGTGACTCTTTACATTCAAAATCGAGTGAACCATCGCGATGCAAAAAGCGCATGCGGGTGAGCGCATTAATGCAGTAACGTAACCTATCTACGCCAGTGAGTGATTCCGACCAGTTTTCAGCGGTTTGGGTATACATCTTGGCGATGAGCGCTTCGAGATAATCATCAGCCATGAGTGCTTCGCTCACTTGTTTTGATTCTCGTCGTAAGGTCTCAAGATCCCATTGCGGCGGCACGCCAGCATGAGTCATGATGATTTTATGCTCAGGTAATTCGCGCATTAACGGCTGACAGCGTAAGAAGTTGATCAAGGAGTCGCCATCTTCGGCGGCTAAAATTGGCTGGAGATTATCGCAAGCTTTTGCTTTTTTTAGACCAGCAAATACAGCAAGTAGATGTAAATCATGATTGCCTAGTACCAGATTGCCAGCATCCTCAAGGGATTGAAATAATCTCAGTACGGCTAATGAGTCCGGGCCTCTAGCCACTAAGTCGCCGACGGCCCAGAGTTGATCTTTAGAAGGATTGAAATCCACTTTATCAAGTAACAGGCTCAGCTCTTGATAACAACCTTGAATGTCTCCTACAAAATAGTGAGCCACAACATCTCCTAGTGCAGCAAACCCGGTACGGCTAATCTGAAAGGCTTAATCGCGGCTTGAAATCTCTCACCGGCCGCACTTTCCATCACGTAGGAGCCCTGCATAATACCAATAGGTGTTTCTAAAATGGTGCCGCTGGTATATTGGAAGGCCGAGTTCACAGCTATGGTAGGGGTTTCTCCAACCACGCCCGCGCCTTGGACTTCACTCTTATGGCCATTGGCATCGGTAATAATCCAGTGACGCGCCTTTAATGTCGCAGGCTGGTCACCGTGATTAATGATGGTGATGGTATAACTGAACAGGTATTTATCTTCACTGGGAGAGGATTGCTGCGCGTTATACTCAGTCACCACTTCAATAGATATCGAGGATTCCAGTCCGCTCATCCGCATTTCCTTTGCATTGTCCGTTAATTTAGCCGCGGCGACACACTAAGTTAGCCATAGCGACATATTGCTGCACACTGATTTGCTCAGGGCGTAGCGTGGCGTCGATATTTAAGCTCGCAAAGTCAGCATCATTCAATAATCCTTTGAGGTTATTGCGTAAAGTTTTACGACGCATATGAAAGGCTGTCGTCGTTACCTTTTGCATCACAGCAAGATCGTCACATGGCCATGGCTTAACTTCATAAGGCAGTAAGCGCACAACGGCAGAGTCTACTTTAGGAGCTGGTGTGAAGCTTTCTGGTGGTACTTCTAATACAGGTACCACTTGGCAGAAGTATTGGGCCATTACTGTTAAACGGCCATAAGCTTTGCAACCTGGCGCTGCTGATAAGCGTAACACCACTTCTTTTTGCAGCATGAAGTGCATGTTCTCAATATGTTCAGCAAACTCAAACAAATGGAACATTAATGGCGTAGAAATATTGTAAGGTAAGTTACCAAATACTTTTAATTTCTTGCCTGGCTGCAGGAGCTGCGCAAAATCAAACTGTAAGGCATCGCCTTGGTAAATAGTCAGCTTATCTTTCAGCACTGGGTGCTGCTTTAAACGCTCAACCAGATCGCGGTCTAACTCCACCACAGTTAAGTTATCAACGGCGTCAGCTACTGGCTCAGTTAATGCGGCAAGACCTGGACCAATTTCCACCATCACGTGGTCATTGTCTGGTGCGATTGCACCAACAATACGGTTAATAATGTTGTAATCGGTTAAAAAGTTCTGACCGAAGCGTTTTCTGGCCGTGTGGCCTAAATGGACTCTATTGCTCATGGATTTGTATAAATTCAGTTGGAGGCCAGTTCAATGGCCTTATTCAGGGCGCAGACTAAGCTGCCAGTGTCGGCTGTTCCTGTGCCAGCAAGTTCCAAGGCGGTGCCGTGATCCACTGAGGTGCGTATGTAAGGCAGCCCCAGCGTAATATTCACTGACTTCCCAAATCCCTGTGCTTTTAACACAGGTAAACCTTGATCATGATACATGGCCAATACGACATCGGCATCATCAAGGTATTTAGGTTGGAACAAGGTGTCCGCCGGCAATGGGCCGGTAATATTCATAGCGAACTCATTTCTGAGCTGATTGAGCGCAGGAATGATAATGTCAATTTCTTCGCGGCCAAGATGACCATCTTCACCCGCGTGCGGATTAAGTCCACACACATAGATTTTAGGATCGTTAATGGCAAATTTTGCTTTTAACTCTTGGTGCAAGATAGTAATTATATGCACTAATCTGTCGTGAGTGATGGCTTTTGCCACGTACGCCAATGGGATATGGGTCGTCACTAAGGCCACTTGTAAACCAGGGCAAGTAAGCAGCATTACCACATCTTGGCATTTTGCTTGTTGAGCAAAAAACTCGGTATGTCCGCTAAAGGGAATGCCCGCTTGATTGATAATGCCTTTGTGCACCGGACCTGTCACGACAGCGTCAAAATCGCCGCACATGTTGCGCTCGCCGGCGTATCTTAAAGTGTCGACCACATAAGCGCTATTATTTTCGTTGAGCTGACCGCAAATAGAGGGTTCTGCTAATGAAAATGGCTTTATGGTTAAGGTGCCAGCGCGCTGCGCCTTGGGCGCAACCTCTGGCTGATAGGGCTCTAAGGTTAATGGTAATCCTAACTGTTGAGCCCGATTCATTAATAGATCAGGATCGGCGCAGACAACCAATTGCGCATTCCAGTGCTGCTGAGCAATTTGGACAACGAGATCGGGTCCTATGCCAGCAGGTTCACCCGGAGTGATAGCAATGCGTTTGATTGTCAAAGTCAATTATCCTTGGCTATTGTTATTATTGAAGATTTCAATATAGGCTTCAGAGCGCATTTCATCTAACCATAGCTGTAATTCTTCATTGAATTTACGGCGGTAAATTAATTGCTGCGCCTGATTAATGTTCATCTTCGCGGTGGCATCTGTGGTGCGGCTATCTTCTAATTGCACTATGTGCCAGCCGTGGCTTGAGCGAAACGGTGCACTCAGCTCACCAGGATTGAGCTCTTCTAAGGTTTGCGCAAACGCAGGAACGTACATGCGTGGGTCGGCCCATCCTAGCTCGCCGCCTTTGGTGGCAGAACCTGGGTCTTCAGAATATTGGCGAGCTAAGCTCGCAAAATCCGCCTTACCGCTGCGAATATCTTGGGCAAACTGATCAAGCATAGCCTTAGCGCGATCTTCAGATAAAATCGGTGATGGCTTTAATAAGATATGACGCGATTTTACTTCATGAACTTCTTTCGCTTGTAAGCCACGAGTATCAACGACCTTGATGATATGAAAACCTGAGCCGCTTTTAATTGGGCCTATAATGTCGCCTTTTTTCGCATCAGTCACTACTTCAGCAAATAAGGTCGGCATTTCATTGATATTCATATAATCCCAAATGCCGCCTTCCAGCGCTTTAGGGCCAGATGACGCGGCAATGGCGGTTTGCTTGAAATCAGCGCCATCTTTTAAGCGCTTAAGTACTGCCTCTGCGCGTGTTTGTGCGGCTTCTAATTGGACGCTGGTTGGGCTACTTGGTAATTCAATCAGAATATGACCAATTTGGAACTCAACGTTTTTTAAGCCTTGTTCTTCAATCATTTTGACTAAGGTTGAAATCTCTTGGGATGAAATTTGAATGCGGCGCTGCACTTGAATACGCTGAATTTCGCCTAAGGTAATTTCTTGGCGCATCTGCTCGCGATATTGACTAAAGCTTTGACCGCTTTTTTCAATTTCGCTCTGCATTTGTGCCACCGACATCTTTTGCTCTTTCGCAATGTTTTCAATGGTTTGATCTAGTTGTAAATCACCGACCACTAAGCCAATACGCTCAGCCATTTGCAACTGTAAACGCGTTAAAATTAAGCGCTCAATCACTTGAGTTTCTAATGCTTCGTCAGACGGTAATGATTGACCGGCCTCTTTGGCATTATGCTTAACTGTGCTCAGCATATTGTCGACTTCACTTTGTAAAATGATGCCATCGTTAAGTTGCACCGCAACACTGTCTAACGGCACAGGTATTGCCATTGTATTGATGCTGAGTGTTGCGCCTATTAAGGCAGCTATTATTCTTATCCGAGCTTTCATCCAAAAATATCCTTGGCCAAATAATCTTGCGATTGTGGGCATCAATTGATGCCATAGTCGTTGTCAATGTTTGGACTGTCAGTCCCTTCTGTGGTTCAGCAATCTACCATAATTTTATTAATTTCGCAGGTAAAGGGGTTTACGGTAATTGAATAAACCTTCATCAAGCATATCGCTGACACCAAGTGGACCTGAGCCACCCAGACCTTTAATTACGAAGTTAAGGTAAACACCTTTTTCAAACTTTTCACGACTGTCTTCGAGCGGATTAAAGTCTTCCACATAATTGGTGGTGATGTTGTAGTGGTAGCTTAAACGCACCGCCCAGCAGCATGATTCGTATTGTAAGCCGGTAAAAGTTTCGACGGTACGCTCACGATTAAGATCGTAATACCAGTTACCCACAAAATAAATATTATCAGTTAATGGCCAAGTAGTGCGCAGGCCAGTTTGTGAAATATTTACGCGATTATTGGTATTAGTGTTCAATAAATCAGGCACATAGCGATAGTTTGCCTGAATGAGTTTGTTGGTGCCAGGCCGGAAGTCTAAGCTGAATTCCGATTTTTTGGTGCTGCCTTCTTTAGTATCAAACTGAATGGCACCACTAAAATACCACTTGTCATATAAGTGAGCATCTAATTCAGACGCCAGCACAGAAAACGATGGTGTTTCTTCTTCAAATTCAGGGTCGAGAGTAACCTTGTTGTCATCAAAATAGAAAATCTGACCAAGGCTAAATTTTAATTGCTCTAAATTTTGATTATCAAATAAGGTCGTAGTGGCACCTATGGTGACTTGGTTAGCATTGGCAATTCTATCTACGCTGGAGTAGCGACTATCGCGAAATAGTCCATAAAAGTCATCAGCTAAGGCTGCAGTATCGTATAAACCAATGTCAGATTGATCTTCATAACCTACGTATAAATACTGAGCCTGCGGCTCTAAGGTTTGGCGATAGTCATTGCCCAAAATACTGGTATTGCGCTCAAAGTTAATTTGGCCATGAATACGCGCCTGCGGTATGGTGCGACTCACACTTTTCCCTAAGCCATCATCCTGGTTTAATTCCCGCTGCCAATAATTGGTTTGGTATAATTTAAGCTCAGTAGTTAACGAACCCGCTGGCACATAAATCGGCAGAGTTAATGACGGCTCCATATGTAAACGGGTCGCTTTGGCTTCACTGTCTTGATTATGCTCAAAGTTAGTTAACTCAGTGCTGAAGGCAAAATCGAGATTATGCCAAACATCAGGCAAACGATAATTGGCACTGATTTGTGGCATGATTTTATAGGGTTCTTCGTTTTCGTTGCCTAACACTTTAATGTCTTGCACCCGAATACTGGTATCCCAGTTGCGCTGGAAATAGTTAACTTCACCAATACGGTTAAGTTGGTTATCGGTTGACTGATTAATATCTGACGGTAAGTCATTGAAATAGTTATCATCAGACACCTCAGTGTAATTAGCTAATACTCGCCAGTTTTCATCAATGGCGCCTTGATGTTGCCAGTGATACATATAACGATTTGGATCGTCGTCCAGCAATCTATCGTCACCTAAATATCCTAGGTTGATTTGGCCTTGCTGCGCTTCACCGCCTAAATACCTAAATTCGGTTTGCAAGAATAAACCGCGATTAGTCATCGCATGGGGAGTGAAAGTTAAATCGTATTCTGGCGCTATGTTCCAGTAATAAGGCGTAGTCACTTCTAAGCCATTATTGGTGCTAGAACTTATGCTTGGAAATAACAAGCCTGATTTGCGTTTATCAGAGACTGGCACAGTCATATAAGGGATATACAGTACCGGCACGCCCAAAAGCTTCAGCTTGGCATCCCAAATTTCACCCCACTCATCTTCGCTATCGATTTTGATTCGGTCAGCTTCCAGTAACCAAGTCAGGTTTTCTGGCGGGCAAGTCGTGAAGTTGGTTTTCTTTAATAGCAGATTATTATCTGGGGTAATTTGTAATTCTTGCGCTTCACCATGAACTTGTTGCCCATGTAACCAATAGTTAGCCCCAGATAATACCGCGGTATTTTGGCGCATTTTCGCTACTAAACTATCGGCAGTGACAGTAAATAAACTGTCTTGAAAAATTAAGTTACCGTTGGCGTTGAGCTGTTCTTGTTGCTGATGAAATACGGCTTCGTCGGCCTTGATCAGGCGATCGCCTTGGCTCACGCGCACATCGCCCTGAAAGCTCGCCATATCGCCCATGATGGCATTGGATGAGTCAGAACTGATAATGATCTTGTCATGCGTAGCATCGACATCAGGCGTCGCAATACTGCCGCTATTTGCTGCTGGCATAGGTACTGGAGGTATGATGACGCATTGCCCTGGCGTTGGTGCATCAATAGCCATAGCAGTAAAAGGTAAAAGGCTTAATGCCACAAAATAACGAATTTGCATGTCAGATCGATTTAGTTGAATTCTGTCATTGGACAAGTTTAGAGAGGAAAAGTTGTCCTTGGATGTTTACTTAAGCTCCAAAGGCTAAAAACTTGCACTTGGAGGCAAAACAGGCTGTTACTCAATGTTATGCTGGCTATAATAAAGCAATTTTTCGTCAAGAGCCATGAGGTCACCTTGTCCGTATCTAGAAAAGAGAAACTATTGCAATGGTTAGCAGGTTATTTTGCTGAGCCTGTCACGGTTACCTTGATTTCAGGTGATGCGAGTTTTCGCCAGTATTACCGCCTTAGCCACCAACAACGCTCCTTTATTGTGATGGATACTCCTGTTGCTCTGATTGCAACTGAGCCATTTGCCTTAGTGGCAGCCGCTTATCAGGCGCAAGGCATTAAGGTGCCTGCTATCTTGGCGATAGAGCCAGCACTGGGTTTTATGCTGCTTGAGGATTTAGGTGATATCAGTCTGTTATCTTGTTTGACAGATGCCAATGTCGAGTCATGGTATCAGGAGGCTTTAGCTTTACTTCCTGACATTGCTAACGTTAAGCGCACTGCGGCTGGCGATTTACCGCAATTTGACGCGGCATTTGTGCACCGTGAGCTCAGCATTTTTAGTGAGTGGCTGCTCAGCACCCACTTGCAATTTACCTTGAGTGAGGCGCAGCAAACAGTTTTAGCACAAGCATTTGATTGCTTAACTGTGAATGCGCTGGCGCAACCGCAAGTAGGAATGCATAGAGACTTTCACAGCCGCAACTTAATGGTAGTGCAAGATGAGTTGTATGTGATTGATTTTCAAGATGCCGTTATTGGGCCAATCACTTACGATGCCGTGTCGTTACTTCGCGATTGTTATGTGCGTTGGCCAGATGCCGTGGTTGATACTTTGCGTCAGCAACATTTTGAGACTTGTCAGCAGCAAGGTTTGCTGGCGGACACTATTAGTGTTGAGCAATACATTCAATGGTTTGATTTGATGGGGATTCAGCGACATTTAAAGGCTGCAGGTATCTTTGCGCGTCTTAATCATAGGGATAATAAGCCGGGTTATTTGAAAGATATTCCGCTGACCTTAACCTATGTTATTGATATCGCAAATCGTTATCCTGAGCTGCAAGCATTAGCTATGTTAGTAAAAGATGTCCATGAGTTAGTGCTGCAACAGGAGTCGTCATGAAAGCCATGATTTTAGCGGCAGGTCGCGGGGAGCGGATGCGGCCATTAACTGACGCCTTGCCCAAACCTTTATTAGAAGTGGCCGGTAAACCCTTAATAGTTCATCACATAGAAGCGTTAGCCTCGCAAGGCATTACTGAGATTGTGATTAATTGCGCTTGGCTGGCGGATAAAATCGTGAGCTATTTAGGTGATGGCAGTCGCTTTGGCGTTAAACTCAGTTTTAGTATTGAAACCACAGCGCTAGAAACCGCAGGCGGTATCATCAATGCCCTACCTTTATTAGGGGATGAGCCTTTTGCTGTGATTAATGGCGATGTGTTATTAGGGCAATTACCGGATTTTAACCGCGTAACCTTAGGTGATAATTGCTTAGGCCATGTGTGGTTAGTGGCAAACCCTAGCCACAATAGTCGAGGTGATTTTAGCCTGAATGCTGAGGGTTTGGTCTATCAAGCGCTTGATGATGAGCCAACCATGACATTTAGCGGCATGGCCGTGTATCATCCGGCTTTATTTGCTGATGCGCCGCCAGGCGCTTTAGCGTTAGGTCCATGGTTACGACAAGCCATGACCATGCAGCAAATTCAGGGCGAATGTTGGCCCCATTACTGGTGTGATGTGGGAACTGTCGCTCGACTTGAACAAGCCAATGCGGACTTTGGCCAACAATAATTACTAGCGGGAAAGAGAATGCAGATTTGGGGCAAGCTGTTTGGTGGAGCCATAGGCTTTATGTTCGGTAAATTTATCGGACTGGTGATTGGCTTATGGTTAGGTCATAAAGTCGATAAATATATCGCGGCGTCTAAGCAATTAACTAAGCGTGGCAGTAGCCGTCAGGCCATCTTCTTTAATACCACCTTTGCGGTCATGGGCCATGTGGCTAAGGCCTCGGGGCAGGTGACAGCCACTGACATTAAAATTGCGACTTTGCTTATGGATCAAATGCGCATCACAGGCCAAGCGCGAGTTGATGCTCAGCAAGCATTTCGTGACGGCAAGGAAAGTGATTTTGATTTGCGCGGTAGCTTAAAAGCCTTTCGCTTAATCGCTATGGGCCGCAGTGACTTATTGCAAATGTTTATGGAAATCCAAATCCAGACGGCGTTGGCCGATGGTCAGTTGGAAGCCAAAGAGCATGAAATTTTACTCACCATAGCGCAAGACTTAGGTTATGGGCGGATGCAGCTTGATGCCTTATTGAAACGCTGGCAAGCCGAGTTCCAATTTCATCAGCAAGGCGGAAAGCAAACCGTATCCATTGAGCAGGCTTATCAAGTGCTTGGGGTTGATGTGAATGCTGATGATCAGCACATTAAACGTTGCTATCGCAAGCTAATGAATGAACATCATCCCGATAAATTAGTGGCTAAAGGACTGCCGCCAGAGATGATGGAACTGGCAAAGCGTAAGACCCAAGACATTCAAGCGGCTTACGATCGGATTAAAACCGAGCGCGGCATGCGCTAAGGTCTGAGTTAAGGACTGAGCGTAAGACGCCAGCGGCTGACAATATCGTTATTTCAAGGAGTGAAGTATGGATAAACTACATAAAGTAAATATAGCAATGTTGCTGGCGATGGTGACGGGTGCTCAGTGGCTGAGTAGCCCAGCACAAGCGCAAGACTGGTTTGTAACCCCAAGTGGCGGCTATAGCTTTGCTGCCAGTGACTTTGATTTAGAGCTTAACAATAACACTCTTAGCTCCAGCGCTGCCATCAAGGAAGGTGAGCATTGGGGGCTAGCTGTGGGGATGAATACTCCAGAGCCTGGCAATATCTACCTATTATATTCACGTCAATCCACGGAGTTAGTTAGCCAAGGTGGCGCGAGCTCTGAGTCATTAACGCCACTGTCCATTGAATATCTGCATTTTGGTGGCACCTTATTATTCCCAAATGGTAACTTCTCGCCTTATATCACCACCAGTATTGGTTTCACTCGCCTGCGCCCTGAACACCATTTATCCAGTGAAAGCCGCTTTTCCATGGGGATTGGCGCTGGGATGCAATACCAGTTAGTGGAGCGTTTGTCTCTGGTGGTTGAAGTGCGCGCCTTTGCCACTTTTGTTGATAGTGATCAGCAATTATTTTGTGATGAAACCGGCTGCTTATGGCGCGTTCAAGCCGATATCTTTTGGCAGAGCCAAGCCAATTTAGGCTTGAGTTACCGTTTTTAATTGAGAAAAACAATGAAGATTATTGTGCTTGATGGTTACACCTTAAATCCTGGCGATCTTAGTTGGCAAAGCTTTGCCGAGTTAGGTGAGTTAACTGTATTTGATAGAAGTGAGCCAAGTACTATTGTTAGCCGCTGCCAAGATGCTGCCGTAGTGTTTACCAATAAAACTCGCCTGAGCGCTGAGATATTAGCGCAGCTGCCGCAGCTGCGTTATATCGGCGTATTAGCAACTGGCACAGACGTAGTTGATATCGCGGCCGCGACAGCAAGGGGCGTAGTCGTTACCAATGTGCCCAATTACGGCAGTGACGCCGTGGCGCAAATGGTGTTTGCTCATATGCTGCATTTTAGCCAGAAAGTGAGTCTTCATGATGCCGCGGTTAAAGCTGGCTACTGGCAATCTCAAGGGGATTTTTGCTTTACCTTAGCGCCGCTTATGTCGCTAAATGGTAAAACCTTAGGATTAGTTGGGTTTGGCGCCATTGCTCAACAAGTGGCAAGCATAGCTAGCGCTTTTGGCATGCAGCTATTGGTGCATACTAGGAATTGCCCTGCGCACTTGCCTGCTGGCGCCAAATGGGTGGCGCTTAATGATTTGCTGAAGCAAGCGGATGTCGTTTCCCTGCATTGCCCGCTCACACCAGCCACAGCCAATCTTATTAATAAAGACAGCTTAGCTTTGATGAAGCATGGCAGTTTATTAATTAATACGGCCAGAGGCGGTCTTGTGAATGAAGCGGATTTAGCGGCGGCGACTAATGCAGGTAGGCTTGGTGCTGGCCTTGATGTGTTAAGCACTGAACCGCCGCAAGCAGATAATCCATTACTAAGCGCCAATAATGTCAGCATCAGCCCACATATCGCCTGGGCGACATTAGAAGCACGCCAGAAACTACTTGATATAGCTATTGATAATCTTCGCAATTTCCTTGAAAAGCGTCCTTGTCATCAAGTCTTTCCCGCTAAATAAAAACAATCTATTCGCTAAGTTAATGAACCTCTATCTTTCGACTATGTTTGATAGGGGTCTGGCGGTGTTTGACCTTAACGATTAATCACCTCTTACATTGAGGATTTACACCATGTTTAAAATTCTTTGTGCAGAATTTATTGGAACTTTTTGGTTAGTGCTAGGAGGCACTGGAAGCGCTGTGTTCGCCGCAGGCTTTCCTAATGTTGGTATTGGCTTTTTAGGGGTTGCCTTAGCATTTGGTTTAACCGTAGTGACTATGGCGTATGCCATTGGTCATATCAGTGGTTGTCATTTAAACCCAGCGATTACCGTGGGCTTATGGGTTGGCGGCCGATTTGAAGCATCAAAAGTAATCCCTTACATAGTGGCGCAAGTGTTAGGCGCGATTGTGGCATCGACCGTAGTGTATCTTATCGCGAGCGGTAAGGCGGGCTACAGTTTGGCCGATGGTCTCGCGGCCAACGGTTATGGTGAGCATTCACCCGGTGGCTATGATTTATTGTCTGGCTTTATCACAGAAGCTGTCTTAACTGGCATGTTTTTAATGGTGGTTTTGGGCGCAACGCATAGATTAGCAACTCCCGCCATGGCAGGTTTAGCCATAGGTTTATGTTTAACCTTAATCCATTTAATCAGTATTCCCATCACTAACACTTCGGTGAACCCTGCTCGCAGCACAGGTCCTGCCATCATTATGGGGGATTGGGCGTTATCGCAATTATGGCTATTTTGGGTAGCGCCTATTCTTGGCGCTGTAGTTGGCGCGCTCATCTATCGCTGGTTAAGCCCTAATCATCAAAACGACTAAGCCTGATAGAGAGTTAACCAAGATAATACGCATCTTTATTGATATGGCGTGACATGAATCCCCCTAAGTTCTGCTTAGGGTGATTTTTTTATAAAGCTTTTATTGCTAATGCTTGTTATTGCTAAAGCTTGTTATTGTTAGTGCAATAGCGATATTTGCACTGCAAATAAAAGGGCTTCATTGAGAAGCCCTTTTTGCTTACAAGCTAATTAAAGCATTATTCAATATCATCTTCTGGTGGAAAGCGCGCCAGAATATTAGAAATCACAGCTTGGCTGGCTTTAACGTTATCTGGCACAGAATTAGTTAACACAAAGCTGTCTCTTCCGCGCCAAATCAAACGGTTACTTGGATCAAAGATATTAATTTGAATGATTTGCTCAGTCTTATCTTTGCCTAAGGGAATGCCAACACTTGAGCCAACACTAACGCCGCTATTGCTGCCCCAGCCACCAGTCCCGAGCCCAATGGATACGCCTGAATCGCTGGTTTTGGCTTTGCTTGAAAGCTCAATGCCGACTAGAAAATCTGGCGTACGCGGATTATCAAGATAACCTTGGAGTAGTAAAGTGTTAAACACTTGGTCTCTTACTCGGGTGGCAACTAATGGATCGATAGCGCTAGGTGGCGGTAACATACTAAAATTGTTGAGGGTGGAAAAATTGTAATTAACATCGTAATCAGTATTGGCAGGTTTAGTGCTACAGGCCGATACCAACAATAAGGCTAATACACCGATAGTGATCTGACGTATTAGAGTTGCCATAGTTACTCCTTGGTTGAATGAACGCTTGTTAGCACAAATGTGATTAAGATGTTATACCTTAACAGCGTAAAAGTAGCGAATATCTGCGGCAGTAAATTTGATAACTCATTGATAGGTATGCGATGGAACAGCTGCTGTTTTTTGAATTAATCAGTCCTTGCAAAGGTATATGCACCACAGATAAAGGTGGATATTGCTTAGGTTGTTTTCGCAGCCGTGATGAGCGTTTTAATTGGCAAACCTTCAATGACAGTCAAAAACAGGAAGTATTGCGCTTGTGTCAGCAGCGCGGCGCTCGCCGCCGTTATGCCATCTTTCAAGCCCAGCGACAGCAGCAACAACTCAATACTCAAGCATTAAACCAAGCCTTTGATTTCGATATTGATGGTGCAATGGCAATAGATGTTTCTATGAATGTGGAGCCTAATGTGAAAGTGGGTGAGGACATTAGCGCAGACGCAGACAAAGGTATAATCACAGAAGCTTCATCAGAAAGTCACAGTGCAAATAGCAATCCAAGTGCTATCAAGTGACAGGTCAAGTAACAGCCCAAGTAACAGTTCAAGTAACAGCCTAAGCAATAGCGCCGAGCAGACTAGCAATAAGTAAAACCTACTGTGTCTTCGGCTACTGTGCTCAAATCCCCCAGCGCACTAATTGCAATTTAGGCATGAGTTCATACAGCTGCGCCTTAGTTCGCGCTATTAGCTTGGCGGTTGATCTAACGGCGCATGCAGGCTAAAGCGGGTCACTTGTTCATTACTGGTTAAGCTGATATCGCCTTGGTGGCGCGCCATAATTCGGCAAATAATCGCTAAACCTAAGCCAAACCCGCGGTCTTGCTGCTGATTGTTAGCCGCGCGATAAAAGGGTTCAAAAATATGTTGTTGTTCATGCTCGCTGATTGCAGGGCCATCGTTCTCGACATCAATTTGCCAAGTATCACAGTGGCGAACCAGATTAACTTGGATTTTATGCCTATGATAGCGCAATGCATTGGTGAGTAAGTTTTGTAAGGCGCGCTCGATTAAGCTAGGCTCTAACATCACGCAGCAAGGCTGTTCAATGCCGGTGGCGATAATCCTTTGCTGGCACAGAGGTTGAATGCGCTCCACTGTTTGCTGCACTAAGAGGGATAAGTCGCACAATTGACGGTCAACATTAAGCTGCGCTGACTCTAAGCGGGCGTAGCTTAATAGCTCAGTCAGCAAGCCTTCCATCTCAGCGATATCAAGCTGCATATCTTCAATAAACTGGCTGCGCTGCTCTAGCGTTTTCTGGTCGCTGCAATAACTGGGTAGCAGCGCCATGGCAAATTTAAGTCGAGCCAGCGGCGTGCGTAATTCGTGAGACACAGTATTCGATAAGTGCTGCTGATTATCGATAAGATTGCCAATCTGTTTGCCCATCTTATTAAACGCTTCTCCAAGAAATACCACTTGGGAGCTTGGTAATAAATTTACGCGGGTATTCCACTTAGCCTTGGCAAAGTCATTGGCGGCTAATTCTAGCTTGCGTAAATCCCGCGACAATGGGCGTATCCATAACAAGATGACCAAGGCCAGTAATAGATAAAAACCTAAGGTAAAGGTAGTTTCCCAGCCTGCTAATGGCGCTGCCGCGAGCGGGCCGAGCATCAGCACTTGTTCGCCCACTGGAATAAATAAGTATTGCTGCTTGTGGTTATTGACCGTGCGCAACACTTGATTAGGCGCGAGCGCTTGGCTGGTTTGCAGTGAGATTTGATCTTGTGACAATAGAGCGACAGGGCGCTCGGGATTAGCGTCAATTTTACTCAAGTAACGCTGACGCTGCTCTGCTGGCATTTGTTCTAATAAATCTGCCAGCAACAGCAGTGACGGTTGATTCGCTTGTTGTTGACCAAACGTGCTGTGCCACACTTCTTCTAAAGTCCAACCTATGCCGAGAATACTTAGGCTAAGAAGCAGGTATAGGCTAATAAACAAGCGCTTCACGGGGATCCTTAATTATTCCAAGCTTCTGGAGCAAACAAGTAACCTTGGCCCCATACGGTTTTAATCCGAAACGGAGTTTCGATATTGTCGCCAAGTTTTTTGCGTAGGCGTGAAATACGTACGTCAATTTTTCTATCTTTGCCATCAAAATCAATATTAAGCAAATATTGATAAATGAATTGGCGACTTAACACTTGGCCAGCGTTTGAGGCCAGTAACCACAATAATTCAAATTCATGGCTGGTTAAGTCAACCGCATGATCACTCAGTAAAATCGCTTGGGTGTGGGGATCTATGCTGAGCTTGCCAAAGTTAAGACAATGGGATTCGTGCTGATGAGTAGGTTTGGCGCGGCGGCGCAATAAGTTATGAATACGCGCTACTAGTAATGCGGGTTCTACCGGCTTAACCACATAATCATCGGCGCCCAATTCTAAGCCTTTAATCTGATCTTCAGGCGTGCCTAAGGCGCTCATCAATAAGATAGGGCCATGGAAATAATCCGGTAATTTTTCACACAATGATAAGCCATCTAGGCCTGGCAGCATGATATCGAGCAAAATAATGTCAGGCTTATAGTTGATTAAACGAGTCAGCACTGTGTCACCACGGCGCTCCACTTCAACATGCATTCCTTGCGACTTTAAGTAATCTGAAATCAAATTGGCCAAGCGTATATCATCTTCAACTAACAGCACACGAAAAGGCGATTGAGGCGTAGTCATTAAAATAAACTCCAAGGATTTCGGTAGCGTCGACGCTCAGACGTTTGATTGGGGCTAGTCACGGTAAATTTAGCATCGGCGAGTATTTGGTGTGTGGCCTTATCTACTAATAAAAACTGCATATCTGCTTGAGCCTGCACTTCAATTACGGTTGTGTGACTGTTTGGGTCTTGGTTACACCAAGGCGCAATAGTGTCATCCACACTCTGAATACAAACGGCATTGTTAGTGCTTGTTTGCCAATGAAATTGAACTTGAATACGGCAGTGGCTCGTAGCGGCGTCAATAATGCAGACACTCGGCGTGAGGTGCAAGAGATTTTGCTCATCGTTCGCTGCCAATGGGAGACTGCTCATCACTGCGAGTGTCAATAACCCCATAATACTGACTAAAGTGTTAGGCATTACTTATGCCTTAGTTGGCGGATTGCTGGTTACCATAAGTAAGCGACCCCCACAAAGACATGACGGCTGTAGTCTCTGATGATGAGCGGGCTATCGACTATGCTAGCGGCGAGGTGGCGATAGCGAGTCAAGCTTATAAGCTGCCAATGTTCATCTATGGCATAGGTTAAGCTGGCTCCAAGTTGTGGGCTTATGCCAGTGCTTGCTTCATAAGGTAAGTGATAACCAAATTCTTGGGCTCGCGGTTGATAGTAATAGCCAATCACATCGGCATCTTGCCAATGAGCACTGGCATCGAGTTGCAGCGAAAAATTGGACCAAGCAATAAGTTTAGTAAGAGCTACGCGCGCTTCTATGCCTTGATGCACGCCAAAGAGATCATGGCCAACACTGATACTGATATCAGCGAGAGGATTAAAATACCAAGCTTCAATGCCGGCAACATAAGTAAAGTGGCGCTGCGCTAATGGGGTGTTGTGGTTCAATGAGTTCGCGCCATCCTCATGGATAACGTCTTCATGGTGTTGTCTAGAGGCGCCACTTACAAAAATGTTGCTTGGATCCCAGCGGTAAAAATAGCCACGTTCGCCACTGTAGGCGGCAATGATATTCACGGCAACATCTTGATTTTCAACTAATGAATAACCAAATAAACCATTGTCAAAAAAGAACGACTGACCGTAATAAGCAATACTGGGAATGAGATAAATCGGAATGGCAGCATGATTGATGAGTGGATTGGATTGTTCGCCATAACCAGCCGCGAGAGCCACTGACCATTGGTCGGTGTTAATGCAGTCTAATGATAGTGCGCATGTATTGTCTTCTGCCCAAGCTAAGTGGCTGCTGACCAATAGACTAGCGCTTAAGGCGCTAGCAAATAAGAGTGCGCCCCATCTCTTACTGAGCAATAAACGACTCGCAAGTGATCTTAGTCCAAAGCAAGCAAGGTGCATGGCGCATACCATAAGGGCAAAGTGGAGATAATTATATCAGTAACAAATGGTTAAAACAGTATCAACATCTGGCGTGATACAAATTGATCCAATTATGACTATGTTGCAGTTGCGTGTTAATGCTATCGTCGCGCTGAACGTGGTTTTTGGCCCCGTTTATTAACAGCTAATAGACTGACGCAGTCTTAAGCATAATCACTGGCCGACTATTGCAAACAATTGGCTGTAACTGTGGCGCTGGTCACGTAAGCACGGTTTTTGTGGTGCTGGTCGCATCGTCTTTGCCTAATTGGCCATGAATGGCTGTGATTCATGCCGTCACCTTGGTGGGAGTGTGACTTTTGTCACGCTATGTTGATGGTTGTGAACTTGGTAGGCTTTTAGGGTGTTTTAGTGCTAACGCAATGATTTTAAACACAATTAATATCATACATATCTTTCTTACGAGCGAGCTCGGTTGTAAGTTGTTGATATATAGCCTTTTTAATTAATTTCGTTGGTTTTTTGCCTTTGATTAGTGTTTGTTGATTTAATCTCTGCCTTTCTCTATGATGCGCGGCTTCTTTAAGAGGAGACGCTGCAATATCGATGTTCGAGCTGCAGTCCACACCCAATTAATTTGTTAACACGGACGATTGTATCGGCCGTTTTCATTTGAGGAATCACATGTCTACTAAACTGGCTAACCCAGCGCCACTTGGCTTGATGGGTTTTGGTATGACTACCATTTTATTAAATATCCATAACGCGGGTTTTTTCCCAATCGATTCAATGATTTTAGCCATGGGTATTTTCTATGGCGGTATTGGTCAGGTATTAGTGGGTATGATGTGCTTTAAGCGTGGCGACACCTTCGGCACCACAGCATTTACTTCATACGGCTTATTCTGGCTGACTCTGGTAGGCCTGTTAGTTATGCCTATGATGGGCGTAGCGCCAAGCCCAGCTCACTTCATGGGTTGGTACTTATTATTATGGGGCGTGTTCACTGCCTTTATGTTTGTGGGTTCTTTATGCTACCCACGTGCTAAGCAAGTTGTATTTGGTTTATTAACCATTTTATTCTTCTTGCTGGCCGCTCGTGACTTCACTGGTAGCGCCCTGATCGGCACTATCGCTGGTTATGAAGGTATTCTGACTGGCTTGAGCGCTATCTACTTCGCTATGGCGCAAATATTAAACGGTGAATTTGGCCGTACTATTTTGCCAATCGGTGAAAAGAAAGCTGCTTAATCTGTCGTTACGACAGTGACAAGATTTGAGAGAGAGCCTAAGGGTTCTCTCTCACACTAAAAAAGCCGATGCATTGATTGCATCGGCTTTTTTGTTGGTCTTTTATGGCGCTTATCTACCATGGTCCACTTTGTTATGAGCTTACATTGTCATGATCTCAATTTGTCATGAGTCTGCTGGGGCATCATTTCTGAGCCGAATGACCAAGCTCAGCTATTAACCGCGAGCTTGTTGGCGTAAAAACGCTTGGCATTCAGCGGATAATGGTTGCTTGAGCAAATACTGGCGGTTAGTGCCGATTTGCAATACGAAGCCTTGAGTGTGCTCGGTAATGCTCTCTATGTCTGTCCATGACCAGTGCTGATTGACGAAGTTAGAGGTGATGCGCACGCCACTTTCATTAATGGTGACGCTGACGGTATTGTTAGCCGCTTTTGACATCATTTGACGCCATAACCACCAAGTGCGATTAAAGCGGATATTTAAGCCCTCAATGACGCCTAAGCCAATAATAAAATAGCTTAAATAGGCAGGTACGCCGCCTGTTGCCAGTCCAAGACCAATAGCGCATAACACGGCGGCCTTGGCATAAGGTTTAATCCCTGTCAGTGGCGTAGCGGTTTCATCATAACAAGCCAAATAATAGTGGCGGTCTAAAGTGAATTTTGATTCAAAATGCGATTCAGTGATCATAACATCTAAGGTTTAAGCGAATAAACAAAGGCGCAGTGTAGCTGACTTGAGCTTAATTCTCAGTTAATTCCGTGCGTTTTTAGCGCCATCAAGCTAAGTATGGGGTGTTTGTCGCCTCGATAGAGCTAGTGACGGATGTTGCGTTAACACTTAATTTAAGCCTGAGCGCGTTGCCTGTCGCGCTGTAAGCGTCAATAATGCACGCCTAGTTAGGCTTATGTCTTCGCCCGTTCACTTGTGCGCCACAGTAACGGCTAAGTGGCACTATTTATCATTATTATGAGTTATCACAGCATGCAAACTAAACGTGGCAGGTTAGATCGCCTATTAGCCAAACATTTCAATTTACCGCGCAAGCAGATTAGAGCCTTGCTATTAAGTCAGCGCGTCACGGTTGATGGCATCATTATTAAAGACATGGATTTTCAGTTGGATGAATTTATGCAGCTGGCATGTGATGGTGAGCTCATTCGTGGCGATGTGCCTAGGTATTACATGGTCAATAAACCCATAGGCATAGTGAGCGCCACGCAAGATAGCGAGCATCAAACCGTACTGGATTTATTGCCCACAGAATTACGCGCCGATTTGCACATAGTCGGGCGACTTGATTTAAATACTTCTGGGCTAATATTGCTCACTAATGACAGCCGCTGGTCAGAATCCTTAATGGCGCCAGGCGCGCATGTGGCTAAACGTTATCTCGTGACTTTAAAAGAGGCGGTAACGGCTGAATATACAGCAGCATTTAGTGCTGGTATGTATTTTGAATTTGAAGATATTACTACCTTGCCGGCAGAGCTTATTATTCACAGCAGTCATCAAGTAGAAGTAGTGTTAGAAGAAGGTAAGTATCATCAAATTAAGCGGATGTTTGGCCGCTTTCGCAATCAAGTGTTGGCCTTGCATCGCTTTAAAATCGGCGCCTTATCACTTGACCCTAAGCTTGCCGCGGGTCAGTGGCGCGAATTAACTCCGCAAGAAGTTAAAAACGCTCGCGCCTAAGCTTCCGAGTTAACAATCCCTGGGGTAAAAGTGCCGAGCTAGTGGCTAGTGGCTAGTTGTTAGGAATGACGGCAACTAGCTATCACTTGCGGCGATCCTTTTTGTCAAATCACGACAGCTACTGAGAATTTCAATTCACATCACTATCGGCAGTATTTATGGCCGGTGTCTTTCTCTAATGCTTTGCTATAACTCTGTATCTCTGTATGTACCTCTGTACCTCAGTTACGCAGTCACACAGACTCTTACTCTGTCTTGCGGGCACTCAGGCGTGTAAGCATAGATACACGCGCCTTATCCATCTTTACTCACCGTCATTAGCTCTCATTGGTGATTAGTGATTGGCGCGCTGCAACATAGTAGTTATTGATAGGCTAACTACTATTTTTTTAGTCTTTTCTATGGAATATCAGGTCGTTAACCTTACAAAAACGTAAGGTTGCGGCAATCTAAATGACAAACTCTTAGTGTAAATTGCTCAGCATAACGACCGACATCCCATGTCTTCAACAGTATTTGAGTATCTTATGAATAAATTTATCACTTCAAGCGCCTTAGCTCTCGCAACCTTATATTCAGCGGCAAGCTTTGCAAGCCTCCCTGCTGCCAATGTCACCAATCAAGGCTTTTCTGGCCCAACTCAAGTGAGTAGCGTTAAGCAGGTATTAGATTCTGGCATGTTCAGTGATGACACGCCTGTGACCTTAGAAGGCCACATTACAGCCTCGTTAGGCGGCGAAATGTACCGCTTTGCCGATGACACCGGTAGCGTCAATATCGAAATTGAACATGATAAATGGTTAGGTCTTGAAGTGACGCCGGCATCTAAAGTGATTATTCAGGGCGAGATAGATAAAGAATTGCAAGATGTGATGGTTGATGTCAGCCAAATTCAGTTGGCTAAATAATATTAGTGCCGAATTAATCAACAATTACTAAGTGAAATCTAGAGGTTTTAATGAAAAAGTTATTAGTCTTATCGACTCTTTTAGCCGCCCCAGCGTTTGCCACTCCTTATATTGGTGCTGAATATGGCGTGGCTGCAACTAACCATAATTTTGAGCCTGTTGTTAACTTTGTGCAGTTAACACCAGATAATAACGAAGGTGTGGCTGGCGTATTTATGGGTTACCAATTTAGCGATAATTTGGCGCTGGAATTAGGATATCGCCAATCTGAATTAAGTGATGGCCAAGGGCAAGAAAGCTTGGTTGGTACGGGTGCCGACTTAACCGAAATAGAAAAAGACTGGGACGCCGATATTAAGGTGAAGCAGTTAACCTTAATGCCAATATACTCTTTCCATATCAATGATAAATGGACAGCAAAACTGGGCGCCGGTATCAGTTATAGCCGCTATGATTTCAGCGCTTCATTTACTGAAACCAGTGAGCATGTCGCCACAGATATAGAAACTGTCACTTCGCATATTACCGGTGATACTGGTACTCACAGTGAAATTGGTGCGATTGCCAGTGTCGGAGTGGAATACGCCATAATGCCTGAATGGACCGTGGGCGTGAATGCTAAATATCAGGCAGATAGTTTCGCTAATAGCAGCAGCGTTAGCTTAATGACTCGCTACTCTTTCTAAAGACGCTGCGCCTACTTATTTTTGCAATCTAACATTGCGAATCTCAGTATTTGCGGCAAGGCACTCTCATTTATCTTTCACTTGTCTCTCACTATTACTTACCTAAGGGCAATCTTAGGGACGGGGGCAAGTCTATCGCTCAATAGCTTTGGGTTTTTATAGCCTAGAGTTATAAATGTCAGGCTTATAAATATCAGGCTTATAAAGATTAAATTTATAAAGCTTAAGCGTTAGCGCTGGTGAAGATTTAGCTAAGTGAATAATAGTGTGCAAAGAAAATCGAGCATAAATTATGCTCGATTAAATGAATGGCCGTTCAGGTTAATTGATCGGCCATTTTTTATGTGAGCTCAGGCTTAGCTTATTTAATAGCTACTTTTTCAATCACTATATCGCTACGCGGGACATCATCATGGCCAAATAATGACGTGGTCTTGACGTTAGCAATGGTATTAACTACATCCATACCTGCAGTGACTTTGCCAAATACGGCGTAGCCCCAGCCATTGTTGGTGGTTGAGGTATGATCCAAGAAATCATTGTTGGCTAAGTTAATAAAAAACTGCGCAGTGGCAGAATGCGGCGCATCGGTGCGCGCCATCGCTATTGAGCCAATGACATTTTTTAAACCGCGGTTAGCTTCATTGACAATCGGGGCGTTAGTCGGCTTTTCATCAAAATTCGGAGTCATACCGCCGCCTTGGATCATAAAACCTTTGATCACTCGATGAAATAGCGTGCCTTCATAAAAGCCATCTTGGCAATATTTCAAAAAATTCTTGGAAGATACTGGCGCCGTGTCCATATCCAGTTCAATTTCAATATCACCTAAGTTAGTCGTAAAAATAATTGTCATGAGTTTCATCTATCAGTCAATAATACTTGAGTATACCTAATATTTTCGGCCTGCTGATATTGGCGACCGAAAATACTTCTGAGTTGAATTCGAGGGTAAGGCCAAATCCTCATGGAGAAAACTTAAGTTAGCGTTCTGATTTTATAACCAAAAATGAATAGCTGCGAATATAGGCGCTATTCAGGCCTGGTCAATAATTAACCTCGATAAAATTCAATCATTAACAATAGTTGATATTTCAGGCGCTATCGCTTTATTATCAAGTCAGCACGATGGAATGTGTTGCGATGCTGACGTTAAATAGCTAAACATGTTTTAAACATGTTGATAGCAATTTTACCATTGACTCCTCGCTAATAAAGATAAAAACCAGTGAATTGATGTAATTCACCATAATAAGCAAGAGACTCTGAAATGACACTGGAACTCATCACTGAAATACTCGGCTGGACTTCAGTCGCCTTTTATATATCGATAACTATTTTTAATTCCATGAAGTTAACTCGCTTTGCCGCCTTTGGCTCAGCGGCTAACGATACCCTATGGGCATTTTTAATGGGATGGTGGCCTAAAGTCATTCTTAATTTATCGGTAGCATCGTTAAATACTTACCGTTATGCCAAAGATTTTACCAATGCCTCTAAAGCTGTGATTATCGGATTAGGCAGCGTAATGGCCATGGGCATTGCTTATATTTCTTATGTGGCGATCACAGCTTTTATTGCCTCACCTACTTTAGCGGTAGCCCTACAGTTTGTGGACTTAGGAATAATTTTGTTAGCCCTGTATATGACCACGCTCAAGAATTATCGCCTGTTAATGCTGTTTTCTGGCTTCATTGGTATGGCGGCATATTATGGCAATACCCAGATGATGATCATTAAAGTCATAGTGATTGGCATTATGAGTTTTAAATTGTTATTTGATAAAACTGAGCAAGGCGCTGTTGGGACTAATGCTAATTCCAACGCTAATGCCGACGCGGAAACTGCTAAGGCCTAACGCCTAACGTCCTAATTTTTGATGTTGACCTTAAAAGAGCTGACTACGTCAGCTCTTTTTTATGGGTGCTAACGCTTGCTGATAAGCAGCAATATTGTGCTGCTCGCGAGCCATTACGCTTTGTTCGTGGGCTACAAGCGCTTGCTGCTCTGGTTTAGGCAACGGCGTCGGCGCTGGCAGATAAATTAACTGATCACGCCTTAATAAAGGCTGCGCCCCGGATAACAGCAGAGCGTTAAAGATAAGCTGCACTCTTGGCATGTGAAAGTCAGATGTCACTAAGGTGAGTTGCGTTAAACCAAACCTAGTTTTTAACTCAGTTAACGGCGCTAAGCTTAAGCTCGCATCTTCGAAGGTAAAGCGACTGGCAACGGGCGCTAAAAACTTGTCAGAGGGCACACCTAGATTTACTAGATAGTCTTGTACCCAATTGGCATGTAAGCGCGTGGATTGATTAAAGTGCGCGCCAAATCCACCAGTACACATGATGAATTGGCTAGGTGCTTGCTGCCAGCAATGAAAGGTCGTTTCACAGCGTGCTTGGGCTATGGAAGATAATTGGCCATTAGCTAGATTCGGCGCCCCTAACTGTAAAATTAATTCAGACATGGTCTTGGTATCTTGAAGAGTTTTTTGCTAGTAAAGCATCATAGCGATCATTTGTCTGTGATGAAGTCGTGAGTAAGAGGGGTTTTGAAGCTGGGGTCAGTTCAGGTTATTCATAGTTAATTGCCGCGAGCGCTGGAACGGCTAGCTGAAATAGCCTCTGTGATCATAGGACGCCAGATAAAAAAGGCGATGACCACAGTGGCTATTGCTAAAGGACTATTGCTAAAAAAGCCATTTCTTACATGGCTATCAGCTTGATACGCTTACAGGCTTTGATGCGGACCAAAAACTTCATAGTGCATTTGTTCAGCGCTAATGCCGATGGCAGTAAGCTGCTTGGCGACCATTTGCATGAATGGCACTGGGCCACAGAAATAGTATTCGCCATCAAGCGGCAGCTTAGATTGGATAACTTCTAGCTGCATCATGCCGCTAAAATCAAACTGCTCACCTAAGGTGTCATTGATTTGCGGCGCACGGTACCAAACGAAACTGCTGAGCTGCGGGTTTTTCGCTTGTTTGGCCTGAATGTCTGCACCAAATGCATGTACTTGGCTATTTTCGCATGCATGTAACCATAAGGTTTTGCTGCTGTTAGTAGTCAGGCGCTGATTAAGCATGGCGAGCATTGGGGTTAAGCCCACGCCTGCTGAAATTAATACTAATGGACGCTCGGCGGCCGTCGTGAGCATAAAGTCACCCGCTGGCGGAATAACCTCAATAGTATCGCCCACTTGGAATGCTTCATGCAGTAAGTTAGAAACCTTGCCTTGTGGCTCAGATTTAACACTTATTCTAAAATTGCGACCATTGCTGCAATCAGACAACGAATATTGACGAATTTCAGTGTTAGCTAAGCGCGGATGCGTCAACTTTACACTCAAGTATTGGCCCGGGGTAAAAGTAGGCACAGGCATGCCATCCACTGGAGTCAGCTCAAACGAGGTGATCACATCAGATTCTTTACGCTTAGCGCTAATGGTAAAGGCGCGCGTACCTTGCCAACCACCGGTTTGAGCAGCAGCTTGTTGATACAGAGTTTTTTCTCTATCAATGAATATTTGAGCTAAGAACCCATAGGCTTCGCCCCAGGCTTGAATGATTTCAGGCGTAACGGCATCGCCGCCTAACTCTTTTAACGTTTCCAGCAGGTGGTGACCTACGATTTGATATTGCTCTGGCTGGATTAAAAATCCGGTGTGCTTCTGAGCGATACGCTCAACCGCGCTGCCAAGTACGGCAAGGTTATCAATATGGGTCGCATAGGCTGCGACTGCATCAAATAAGGCGGCTGGCTGGCGGCCAGTTTCTTGATTGCTGAGGTTAAAAACATCTTTAAGCTCAGGATTATCTCTAAACATTCTTTTGTAAAAGTGAGCGGTTAACGCAGGACCTGCGCTAGTGAGCAAAGGAATGGTGCTTTTTACTATGCTGATGGTCTGTTGAGATAACATATCTTAAACCTTTATTGTTGATGCATGTTTGTAGCGATATTAAAGATGCATTTGATTTATATCAAACTAAAGATTAATGAAAATGTTCAGAGAGTGATGTCGATCACGACTTACAAATTCACTGGCAGTCCTTGCTGATGAAGTAGCGAGAGTGGAATGAACTCTAACTCAGGGGCAACGGATCAGGTAATAGCCTTAAGCTATAAAGTAAGCATAGCCAAGATTTTACACCTGACTATACTCACAAAGCGGTAGTTAGGCGTGAGCCAGTTGATGGCGTTGTTGATTTTGTAACGTCAGTAGCCATTTGCCGTAGATATAAATACCTACCGCTGACACAGAACCAATAGCAGCAATTATGTACCAAGCCATGCCAATATTGTGGGCGAGGTAAAGCTGCTGAGTGAGAGCGTCTGCCGACTCGCCGGTAAACTTCACTAACGTAGTAAAAGCTTCGCCTTGGGGAATGGCGGCAACTTCCACTGCGGGCATGCCATCTGTGATGAGCTGCTGACGGGAGAATATTTCTTTAGAAGCGTAATGCTCATATAAGCGCGGGCCAAAATAGCCTTCAAGGCCCCAGCCTATACCTTGAGGTAACATCACAAAGCCTAAATACATGGCTTTTTTACCTTCAGGGGCAATATTACCCATAAATTCATTTTTCTTAGGTGAAATCATCATTTCCCCTAGTGAAAACATGGCAATGGCAAAAACCATCATCCACGCCGCATTGGTATAGCCTATGAGCACAAACGCCAAAATACTCAGTAAGCAACCGGCCAGCATGGCTGTGGTTATGCGATATTTAGCGGTTAAGGCCGCGATTAAAAAGCAGCTGGTCATAATAAGGCCGGCATTTAAGTTGAGCATGCCTTCAGGCATGACTTGGGTACCAGCATTATTCAGTCCTAACCAAAACTGTAATATGCCATTTTGGGTGCCTTCTGGGCCAAAGAGGCTAGTTACAATCACGCTGGTATTGACCCACTCAGAAATATGAATGGGCAGAACATCAAATAAAGCATTGAATAAAAACCAGAAGCCAGAAAATACCAGCATGTAGTAAATCACAATGGGCTTTTTAAGCTCATGCCACGCATCTTTCCATAATGCTTGTTGAGTGATTTCGCCAGACTTGATTTTGGCGTTTCGCTCAAGTCTTGCTGCAAGACCTGGCTCCTTATAAGTGAGCAATAACACAAAGTTGAGGGAAATAATGGCGGCGCAGGCGTAAAACACATTATCCCAAGATAATTGGCGCATATGCACAGCAACTAATGGGCCGAGAAAGCCGCCAATATTGACGATTTGATAAAAAATGCCCCACGCCATCGATGAGTTATTTCTATGGGTAGCAAGCACTAAGGTACCTTGAATGCCGGGTTTAAATATCCCGGTGCCGGCCGCAAGTAACATGGCGCCTGCGAGGAACCCCCAAAAACTTGGGAACAAGGCCATGCATAAGTAGCCCGCTATCTTGATGACGGTTGATACAAAAATTGTTTGTTTATAGCCCACTCTATCGGATATGCCGCCGGTAAAAACTGGAATAAAGGTCTGCAAAATTGCCCAAGTAGAAATAATGATGCCGTAATCACTAAGGCTTATTCCCAGCCCCCCTTGTGATTGCGGCGCTTTAGCGTATAAGCCGGCGCTCGCTTTAACGCCGTAATAGGCGATGCGCTCGACCATTTCCATGCCGCCAACTAGCCAAAATACATAACTTAAACTGGCGATGGAGGCCCACATGCCTAGTTGTTTGACTTCTCTTAAGTCATTGTCAGATGAATCTTGCACTATGCAGTCCCTTTTATTGTGATTATTGGGTTGTACCTGTGGTGTAAACGAATTTACTCTACCTTGTTTTTTATAGGTGACAAGCTTTGGGCAATATTGTATTGATGCAAATCAGGATTTGAAGGGTGTTGCGGCGTATTTTCTTTGGGTCATTCATTCAGACTAGAATCTAGTCATATAAAATAAGGAGCCACTAGAGCTCCTTGTTTGGATGAAATTACTTGTTAGCGAGTGTGAATCAAGCACTTATCTCGTATTAGTTGGCGCAGTTAATACGGCTTTGGCTAAGTCATGCTGCAAAATATAGTAGCCAGCAAGGGCAGGAGAGGCGTCTACTGGTACCCCTAAATCAGCCACATCGAGCGCGTAGACAGTAATCTCATAATTATGAGGTTGCGCCATAGGTGGTGGGCAAGCGCCGCCGTAACCCATAAAGCCAAAGTCGTTACGCAGCATGCTCGCGCCTTTAGGCAGTTTGTCGCCGCCAAGTGCGCCCGCGCCTAAAGATAAGCCGGTGGCATCGGCTGGAATATTAATTGTGACCCAGTGCCACCAACCGCTACCGGTTGGCGCGTTAGGATCATACAAGGTCACCGCAAAACTTTTAGTGCCTTTGGGTACATCACTCCACTTAAGTTCTGGTGAAATATTATCTCCGGTACAACCCCAGCTATCAAAAATCTGCTGATTGCTAAAGGTTTTATCATTGGTGACTTGCGGGCTTTCGAGCGTGAGCGCATAAGCGCTCGATGCACTAAAAAGTGCCAGTGCGCAGCTGATAGATAGAATTTGTTTCATAACACCTCCGGTATTGTTGACCAAGTAAGCTTAGTGCGTGTTTGGCTATTTGTAACGATCAACGTTGAATTTCAGTGGGAGCTAGCATTGGTGGCCGGCGGCATTTGCGCTGGGCCTAAACCTATGATGCATTTCAAGTAGCCTTGTTTCCAGCCTTGGGTAAAGTCTTGCTGGCTGCCTGCGATAGTTGGGGCGTTGTCGAGCGCTTGTCTTGGGGTGCCAGCACCTGTTAATGCCGATTTACAGCCCATGTCGCGGCCATAATCAAACATATCTTTATAGTCACTGGCTTGGTCGCTTTGGCTAGCGCAGGCGCTAAGTAATAGCAGTGAAAGAGTAAGAGCAATGAGTTTCATTGTGGCTTCGGCGCATTGATTGAGTCAGCACAGTATAGCCAAAGAATGAGGTAGGTAGGAGATGTTAAGGCGATTTTCATGAAGACTCCATGAAAATCGCATTTATCATTAATGACTTAGATTAATGCAGTTTCATTTTTGGACGTACGGCGCGCATCAGTTTTTCAGCCAGCCACAGTGCCATCATGCGTTTTGCGCCATGAATTGCGTATTGATGCATACGGTACAGGGATAAATACACTAAACGGGCGATTTTACCTTCAACAAACATGCTGTTTTTGTTTAAGTTACCCATTAAGCTACCGACGGTGCTAAAGCGCGATAAATTCACCAGTGAGCCGTGGTCAACGTACTTGTAAGCGACTTCTGCTTTACCGCTACGACGGTTCAAGATGTTTTTATAAACGCAGCTTGCCATCTGGTGCGCTGACTGCGCGCGTGGTGGCACAAAGCCGCCATCTGGCAATTCACAGGCGCAGCAATCGCCAATCACAAATAAGTTTTCTTGCCCCTTAGCGTGTAAGGTTGGCTCGACCAGAATTTGGTTGCTGCGAGTTAAGCTTAAGCCTTCAATATTGGCGATAAAATCAGGTGCCTTAACGCCTGCTGCCCATACCATCATTTGCGCTGCAATTAATTGGCCTTCACTGGTAACAAAGCCTTCTTCCGTAGCTTCATTAATGCGCACGTTTTCCATCACTTCAACCCCAAGCAAAGATAACTCTTTACGGGCAGATGCTGAAATACGCTCAGGTAAGGCTGGTAAAATGCGCGGGCCGGCTTCAATTAATTGAATTTTGAGCTTAGCTGGCGTCATTTGCGCTAAGCCGTAAGACTTAATCAATTTAGCTACGTGGTAAAGATCGGCTGATAATTCCACACCTGTGGCGCCGCCGCCGACAATGGCAATATTTAAACTGTCGACATCTGGATTTTGGTGCACACGGGTAAAGTTATCCAGCAAAGCATGGTGGAAACGCTGCGCCTGGGCGTGTGAGTCTAAGAAGTAGCAATGTTGTTTAACCCCTTTGGTATTAAAGTCATTGCTTACGCTACCTACGGCCAGCACTAGTTGGTCATAATTCAGTTGACGCTCAGCGCTTAACAGCTTGCCTTCCTGATCGTATTTAGCCGCCAAGCTGATGTGTTGCGCTTGGCAATCCATGCCTATCATTTCACCTAGCTCAAAGCGGTAGCCGTGTTGCATAGCGTGCACTGAGTAAATAACGCCATCTAAGTCGGCATCTAATGAACCTGTGGCTACTTCATGTAATAACGGCTTCCAAATATGGCTGCGACTTTTATCAATCAGCACAATTTCAGCACGGCCTTTTTTGCCCAATTTATGGCCTAAAGCACTGGCCAGTTCTAAGCCGCCTGCGCCACCGCCAACTATGACGATTCTGGGTAAAGTATGGGAAGTCGTGGAGTTTTCTGCGCTGATCATTATGTCTAGTCTCAACAATAAATAAAATGGGGGTAAATACTCACTTATGCTGCCTGTTTTTGTGAGTTATGTCATCTTAAATGTGCGGCAGCACCCTAGCAAATGCTTAAATTAAAACCACAAAAATCCGTATGGTTAACATTTTGTGCTACATTGAATATTTTTGTAGCGAAAAATGCTGTTATTGCCAATAAAAAAGGCTGTCGGATGACAGCCTTTTTTAGAACTCAAGTGTGAGTTAGATCTGACTTAACTGACGCTGCTGCTCTTTGAATTTCTCGATGTCGCGGGAGAATTCAGCAAGCTTGGCACGCTCTTTTTCAATTACCGCGGCAGGCGCTTTAGCAACAAAGCCTTCGTTGCTGAGTTTGCCTTCGATGCGACCGGCTTCTTGCGCCAGTTTTTCGATTTGCTTATCTATACGCGCCATTTCGGCGGCTACATCGATTAAGCCTGCCATTGGAATTAACAGCTCCATCTCACCCACTAACTGAGTGGTAGACATCGGGGCTGTGTCATCGCTAGCTAAAATCGTCATAGACTCAAGGCGAGCCAATGAGGTCAAGAAGGTTTGGTTAGCTTCAATGCGCGCCTTATCTTCGGCGCTAACACCGCGCAGCAGGGCATTTAATGGCTTAGATGGGGCAATGTTTAATTCAGCGCGAATGTTACGCACAGCAATAATCATTTGCTTAACCCATTCAAGGTCAGCCATAGCCGTGTCATCCACTTGAGCGGCTTGATACTCAGGGAATGGCATCAGCATCAAGGTATCACCTGTGACGCCAGCTAATGGCTTCACGCGGTTCCAAATGGTTTCAGTGATGTAAGGCATGATAGGGTGCATCAAGCGCTGCATCTGCTCTAGTACTGTCACTAAGGTGTGACGAGTACCGCGCTGCTCTGCTTCACTACCGTTTTGCAGTACTGGCTTAGTTAATTCTAAGTACCAATCACAGAACTGGTTCCAAGTGAATTCATACAAGGTATTTGCCGCTAAATCGAAGCGGTAAGCTGCCATGTGATCATCAAAGGTTTTCACGGTTTGATTGAATAAACCTATGATCCAGCGGTCTGCCAGTGACAGGCTCATCTCGCCGCCTTGCTGACCACAATCTTGATCTTCAGTGTTCATCAACACAAAGCGTGAAGCGTTCCATAACTTGTTACAGAAGCTGCGATAACCGTCTAATCGCTTCATGTCCCAGTTAATGTCACGGCCAGTTGACGCCATCGCGGCTAAGGTAAAGCGCAGGGCATCAGTACCATGAGCTTCAATTCCTTCGCTGAACTCTTTGCGGGTGCTCTTTTCAATCTTAGCGGCCAGTTGTGGCTGCATCATATTGCCAGTGCGCTTTTCCACTAAAGTTTCAAGGTCGATACCATCAATCATGTCTAATGGGTCAAGGACGTTACCTTTTGACTTAGACATCTTGTTACCGGCTTCATCACGAATAAGGCCAGTTACGTACACGGTTTTAAACGGTACTTGTGGCTTACCATCTTCATCTTTGATGAAGTGCATGGTCATCATGATCATGCGGGCAACCCAGAAGAAAATGATGTCAAAACCAGTCACTAACACGTCAGTTGGGTGGAAGGTTTTTAAATCTTCTAAGTTATCTGGCCAACCTAAGGTTGAGAAAGTCCACAAGGCTGATGAGAACCAAGTATCCAGTACGTCATCGTCTTGGCGCAGAACTACTGAGTCCGCTAACTTGTGCTTAGCGCGCACTTCATCTTCAGTGCGACCTACATATACTTTACCAGCTTCGTCATACCAAGCTGGAATGCGGTGTCCCCACCACAATTGGCGCGAGATACACCAGTCTTGAATGTCACGCATCCACGAGAAGTACATGTTTTCGTACTGCTGTGGCACAAACTTGATATCACCATTTTCAACGGCTTCAATGGCAGTTTTTGCCATAGGTGCCACGGCGACATACCACTGGTCGGTAAGCATAGGCTCAATGACCACGCCTGAGCGATCGCCATAAGGCACTTTCAAGGCGTGTGGTGCAATTTTCTCAAGCAGACCTAAACGCTCAAATTCAGCGACGATAGCATCGCGGGCTTTAAAGCGGTCTAGACCGACAAAGCTTTCTGGCAAGTTAACTTGCAGCTCTTTGTTGATGGTACCGTCTGAGTTTACGACTTCAGCCGTTGCGCGAATGGCGGCATCTAAAGTTAAGATGTTGAACATTGGCAGGTTATGACGCTTACCAACTTCATAGTCGTTAAAGTCATGAGCAGGGGTTATCTTTACGCAACCAGTACCAAAGGCCATGTCGACATAATCATCGGCCACAATTGGAATTAAACGGTTAACGATTGGCAGCAATACAAATTGGCCAACCAGCGCTTGATAACGCTCATCATCAGGATGAACAGCCACTGCGCTGTCACCTAACATGGTTTCAGGACGGGTAGTGGCGACTTCTAAATAATCTTTACCATCGGCAGTTAAAGCGCCATTGGCCAGCGGGAAGCGCAAGTGCCACATGTGGCCTTGTTTTTCTTTGTTTTCCACTTCCAGATCAGAAATTGCGGTATGCAGCTTTGGATCCCAGTTAACTAGGCGCTTACCACGGTAAATTAAGTCATCTTCGTACAGGCGTACGAACACTTCTTGCACGGCTTTTGACAAGCCAGCATCCATAGTAAAACGTTCACGATCCCAATCCACAGACGCGCCCATACGGCGTAACTGCTTAGTAATGGTGCCGCCAGACTGTTCTTTCCACTCCCACACTTTATCCATAAAGGCATCGCGACCTAAGTCATGGCGATTTTTTCCTTCTTCGGCTTCAAGCTTACGCTCAACCAGCATTTGGGTAGCGATACCCGCATGGTCAGTACCAACCTGCCATAAGGTATTCTTACCTTTCATACGCTGATAGCGGATTAAGGTATCCATAATGGTGTCTTGGAACGCATGACCCATGTGCAAGCTGCCCGTCACATTCGGTGGCGGGATCATGATGCAATAGTTGCCTTGGGACTCATCACCGTGGGGCTTGAAGTAACCTTGCTCTTCCCAATTTTGGTAGAGCGCCTGTTCAATGGACTGCGGATTGTATGTCTTTTCCATGGGAATTATATATTCTCAATCTAAATCAAGTGGATGCGTTGCTAGGTCTTGAGTGTCAAGGGTGATACCAAGCTGGCGATATTGCTTATAGCGTTCACGAGCTATGGCCTTCATGGCATTGTCACTGGCAACAAAATCGATAATCTGGCTAAAGTTTACCGCAAATGAGGGGCATAGGTCTGCAAGATTAATCAGAAGATGGCGACTTTTATTCGGGCCTAATCGGTCAAAACCAATTTCAACGGGAGCACCATTGTGTGGGCCTTCACCTTTAAGGTTGTGCGGCACAAACGAGTTGGGCTCAAATTGCCACAGTAACTCATCGATAGCAAAGGCTTGCGCCTGATCTTGGCAATGAATATACACGGCTTGTTGATGGCGATAATAGTGCTCTGCCAGTTGGCAAACTTTGTGGTGCAACTCTTCAATGGCGCTACGTTGCTCATTACTTGGCAGGAGGTAAAAAATTGCCTGGCTCATGGCTATGTCGCCTCTATAAGTTGCCGGTAAAGGCGAGATTCTACACCTTTTAGGCAAAGGTTGAAAATATGGGGGCTTTAGTCAGTTTTTGCCAAGACTAAACCGTTAGTGGGTAGGGCAAATAAGCCAATGCCGTTGGGATTAACATCAGCTTGAATCAAACAACAGCCAATAAAAAGCGAAGCCTGAGCTTCGCTTTACAGTTACCGCTATCTAGCAGCAACTGGCATTTTGACATAGTGCCAGAGTGACCAAATGATTACTCGTCGCTGCCGCTGCCAACGCGGTTTAATACAAACTGAGTTAAAATCGGCACTGGGCGGCCAGTGGAGCCTTTATTCGCGCCGCTGTTCCAAGCGGTACCTGCCACATCTAAATGTGCCCAGTGATATTTCTTGGTAAAGCGCGCCAAGAAACAAGCGGCGGTAATAGCGCCGGCTGGACGACCACCTAAGTTAGTCATGTCGGCAAATGGGCTCTCAAGCATATCTTGATACTCATCCCACAATGGCATGCGCCATGCTCTATCACCACTTTGCTCGCCAGCATTTAATAGCTCGTGCGCTAATGGGTTGTGACCTGCAAATAAGCCAGATGCGTGCTTACCTAAGGCGATAACGCAAGCGCCGGTTAAGGTGGCGGTATCAATCACCACTTCTGGGTCAAAACGCTCAACATAAGTGAGAACGTCACATAAGACCAAGCGGCCTTCAGCGTCGGTATTTAATACCTCAACGGTTTGACCTGACATAGTGGTTAAAATGTCACCTGGGCGATAAGCATTGCCCGATGGCATGTTTTCACAGCCCGCTAAAATGGCAGTGACATTAATCGGCAGTTTCAGCTCACAAATGGCTTTCATGGTGCCAATCACGCCAGCGGCGCCGCCCATGTCATATTTCATTTCATCCATGGCTTCGCCAGGCTTGAGTGAAATACCACCTGAGTCAAAGGTTAAGCCTTTGCCGACCAGCACTATGGGCTTGTCGTTAACATTTAAAGCGCCTTGATACTTCATCACTGTCATGATGGATTCATTAGCGCTGCCACGACCTACGGCTAAATAAGCATTCATGCCAAGGTTGGCCATTTGCTCTTCACCCACAGTAGTCACAATTAATTGACTATATTGCTCAGCCATTTGGCGAGCTTGTGAGGCAAGATACGCAGGGTTACAAATATTCGGCGGCATGTTGGCCACGTCACGACATAAATGCATACCGGCAGAAATGGCATTGCCATGTTCAATTGCGCGCTCACCGACGGTTAATTCACGGCGGGTAGGGACGTTGAACACTAGCTTGCGCAGTGGACGGCGATGTTCGCCTTTGCGAGTTTTGAGCGCATCAAAGGTATAAAGGCTGTTATTGGTGGTTTCAACCGCTTGGCGAACCTTCCAATAAGTGTCACGGCCTTTAACATGTAATTCGGTTAAGAAACAAACCGCTTCCATCGAGCCGGTTTCATTTAAGGTATTGATAGTCTTTGCGATGATTTGCTTGTATTGACGCTCATCCAGCTCACGTTCCTTACCGCAACCTACCAGTAAAACACGCTCACTGAGGACGTTAGGTACATGATGCAGCAATAAAATTTGGCCAGGTTTACCTTCAAGATCGCCTCGACGCAGTAAGTTAGATATGTATCCTTCGCTAATCTTATCCAGCTGCTCGGCGATACCCGACAATCGGCGGGGTTCATAAACACCAACAACGATACAAGCTGACCGTTGTTTTTCTGGGCTGCCGCTCTTTACACTAAACTCCATGAGCACTCCTAGATTCTTAAAGACAAATTTTTTTATTTATTGGATAATGCCGCCTTATGCCAAAAATTAGGCGCTAGCGGTTGGCTGTACACAGTTAAGCTAAATATCACTGACCGAGCGTTTTTGTATTGAACAACAGCACTCTACCTTTTGTAGTGATGGTGTTTGTTGTACGACACTGCTAGGCTGATAACAGGTTGAATTGTCGCTTTGCTTAGGATTCAACTTTACGCGCCAAATGAAGCTAGATTGCGGCTTCGTTACCATTGCAGCTGGTCAGAAAACTATCAAAAGTAGACAGTCTACATGAAAGTTTAGCTGATACCAGTAAAAAGATAAGTTTAAACACCGGATCCTGCCTGTGATTGTATTTAGATATCTGATTCGAGAAGTTTTAAAGGCGCAAATTGCGGTACTGTCTGTCCTATTGACTATCTTTATTAGCCAACATTTTGTGCGAGTCTTGGCTGATGCCTCTGATGGTGAATTTCCAGCATCATTAGTCATGACGTTACTGGCACTTAATCTACCCAATTTAGCCGTTTTACTCCTGCCATTAAGTCTCTTTTTGGGGATATTGCTCGCTCATGGGCGCATGTACGCCGAAAATGAGATGGTGGTATTCCACGGGGTTGGTGTGAGTGAATGGTATGTCACCCGCGTCACTTTATTGCTCGCTATTGCCAACATGTTTGTGACTGGCTACTTATCCTTATACGTTAATCCTTGGGCTGAAGAGCAGCAAAACCAAGTGATGGAGCAAGCGCAAGCGGAAGCCGGATTAGCCGCCTTAGTTCAAGGCCGTTTTCAGACCAGCCCAGATGGCCGCGCCGTGTTATTTGTCGAAGGCATAGGCAAAGATAATATTTTAAGTAATGTGTTTGTGGCGCAGCTGCCAGACCCTAAGAGTGAATCAGGATTTACCGATTTAGTTGTGGCAGCGGGCGGGCGCGTGGTTGAAGAAGCCTCGGGTCGCCAAACCTTAAAATTAGATGGCGGCACCCGTTATCAAATCCCGAATAAAGAAGCCGATTACCAAATTATTAATTTTGGTGGGTACGGCATGCAGATTAAAGAGCAAGAAGTGGATCAGCGCCGCCGTAAAATGTCGGCATTACCAGTATCGCAACTGTTAGCGTTAAACACGCCTGATGCCATTGCTGAGTTTAACTGGCGTTTAGCGATTCCGATTTCGATCCCGCTACTGACTTTGATTGCCGTGCCTCTGGCGCGAGTCAATGTTCGCCAAGGCAAGTTTGCTAAGATGTTCCCAGCAATTTTGTTGTACTTAGGCTATTTTGGCTTAATGGTGGCGGGGCGCAAAGCCCTTGAAGATGAAGTGATACCTGCGTATCTCGGCATGTGGTGGATTCATCTATCGGCCTTGTTGTTAGGATTAATGTTGCTAGGTAAAGAAAGAACCTTGGGGATTAAGCTGATTAATAGCTTTAAGCGTAAGAAGGTGGCTTCATGAAGATTTTAGATCTTTATATTGCCCGCGTTATCTTAAGTACCTCGGCTTTATGCCTGCTGGTGCTAACGGGTTTGTCCGGCATTATTAAATGGGTGGATCAGCTCAGAAACGTCGGTAAAGGCGCTTATAGCATGATGGATGCTGGCATCTATGTTCTGTTTATGGTGCCAAGTGATATTGAGATGTTTTTCCCTATGGCGGTGCTGCTCGGCGCCTTGATTGGCATGGGAATGCTGGCATCAAACTCTGAGCTAGTAGTCATGCAAGCATCAGGTCTGTCGCGATTGCAAATCACTATGTCAGCCATGAAAACTGCGGTGCCATTAATGCTGCTAGTGATGGCGCTAGGTGAGTGGGTAGCGCCTGTTGCTGAGCAAAATGCCAATGATTTAAAAACTAGCCAAATTTCAGGTGGCAGCTTAATTAAATCCCACCGCGGCATTTGGGCTAAAGATGGTGATTTCTTTGTTAACATAGGTGAAATTAAGCAATTAGATCATTTAGCTAACGTCACCTTGTATCGTTTCGATGCTAATCAAGAGTTGTCACAAGTCATTCGCGCTAAAGAAGCTGTGTTTGATAAGCACCAATGGCAAATGACAGGTGTGAGTGAAACCCAAGTATCACAAGATAAGATTAATCAGTTTGAGCTTGCCAGTAAGCCATGGTCATCGACCTTGACCCCAGATAAACTCAGTGTAGTGTCAGTAAAACCTGAGGCGTTATCGATTTCTGGCTTAGTGGATTATCTCGATTATTTAAAGATTAACCATCAAGACCCAAGTCGTTATGAGTTGGCGTTATGGCGCAAGATCATGCAGCCAGTGACTATCGCTGTGATGATGTTAGTGGCCTTGTCATTTGTGTTTGGGCCATTGCGTACTGTGACTATGGGCGCGCGCGTGCTGCTTGGGGTGGTGGCTGGTTTTAGTTTCTATATCAGTAACGAAATATTTGGGCCTATGAGCTTGGTTTACAACATGCCAGCTATGGTTGGTGCTATGGCGCCGAGCTTGCTGTTTACCTGCATTGCGTTCTACTTTATCCGCCGCTAATGTGGTGGTTAAAACATCTGCTGATTGCTAGTAAGGTTATAAATAGCGCACTTAACTAATAAAAAAGGTACTCATGTGAGTTAATGCCGATCGTTTTAAGTAGTTGAACGATCTTTCAAGGGCTCCATAATCAGCCGCAACCTAAGTTGCAGCTGATTTTTTTATGTCTGAATTTTCTAAAGAGCTACTCGTTACCGCTGAATTTTTCCAAGCGCAAGATATTGATGTATTCGCCAAACATGTTCCCATGGATTGGGTGGCTGAGGCTGTGCAACAAACTGGCAGGGCCTCGCTTCGAACCCGCCGTTTCCCTGCAGAGCAAGCTGTTTGGTTGGTTCTAGGCATTGGTTTGATGCGTAACCGCTCGATTCAGCAAGTCTGTGATACGCTCTCACTGGCATTTCCCGACTCCAAGGGGGAGCTCCCGCCACTGGCGACCAGTAGTATCATCAAAGCCAAAGAAAAGTTGGGTTCAGAGCCCATGCGTTATCTGTTCAAAACAACCGCTGCACAGTGGGAAACACAGTGCGAATTTGATGAGATAGCGGGATTGAAATTGCTCAGTGTTGATGGGACGTATTTTAAGACGCATAACACTGAAGAAAACCATCACTTTGGCTTTGCACAAAGCACGGCTTCTTTTCCCTCTGTGCTGGCGGTCACCTTAATGTCTACTCGTAGCCACTTACTTTCTGATGCGGCTTTCGGGCCTGTTACCCACAGTGAAATTCACTATGCACAGCAATTGGTTGGCTCAGCTCCCGAGAATTCGCTCACGTTGTTTGACCGTGGGTTTATGTCTGCCGAATTGCTCATCAGCTGGCAAGGAAGCGGTGCAAACACCCATTGGTTAACCCCGATAAAGTCTAAGACCCGCTATCAAATTATCGAGTCATTCTCAGAGTATGACCATCTGGTTGAGATGCCGGTATCACCCCAAGCTAAACAGCAAGCGCCTTATCTGGGGGAGAGCTGGCAAGCCCGCCTTATCCTTATTCCGTCACCCAAAGGTGATATCAAAGGGTTTATCACGTCCTGCCTATGCCCCAACAGCTATCCAGTGAACGATTTACTCAAGGTGTATTGGCAGCGATGGGAGATAGAGAGGGGTTATGGTGAGCTAAAGCAATATCAACTGGAAAATAAACCTGTCCTGCGCAGTAAGAAGAAGGATGGGGTGTATCAAGAATTATGGGGGATCTTAACGACCTACAATATTGTTCGGCTAGAGATGGCCGCAATGGCAGTGCAGCATAAAGTTGAGCCACAGAGGATAAGTTTCATTAATGCTCTGTTTTTAATACAGGATGAGTTTGGTTGGAGTGACAGAGGGAGTCCGGGAGCGATCCCACAGCACTTAAAACGACTGAGGGAAAATGGCAAAAGGTTGATTTTACCCCCAAAGAGGAAGCGGCCCAGCTACCCGCGTGTGGTGCTAAAGAAAACAGTGAAATATCCAAGTAAAAATGCCACTCGATCTTAAGCGAGTGGCATTACTCATGTGAGTACCTTTTTTTGTGGTGGCTTTCTATGATTGCGGCACTAAAGCTATGTCTGTGCGACTTAACTAATGCCTAATCTAACGTCTAACTTAGCACGTAAACTATCGCCTTTAAGCGCCATGCCAGTTACGCATTTGGTTAGCTTCTTTAGACAATACCACCACTTCTGAGCGGGTCATTTTATCTTGTAAGGCCAATTTGTCGGCGCTTAATAAGATCCACAGATTGCCTATGCCTAACAATGACCAGACCACCCGAGCAAACGCTGTGACTAAGCTTAAGGTCTGGCCATTAGGATGTTGCACTTTTAAACGCCAAGCGCGCATACCTAAGGTTTGGCCGCCTTTGCTCCAGAATAAGCTATAAAACAGGGCGATTATGATAGCCAGATACGCTTGATAGAGGTTATGAAATAGCGGCGTCTGGTTGAGTAAGTCAGCCATATGCTGGTGCTCGCCCATACTGATTAACCCGCTATTGACCACTAAGGTAAAAATACCAAAGCCTATGGCGCCAGAGAGCATATAGACGGCTACCGCCAACAAAAGATCATAGCAACAAGCACCTAAACGCCGTAAAAAACCTGCGCGCGGGCAGTTGGCATGTTCCGGGGTTATCATAATTCGTCCTTGTGTTAATCAAGCTTATTCGAGTTCGTCTTCATCTCGTACTAAGTAGATGCGGCCAAATCCTAGGCGGGCAAATTCTTTATCACGAAAATCTCTTACAGCAGTATTGCCTTTAGAGGTCATGGCAATTTGCTGTTCCATCATCAAATGACGTTTCAAATCTATGCCTTCAGCAGCGGCGGCCGCTTCATGAGCATCATGATATTTGTCATACGCAAAATTGATGCGTTTAGTGACACCTTTGTAGGTGTATGCAACTTGTCGTGCCATGGTGTTTCCTTAAAACTCACTGCGGAAAATAAAATAAACGGCGCCAAGAATACACAGTCCAGCCCACAGGTAGTCGAGTTTGAGCGGTTCTTTCATATAGAAAAAGGCAAATGGCACAAACAGGCTGAGGGTGATGACTTCTTGCAGTATCTTAAGCTGGCCTAGATTCATCACAGTGTAACCTATCCTGTTGGCAGGTACCTGCAATAAATATTCAAACAGGGCAATTCCCCAGCTGACGAGGGCGGCAATAATCCACGGCTTGCTACTTAGGCTTTTTAAATGGCCGTACCAAGCAAAAGTCATAAACACATTGCTTAAACACAGTAAGCCTATGGTGATTAATGTCGGTGGTAAGGTCATAGGCTACTCGTTAATGGCTGCCAGTTTTTAGCAGCCAAGCTTAGTTGGGGTGAATGCATAACTGTGTGCATAAATCCATAGTCATATAATGCGGATCATCGCAGTAGCTGCTTAGGCACTTATCGGTATGGGTTTTAATAAAGCCTGCCGCCTGCCAATAACTATGGGCGCCTTGAACGGCAATTAAGCTGAGGCTAGTTAAGTTCAATTCGAGTGCTGCTTGCTTAAGGTGAGTTAGCATTCGCTGCGCGCCGCTTTTGCCTCTTGCCGCGGGAGCTAGCGCCATATCATGCAGATATAAAGTATCGGCATCATTCATGGGCTGCTTAAGCGCTTGATTAAGGGCGGGCGGCTGATGTTGACGCCAAGGGTGAGCCAGACAGTAACCAATGACTTGCTCGTCATCACATAGCACTAGGCAAGTGCTGGGGGCAACTTGCCATTTGCTTTGCATCACAGCTAATGGTTCAGGGTCAATGGCATGGTAGCAAATATCCTGAATAGCCATGATTTCAGGCCAGTCTTGTAGTTCTATCGGGCGCAGTTGCATAAAATCGAATTAACAGGCGGTGAATAAAAGTTAATTGATTATACCTAAGGCTCAGATGTTAATGAACTCTTGTCATTAGCCTGCTGCTTAAAATGTAACGCTAAAACTTAGCACTTATGGGGCGGCTAAGCGCTATTACTTAGCGATAAGTCACAGTGCTAAGTCATAGCGCTTGCTCATTGTAATTAGTCAAAGCGTATTCACATGGCACTTATAAATAGCGCTGGCGTAAGTGCTGCAATAAATACTCTGCCGATAATGGCGCGCCGCAGGCCTGTTGAATAAGTTCTGGGGTGCTTAACAAGCTTCCTTGTTGCCACACCTGCTCAGATAACCAAGCAAAAATGGGCGCCAGTCCTTGGGTTGCCATGACTTGATTTACATCACCAAGTTGCTGCTCCATGGTATTGCGTAATTGCGCGGCGAGCATGGCGCCTAAGCTGTAACTCGGGAAATAACCTAGCTCGCCTAAGGTCCAATGAATGTCTTGCATACAGCCGTTGCGATAATCGCCATCGGTATTGATGCCAAGTAATGACTGCATATTTGCCGACCAAAAGTCGGGCAGGTCAGCAACCGCTAACTCCCCTGTGACTAAGGCTTTTTCGGCATCAAAGCGCAGTAAAATATGACAAGGGTAAGTGACTTCATCGGCATCAACACGAATGCGGCCAGCGCTCACGCGGGTATATAAGTTAGCTAAACGCTTAAGGTCAAATTCACTATTTAAGGTGTTATTGATGTCATTAATAATGAGGCCTAAAAAGCCTTCACTGCGGCCAAGCTGCATTTCACAAAATAGGCTCTGACTTTCATGCACCGCCATTGAGCGTGCTTGCCCCGCAGGTTGGCTGGAAAAGGCCTTAGGTAAGCCCATTTCATACAAGGCATGGCCAGTTTCATGAATAGTGCCCATTAATGCTGAGGTAAAATCACTTTCATCAAAACGGGTAGTCAGGCGAACATCTGACGGCACGCCGCCAGTAAACGGGTGGCTACTTATATCTAAGCGGCCGTGATCAAAATTAAAGCCTAAGCGAGTCATCACCTTGTGGCTGAGTGCAACTTGCGCCGCTTGCGGGTAGTGACCTTGGGCGCTGATATTCATTTCTTGCGCTTGCTTGGTCAGCACAGTTTGAATTAGCGCCGGCAACTGCTGGCGCAATGGGCTAAACCATTGCTCAATATCATGGGCTTTAATACCTGGCTCAAATTTATCGAGCAAGCTGTCGTAAGGGCTAATGCCTAGCGCTTGGCTGCGCACCTGCGCTTCTTGCTGAGTGAGATTAATCACTTCAGTTAGATTTGGTTTAAAGCCAAGCCAATCGTTGTTTTGGCGCTGCCCTCGCCACGCTTGCTCGCAGTTAAGCCCAGCGCGAGTTTTAGCTTCAACTAAATCAGTGGGCATCAAGCTTGCTTGGCTATGTTGGCGCGCCATTTCGCGCACATTGGCCGCTTGCTCTGAGCTTAACGGCCCTTGGGTGGCTTCATGAATCGCATCACTTAACCAGCTGGCACTTTTAAGCTCATGAATATGACCACTTAAGGTCGCTAAAGCATCGGTGCGATCCGCGCCGCCGCCTTTAGGCATCATGGCCGCTAAGTCCCATTCTGCCAGTGCATTAAAATGCTCAAAGTGGCTAAGGCTAGTGAAGTGTTTAACAAGGCGCTGATAACTTAGGTTTTTGGCGTTCATAATCTGGCGTTTTAATAGTGAATATTGCCTTAGCCTAGCATATTCAGCGCTTTGATAAGTACTTATGCCTGGCTAATCCTGGATTGTGCCGCTAGCTAAAAAAAGTATTAGCTGTATTGGTTGTCGCAATAATTGAGGTTACTCGCCTTGGTATATTTAGGGTAAAATGCGGCATTATTTATTATGAAGCTTAATTTATGTCTTATAACCAAGCGGTATACATACTGGCCAAAGAAGGTCTTGAGGCGTTAGCCCAGTCGGCACTTGCCAAAAAGCAGTCAACCCCAGCACAAGAAAGCCATTTTTTATGTAATTGGATGGCAGAATCCTTAAAAAAGAAAGCTTATCCAAAATGCTTGGCGAAAGATTTAACCCGCTGGATTCGTGATGGCCGCAGCCTTGGCGCTGGCGCGCAATTAACCTCGTTATTGCAGCGCATTGAAGCGCAATATCGCCAAGTGGCAGAGCAAAAATCTGGCTTAGGTAAGGCATTTAACGCTTGGCTTGAAGAGTTACGCGCGCAAGACGTGCTGGTAATTACTGATAGTGAAGTCAGTGGTAAGTTAAAGCTTGATAACGATGGCCTGCCAAGTGTGATTATCTCAGCACCTGAGTTTGAAAAAGCGATTGTTGGGGATGAGTTAGTTAAGCCGTTAGCTTTATATATCCGCGCCGATGAAGCTATGTTGGCAAGCTCAGCCTTAGCCCATGGTTTATTACTGAGCCAAGCCAATAAGAAAACTTCGCTCATTAAGCATCATAAAACGTTTCAGGTATTTCCTAAGAATGAGCAGCCAGAATTGGCCTTGTTAGTCAGTAAAATCTAATTTCTGTAGTTACTGACTTAGTTACTGGCTAAGTTATTCCAGTTATGGCGCCAGTCGCGCGCCATAATGCCTTACCCATTCCCTTGCTTAGCCGCTTATTTATTCCAGAATTCAGATAATAACTACTTAGTTAATATGGTGGCCAACATGAGTATGCGACCACAGTCACCCAGCTTAGTTAACACGATAGTGGGGCTGCGACTTCTTACTGAAATACAAAAACAATCCTAACCATATCATGATAAAGCTTGCGCTTAGATTCTTAGACAAGTCGATATCGTTAATGAGCGCAGATGCCAATACTATGGCGCAACCAAAAATGAGAGTGACCTTGAAATTGGCCGATTTTGCTTGTTTTGGTGTCATAGTCCGTCAGTCGAAAGAATTAAACAATTGCGGCGCAATATACAACTTTAGTCACATAGTTGCAACGGGCGGTGTCCAGCTTGATGGTAAAATGTTAACCGCATTGGTTGTGGCTAAATATCGCGCGCTCACTTAGTGTGTGAGCTAGCTCTTTGTTTAGCTATCAGTATCTTAGGTTAGTTGCCCGCGTGAGTTAGGCTGATGTTTTTGCGGAGTAACTTGATTGCAATACTCACATTTTGTTGGTCGCTTTGAGGTTGAACTTAAATTTCGCTTAACATCTAGGACGGATTTCTTAGCTTGCTTAGCGCAGCAAGAACACCACATTCGTTTTATCGATAATATCGAACATGATGTTTATTTTGATGACGCGCAGCGCGAGTTAGCCACTGCAAATAAGAGTCTGTGTATCAGGCGTATTACCCCTGCCAATATCAATTTGTGGATTGTAAAAGGGCCGGGGGAGAGCGAGTGCCAAGCCGTAGATATCAGTGATCATGCCAAGGCGCAAGAGATGCTTAAGGGCATGGGCTTTGAGCCAGTGCTGAGTTATCGCAAGCGTCGCAGTATCTATTTTATCGATGAGTATCACCTGACGCTTGATAATATTGCAGGCCTTGGGGATTTTGCTGAGTTTGCCATTATGACGAGTGATGAAACTAAGCTTGCTGACTATCGACACGCCTTATGGGCGCTCGCGCGCAAGTTTAACTTAGGGGAAGCGCAGCTCATTAACCAGTCGTATTTGAGCATGATGCTAGCGTTGCAGCTAGAGCAAGTATCGCAGCACTGTAATTAGCGTTAGTCATATTTTCAAACTTAAGATGTATAAAGTCCGAATACAAAAATGGCAGAGTAACTGTAACAGTCACTCTGCCATTTTTTTAGGTGATTAAGTCGTTAGCTGATGCGTAATCAAGCTCCTAACCACATCACCTTAGATTTTGGTTTTCTTACCGGCTGAGCCAACTTTCACGTGTACGCGGCGACCCGTCATGCTCTTTTCTGCCACAACCTGCGCGGCAGCATCATCGCTACGAGTTTTCTTACCAAAGCGGCGACGCTTTAATTGCTTGAGCAGTAATTCACGATTACTCACTTCATAGCCTGGCATCATCACGCGCTTAATCTTTTGACCGATCAGCTTTTCAATGTCAGCTAAGGTGCGTTCTTCTTCACGGCTCACAAATGAAATGGCAACGCCTGTTTTACCCGCGCGGCCAGTACGGCCAATACGGTGCACATAGTCTTCTGCCAAGAAAGGTAAGTCGTAGTTGATCACGTATTCAAGGTCAGTGATATCAAGGCCGCGAGCCGCAACTTCAGTCGACACTAACACGCGAATGTTACCTTCTTTGAAGTCACGCAAGGCTTTACGGCGGCTACCTTGAGCTTTCTCGCCATGCACTACGGCAGCTGGAATGCCATCAAGATTAAGCTCTTTTACTAACTTATCAGCATCATCACGGGTGGCGCTGAACACTAACACTCGGTGCCAGTTTTTACGGCCAATCAGTTCCGACAGTAATTCACGCTTACGGCGCTGCTCTACTGGATACACGACTTGGCTAATGGTTGATGCTGTGGTGTTTTGCTTGTCGACCATGATGAGCTTTGGCTTAGTCATGATTTCATCAGCCAGTTTTTTCACGCCGCTAGAGAAAGTGGCAGAAAACAGCAGGTTTTGACGTTGCTTGTTACTGGCTAACAGAATTTTTTGGATATCGGCGATAAAGCCCATATCTAGCATACGGTCGGCTTCATCCATCACTAAGAATTCAATGTCAGATAACGTCAGGTTGCAGGCGATAACATGCTCAAGTAAACGGCCTGGCGTCGCAATAACAAATTCAGCGCCTTGCAGTAATTTCTTGGCCTGCGGCTCCATTTTGTTACCGCCAAACAAGGTCACTACGCGGATATCTGCGTATTTGGCATAAGACTGCACGTTAACTGAGATTTGCTCAGCCAGTTCACGGGTAGGCGTTAAAATCAGGGCGCGGGTCTTACCTGGCGCTCTAGGCTTTGGATTATCGAGCATGCGCTGCAGTAAAGGCAGAGCAAAAGCTGCCGTTTTGCCGGTACCCGTTTGTGCGCTGGCAAGGACATCCTGACCTCGGCGAACGGCCGGTATGGCTTGGCGTTGAACGGGAGTCATAGTCTGATAACCACACTCTACAAGAGCGCGTAAGACTTCGGGGGCAAAACTATAGGCATCAAATTTCATCTGCATATCCTGACTGGGCACAAGCTGATGCTATCAGCCTTGTTATGGGTAAATGCTGCCAAAATTGGCGGCCGCGGATTATAGCAAATTTAGCTTCAAAGGGGGAGTCTTGTGCAATCAAAGCTAGTTAATCAAAAATTAGCTAGAAATAGCGGCCAATTTCAATCGGTCACATGGCAACCTTCTTAGAAGGTTAGGGCGATATCAAGCTAATTAACAGATAGCTATTGAGCATAAGCACTAGCACCACTATGAGTATGCCAAGGCGCTTAACCCAGCGCGAGTTGACATATTGCCCCATTAACTCTGGATTACTGGTAAATCGCAGTAACGGTATGATGGCAAGGGCAATACCAAAGCTTAAAATCACTTGGCTAAAGACTAAAATTTGAGTGACATCCACGCCCATGGCAATAATCACTATGGCTGGCGTCATAGTGATAACGCGCCTTAGCCACAGGGGAATGGTAAACTTCACAAAGCCTTGCATGACCACATCGCCCGCCATTGTGCCCACCACGGTTGATGATAATCCTGACGCTATGAGCGATAAGCCAAATAGGGTTGCGGCCAAGTCACCTAGCATAGGCTTCATGGTTAAATAGGCGGTTTCAATACTGGCAATATGGGCAAAACCTGAAAAATGAAACACTGAGGCAGCCATTGCCACCATAGCTATGTTGGTAAAACCTGCAATTGTCATGGCAATAGTCACATCAAGGCGCGTGCTTTTAAGGCGTAAATCTGTAGCTAAGTGGGACGTTGCTTTAAAGAGCGCTGAGTGCAAATAAATCACATGGGGCATCACAGTTGCGCCTAAAATCCCCGCGGCCAAATACACTTGCTGGCTTGATTGTAAGCTTGGGATCAATAAGCCCGCGCTTAAGCTTGCAAGTGCGGGCGGCGCAATATAAAGCTCAACAAGATAAATCACAGCCACCACTAACAGTATGGCCGCAATGACCCATTCCAGCGGCTTTTGACCGCGCAGACTAAAAGTGAAAATAGCTAAGGTGATGACAGCTGTCATGGCCGCGCCATCGAGTAAAGTCACATTAAATAACAAATGAAAACCAACCGCCGCGCCAATAAATTCGGCCAAATCTGTGGCTATGGCAATGGCTTCTGCTTGTAACCAATAAGGCACGACAGCCCACTTAGGTAAGCGCTCGCCTAAATGCTCGGCCAAATCTTTACCTGTCACTATGCCAAGCTTGGCGGATAAATATTGAATGAGCATGGCCATTAAGTTAGCCCATAACACCACCCACAGCAGTTGATAGCCAAAACTCGACCCCGCCTCAATGTTGGTGGCAAAGTTACCTGGGTCGATATAGCCGATGGCAGCGATAAAGGCTGGGCCTAACATCAGTAACTTACGCTTAAATCCTAAACTGATGTGAGCTGTGGTTGGCATGAGGTGCGCGTGTGAATTCATAAAACGCCATCGATACAAGAAAAGAGTAACAAGCATAAATCTCGCTCAAATGAGAATCAATATCATTTGCGCGCAAGTCTTGAGTAAATAATCGATAGCCTTAACCTAGGGGATATTTATTTGCCGCAGTTGGCTCAATCAAGGCCACCACTGAATCGCATTTATGAACTTAGCCATATTGCCCACTTGGGCTAATGGCTAATGGCTAGTGAATTAGGTGCATCAAGCTTAGGGCTAAATTGTGAGCTTGACTCAAACTAGCCTTGGCGGTTCTTGCTAATCTTAAGGCCGAATTTGGCATTTTCACTAATAACAACAAATTAACTTAGCGTTAGGAATCCCTTATGTCCCTACCCATAATTCTCGACTGCGATCCAGGTCATGACGATGCTATTGCTATGATCATGGCGCTGGCTCATCCGCAGCTTAAAGTGTTAGCCGTGACTACCAGTGCTGGCAATCAGACCCAAGCTAAGACCTTAAATAATGCGCTGCGTATCTTAACTTTGCTGGGGCGCACCGATATAGAAGTGGCAGCCGGCGCGAGTAAGCCACTTAATCGCGAGCTGATTATTGCTGATAATGTTCACGGTGAATCAGGGCTTGATGGCCCTAAGTTACCAGACCCAAGTTTTGCGGCGGTCAATATGCCGGCGTGGGAGTTAATGGCAACTAAGCTGCGCGCATCAGCCGTTCCTGTAACCTTAGTGCCTACGGGGCCATTAACTAATATTGCGCTGCTGCTAACCCTTTACCCTGAGCTTAAGCCTAACATTGCGCAAATAGTGCTTATGGGCGGCGCCGCTGGGGTCGGTAATTGGACGCCAGCGGCTGAGTTTAATATTTATGTCGACCCACACGCGGCCGATATTGTGTTTACTTCAGGTATTCCTATTGTCATGTGCGGCTTAGATGTCACCCATCAAGCGCAAATTCTTGATGCTGATGTGCAGCGCATTCGCGCCATAGATAACAAGGTAGCGCAATGCGTTGCTGATTTGCTGGAGTTTTTTGTGGTATATCACAAAGATCCTAAATGGGGGTTTGATGGCGCGCCGCTACACGACCCTTGCACTATCGCTTGGCTGCTTGAGCCGCAATTATTTCAAGGGATTGATTGCCATGTTGCCATTGAAACTAGCTCGCCATTAACCTTAGGTATGACAGTTGTCGATCGCTTCCAAATAACTGGCCGTAAAGCCAATGCCAAGGTGTTATTGGCGGTCGACAGATTAGGCTTTGTGGATTTACTCGCTCGCAGTTTATTGGCCTACGGTTAAGCTTTTATCATCTGCGCCCGCGCGTCACTAAATCGGACTATGCTATTAAGCTGTTAGCTATGAGCTGGTTTAATTTTGATGGGTAGGAGTAAGTGATGGCAATTTCTGGATTAAGTCAAAGCGGCGTTTGGCAGCATTTGCAACCACTGGATGATGGCCCTGCGGGCTTTTTAGTGCGCGGTACCTTACCGACCGATGCTAATGGCGTGGAACTGATGCTAGAGCATTGGGACCAGGGTACTTCTGAGCCTAAGCATTATCATCCCTGCGATGATATGACCATAGTGATGGAAGGCATGATGGTGGTGCAATGCTATAAAGAGCAAGACGGTAAGCTAGTAATTGATGGTAGTGAGCGCGTTTATCGCAGTGGTGAAACCGCCTATCTTAAGGCTAAACAAGTGCATAGCGTGCGTTACTCTGAAGCCTGCAAACTTGTGTATATCCACGATGGTCAGTTTGATTTTATTGAAATTAAGGCTTAGTGGCTTTGCTGTTAGATTGATAGCCACTCGCAGTTAGAACTTGGTTCAATCTCAGGTAAATCTCAGGTAAATCTCAGTTAAATCTGAGTTGAATCTGAGTTAAATCTCAATTAACTCTTGGATTAATCTGAGATAAGTCATTAATAAAAAGCCGCCGTCAAATTTGACGGCGGCTTTTTTTATGCGAGCTTATGCGCTTCTTAAATCTATGAGTGCCAGCACTTTGTTATGTATTAGTGCTCTGCAATAGCGAGCAGCAATGTCTAGTTGCTCGCTTTTGCTGTTTACTCAGCAGCACACCCACACCGCCGTTAAAGCGGGCTAGTGGCGGCGGTTAACCAGCTAAGTTCAGCGCCAGTTAAGTGACTGGCATGGGCGGCAAACACCTTGGCATGGTAGTGATTTAACCAAGTGATTTCGCTGCTTGTTAGCAGTGATGTTTGCAGTAAACGCTTATCGATAGGTATTAAGGTTAGCGGCGCAAACTCATACATAGTGCGCTCAGTACCTTGTAGCGTTTCACTTTCTTGCACAACCACTAAGTTTTCAATGCGAATACCAAATTGGCCATCGCGGTAATACCCTGGTTCATTAGAGAGCACCATGCCCGGCATTAATGGCGTGGCATTGGTGTTTTTACCTATGCGCTGCGGCCCTTCGTGCACACTTAAACAGTGGCCGACGCCATGGCCTGTACCATGATCGTAATCATAGCCGTATTGCCATAAATACTGACGGGCGAGGATATCTAGCTGTTGGCCTGTGGTGCCTTTAGGGAACTTGGCTTGATCTAATGCGATATGGCCTTTAAGCACTAACGTCACCATTTGCTTGTGCTCAGCACTCACATCACCAATGGCGATAGTGCGAGTCACATCTGTGGTGCCATCAAGATACTGAGCGCCAGAATCCACTAAATAGAGGCTATTGATAGGTACAGTGGCAGGCGTGCCATTGAGATGATTGTAATGACACATAGCGGCATTACTGCCAGCGGCCGAAATAGTATCAAAGCTTGGCTCTAGGTATTGGCTGTCAAGCTTGCGAAAGCTCTCAAGTTTATCGGCGAGCTGCGCTTCATCATAAAGTCTGCCGGCCGCCACTTCACTATCTAACCAAGCTAAAAAGCGGCTAACGGCTAAGCCATCTCGTACATGACTTGCGCGCATGCCCGCTAATTCTTGTGGATTTTTACAGGCCTTAATTAAAGCCACAGGATCCATAGCATCAATTAACTTAGCGCCAGCAAGCTCGGCCGTTAATTGACTGGCGGCATTAGCGCTGTGGCTATCTGCCAATAAACGCTGACCATTAAGCGCGATGAGATGCTCATGTAATTGCTGCTCGGGATAAAACTCAACCCCAGCGCCCACATGGCTGATTATGTTACTGGGCAATTTAGTGAGGTCGGTGAAAAAGCGCATATTGCCATTGGCGCTCAGTAAGCCTGTACCTAACAGCACAGGCAAACATGGAATATCGCGCCCACGAAGATTGAGTAACCAAGCGCATGAATCCAGCGCTGTAATTAAGGCCACTTGCGCGCCTGCCTTGTTAATTTTAGCGCCAACGAGTTCGCGCTTTTCAAGGCTAGTGTTGCCCGCTAATTCATCACTAAATAATATGGCAGGGCTTGATGGCATGGCGGGTCTTTCAAGCCAAGCATCATCAATAGGGTTAGTGGTCAGAGCCACTAATTCAATGCCAGCTTTAGCCAGTTGCCCTTGGGTTTGTTGATACCAAGCTAAGGTATGCAATCTGGCATCAACCCCTACGCGGCTTGGCGCCGTTAAGGTTTGAATGAGATAGTCAGCTAAGGGCAGGTCGGTCAGGCTTTGGTATTCAAACAAGCTAGCATCCACTTGTTGGCGCACTTGCACTGTATAGCGGCCATCAATAAAAATAGCTGCGCGCTGCGCCATAACCACGGCGGCGCCAGCACTACCGGTAAAACCAGTCAGCCATTTAAGGCGTTCATTGGCTTTAGGAACATATTCGCCTAAATACTCATCGGCGCGCGGTTGAATGAAAGCATCAATGTTGAGCTTGGCTAACGCTTGGCGAATAGTGCCAAGTTTATCAGCTATGGATAACGGCATAATGACTCCCTGTTGGAAAACGAACAGTCTGGCCTCTGCGGTCTTATTAGGCTGCGTTGGGTACACTTAGGTGTGGCTCGATTATGACAGGGCGGCGCAAGTGGACGCAAGTGAGCGGACTTACTTGCTGGTGCTCGCTGAATTTGTTGAGCTAAATGTATGGCATTGGCGCTAAGGCTGTGGGCTAGTCTAGCCAACTGACTTACAAATTAATCACTGAAAAATAGCCATCTTTATGCTAAAACTAGCCACTGATTTTTGATGCTATCTTAAGGGCAATACATGACCATGGAATCTAAGACGCTCGGCGTTGGCGGCAGTGATGCGGCAACGCAATTGGCGGCATTAACTGATATGACAGCAGGCATTGACGATATCTCGCTGGATGAATTACGCGCGCGGGTGATGAAGGCGCAGGCATTAATGCAGGAGCACGGCCTCGCGGCTATTTATGTCAATGCTGGCACTAATTTACGCTATTTTACTGGCACTAGTTGGTATGCCAGCGAACGCATGGTTGGCGCTATTATCCCGGCCACAGGTGAGCTTGAATATATTGCCCCATTTTTTGAAGTTGGCACCCTTGAAGGCTATATGCAAATTCAAGGCAAAGTGAATACTTGGCAAGAAGATGAAAGCCCGTATGCATTAGCCATTGCAGTACTTGCGCGCATGGGCATAACCCAAGGCAATATTGGCATAGATGAGTCAACCGCCTTTTTTATGTTTGATGGACTGCGTCAAGCTGCTACTCACTATCAATGGCGCAGCGCCACACCTGTCACCGCAGGGTGCCGCATGCATAAATCGCCGCAAGAGCTGGCGATTATGCAGCGCGCAAAAGACATGACCTTAGTGGTGCATAAAGCCGCGGCGCGCATTTTACGCTCTGGCATTAGCACCCAAGAAGTGGAAGCCTTTATTCATGAAGCCCATAAGCGTGTAGGCGCGGCGGCGGGATCTTACTTTTGCATAGTGTTATTTGGGCAAGACTCATCATTTCCCCATGGCGTTAGTCACCCTAAGTGTTTAGATGAAAACGAGATAGTGCTGATTGATACCGGTTGTCAGCTGTTTGGTTATAAGTCTGACATTACTAGAACCTATGTTTACGGCGTAGCTAATGAGCGTCAGCGTAAGATGTGGGCATTAGAAAAAGCCGCCCAAGGCGCCGCATTTGAAGCTGCGATACTCGGCGCGCCGTGTGAGCAAGCTGATGCAGCCGCGCGCTCAGTACTTGAAGCATCTGGCATGGGGCCCAATTATCAGTTACCTGGACTGCCGCACCGCACTGGCCATGGCATAGGTATGGATATTCATGAGTGGCCTTATTTAGTGAAAGGCAACAAAACACCGCTGGCAGTTGGCATGTGTTTTTCAAACGAGCCTATGCTGGTGCTGCCGGGAGAATTTGGGGTGCGCTTAGAAGATCATTTCTATATGACGGCCAATGGCCCTAAGTGGTTTACTGAACCATCCCACAGCATAGACGACCCTTTTGGTTATCAAGCTTGATTAAACCGTCACTAACAACACGGGCAAGCCATCAGCTTGCCCGTTTAGTTATTTAATCAGGGGACGCCTAAGCCTAATTAATTGATGGCGAGCAGTTCAACATCAAAAATCAGGGTAGAGCCTGGCGCAATTTTGCCAGCGCTGCGATTGCCATAAGCCAAGGTACTAGGAATATAAAAACGCACTTTATCGCCCACAGTCATTAACTGCACGCCTTCGGTCCAGCCTGAAATCACGCGATTAAGCGGAAAATCTATGCTTTGACCACGCTCGACTGAGCTATCAAAAACAGTGCCATCCAGCAAGGTGCCGTGGTAATGAACTGTGACAGTATCCGTCGCTTTTGGGTGCTGCTCACCGTCAGCATTGACTAAGTACTCATATTGCAAACCCGATGGCGTGGTAATTACGCCTTCGCGTAATTTATTGTCGGCTAAAAAGGCGGCGCCTTGTTCAATGTTAGCGACCGCGGCCTTGTTGTTGCTGAAGTTGCTATAAAAGTAAAACACCACGCAGGCGATCACTACGACAGCTAATATCATTTTCATTGTATTGTTATCCATCAATAAAGGGACTGAATCATAGGGCTCAGGCTATTGTCCTTAGTTTTAGCCAATAGGCAACTGTCTTTTACCGCTAAATTAACGAGTTAGCTCTGCGAGCCAGTGTCTGCATCTGTATATCACATCACTCAAATGCTATTAGCAGCATTAGCACTTAAGGTGCGCTTCCTATTTCTTAGCGCCCCTAGTAATAGTGACTGTGACTACTCCGACATCCAAATCTCAATAAAAGTAATAATCGCAATAATCGCGTTAGATAAACAAATGATCACTTTGCGCTTAGGTAAAATCGATTACAATCTCGCGCTTTTATCTGCTTTGCTCTTGTTTACTCCGCGTTGAGGGTTTTGATGGCTTAGCGGTTTTACTTACTTTGTCCACATGACGTTACTGAGATTGCCATCATGATCTGCACCCGAAATACCGCTGGCTTTACCCTGATTGAGCTGGTGGTCGTTATTATTATTCTCGCCATTTTGGCGGTAGTTGCTGCCCCTAAATTTATCGGCCTCAAAAGCGAAGCATTAACGGCGGCGATTTATGATATGCAAGGCCAGCTTAAAGCCGCCAATCAATTGGTTTTTTCTAAAGCCGCATTAGAAGGTAAAGAGGCGTTGGCGTTTCAAGATGTTCATAACCAAGTCGGCTCATGGATCATTTTAGATGGTAAAAAAGTCAGTCTGAATTTTGGCCACATTCAAGGGTCAAGTTGGAATATTGAACAAGTCATGAATATTGATGCTGCCGATTGGACGGTATTAAGTACAGCCAGCGTATTTGCTCAGGCTTATTTAACCCCTAGAGGGGCTCCGGCCTTTGGAACTAGCGACATTCAAAATATTGAGCAGTCGCAGTGTTACCTAAAGTATGCTTTTAGCAAAAAGCAGTTTGACTTACCAGGCTATGAGGTTGTCACTACTGGTTGTTAATTGTCGTTAGCGTGGGCTCAGGTAATACGGGTGGGGTGCTATCCATATAAGTTAACCAGTTTTCCCAAATTTCATGGGTTCTAAGCTGAGTCAACTTGGTTTTGCACCTGAGCGCCATTAAACCGCGAAGGCTGCCATCGCGCCATTGGGTATAAATAGCATCGCACTGAGCAGTCATATATTGCTGCCACGTTTGCTGCGCAGTATTAATGGCAGCGACTAACTCGGTGTCATCAGCATTATGGGTTAAGCTCGCGGCGAGATACTCAGTTAATTGCGCCTGCGCCTTAGCTAAAGTCAGCGCGGCGCACTCGTTAATTTCAATGGTGCTATAGGCTTGGTCGCAATCCACTGCCTTGGTATGGTTAAGCCTGGCATCATTGGCAAAGACGCTACTAGTAAAGAGCGCAAACGTACTCACAAGCATCATCTTAGTTACAAGCACTACCTTAATTACTCGCCACAGCTTCATTATCTTGCCTCATTATTTTATTGCATCAGCGCGAGTTTACGGCACTTAACCAGTTTGCTATCTCAGGGATAAAGATAATTAACCCCACCAATATGCCAAGGTTTAATAATAGGGTTAGCACAAACACGACTAAAAAACGACCTTTGCGATTTTTATGGCGTAACCAGTGCTGCGCTAATAATGCCCCTGGCCAACCGCCACTTAAGCTTAATAGATGTAAGTGCAGTTCTGGCGTGCGCCAATTGTCATTAATGGCGGCTTTTTTATCGCGGCCATACATAACAAAAGTGATAAGGCTAAGGGCAAAATAATAGCCACAAAGAAGCCAAGGTAAGTCGTTCAAGGCCGCGGCTAGTAGCAATAAGCCTAAAAATAAGCCGCTAACAATAACGCCAAGGCTTAAAACAGAAGGTTGCATGACAAGGTATCCTAGGCGATTAAGCTTAAGTTCTAGAATAAAATCTAACACTTAAGCTGCGCCACAATGATTCGGCGGGGCCGATGGTAAAGCGCGTAAGATACGCATTTGCGAGCCATATTTGAAGCAAGATCATAGCGATGGCGAGCATCAAATAATCTTGGCGATCAAAAGTGAGTTGCCATTGAGGTGCGAGGTGGCGAAAAATCACGCTTGCGATCATCGATTGCAGTAAATACAAGGATAAAGCCAAGCGGCCAATATTGGCGAGTGTCCGCCCGAGCCATGAATTTGGTTTAAGAGTGGTCGCAACGACATGAATATACAGGTAGGCGGTAGGAAGCGCGGCATAGTAAATGACAACTTCCGCCAGTGCTTGCAAGCTATGGCTGCTAGCTTGATTAAGGATGATGGCGACAGCGCTTAATAGCATCGCCATGGCAAGGCTACTAATCACTTGTTGGCGCGTAAATCCATGCTCGAAATAACCACGTTCCAATAGGCTTTGCCCCATCAAGATTAACCCCGCGGTTAGCCATAACGTCGATAATGGATAGCTGAGTAAGTACCATCCCATATACTCAGCGTTGGCTATTAGCTGCGATACCAATGAGCCGCTCCATTGCTGATAAATAAGAATAAATGAGAGTGAATCACGGCTTGGTAGCTCGCGCGGCGTTAAGGCCAGTAGCGCTAGCACTAGCATGGCGATATGAAAAAATAGCCAGCCTTTTTGCCATTTCTGCATGGGGGTTAAACCTTGGTAATGCCACACAACCAAGGCCGATAAGGCGTAACTCGTTAAAATATCCCCAGGCCAGATAAAAAAGCCATGCACTAAGCCAATCAGTAATAATGCCTTCATTCGGGCTGCCATGTGGGGATAGGCGTTATCGCCAAGTTTTTGAGCTTGCAGCACTAAGCCTGCGCCAAATAGCATGGCAAACAAACTGATAAAGCGGCCTTCAAATAAGCTAGAAGATAATGCCCCTAGCCAAAAATCACTGCTGGACTGCGCGCCTTGGCATAAAGGTAAATAAGGGTAAAGGCTGCCATAGCTATAAATATTAACCAGCAAGATGCCAAGTAGCGCTATGCCGCGCAGCATATCGAGTGCGGCAATGCGCGTTGCGGCATGGGGAACAGAGTTAAGTGGCTCAAGTGCTAACTTAGAAGTGCTAAGGCTTGAGTCATCAAGGGGAGATAACGCCAAGGGCTTGGTGGATGGCACACTTGGCGGCGTTTGCATATGGGCTGGAGGATACATTAATGGCTAGGTTTATTCGGCTTAGCTGAGATCCAAAGCTTAATGGTGCCAGTCACTACCACGACATTCTTGCTATCATAAGCGCTCACTTGCACATCAAGATCACCCTCTTGCCAAGCATCAGCCTGAGTGCTTGCTACGCAGCGAATATCGCTACCCGCTTTGGCGGTATAGTTAACACTCATGCCCTTAGGTATCCAGCGTAAATGCGCAGGGATAGTCGCCTCCGCTAGCGCGCCCATGGCCATTTCAAGGCCATTACAAATGGCAATCACATGCACAGTACCTATGTGGTTATGCACGCGGCGCTGTTTTTTGATGACCAATTCACAATGGTTGGGGGTAAGCTCAGTAATCAAAGGCTTAACTGTGCCAAAGTAGGGCGCCATGCGACAAATCAAGCGAGAAAACAATTTATCGCCAAACGGCCATTTAGTGCATTTTTGATAGAGCTGTAGGATTTTATTATTCTGCATTACCATATCCTTGCAAACGAAAAGTACCCTGAATTGTTAAGCGGTTAATTCATGGCATTGACGCAAAAGTGCGTGATCACGACCGATAACAAGCTTAACATTGAGTTTACATTGCGCGCTAGCAAAGCTTTGCCATAGACCGACCTAGGTCAAGCACTCTATAATTGGCCGCAGTATCACTATAAGGATTTTACTTTGAAGTATTTGTTGATTTATTTTAAAGGGTTAGCCATGGGGGCTGCCGATGTTGTGCCGGGTGTATCAGGTGGGACTATCGCCTTTATCACAGGGATTTTAGATACCCTGCTTGAGAGTGTTAAGCGCATTAACCCAAGCTTATGGGGCGTATTTCGCAAACAAGGGCTAAAAGCCGCATTTCTGCACTTTAATGGTCCATTTTTGTTCAGCTTGTTAGCGGGCATCCTTACTAGTATTCTCACTTTGGCTAAGTTAATCAGCTATTTACTTGAGTTTCACCCTATCCCTGTATGGTCGTTCTTTTTTGGCCTGATTTTAATTTCAGTGGTACACATGCTCAAGCAAGTCTCAGGTTTTACTTGGGGGCGATTAGCATTATTTATCCTTGGCGTTGCGGCGGCTTACACTATTACTGTGCTGAGCCCTATTAGTGTTGAGGCCACCCCAGTTAATATCTTCTTTGGCGGCGCCATTGCCATTTGCGCCATGATTTTACCTGGAATTTCAGGCAGCTTTATTTTGTTATTGCTGGGCTTGTACTTACCTGTGATAGGTGCGGTGAAGGCGCTTGATCTGAATATTATGTTTATCTTTTGCTGCGGCGCCTTAATGGGCATTTTAACCTTTAGCCATGTGTTATCGGCCTTGTTGCGCCATTTTCATGATGCTACCTTAGTGTTCTTAATCGGCTTAATGCTTGGCACGTTAGGTAAAATTTGGCCATGGAAACAAGTGCTGACTTGGCGCACCAATTCTAGTGGTCATCAAACGCCGCTGCTGGAGCAAAACTTAAGCCCATGGAGCTTTGAGCAAACCGTCGGCCAACCATCGCAATTAGCGTTAGCTGTGCTGTGTATGCTGGTGGGCATAGGCTTAGTGTGGGGCTTAGAGCTTTGGAGTAAAAGACGCGCTCAGCCAAGCGCGGCTTAAGACTGAAGCGATTCAAGCAACTGAAGTGATTCAAGCGATGTAAATGACAGCAGCAATTGTGGCCAAAGCTGACATTTAGCTGAGCCATTGCAATCTGCCGAGTAACAAAAAAGCTAACTCTCTGAGTTAGCTTTTTTTTGTCATGTGTTGTCATGTATTGGCAAGCGCAGCCAAGTGTTGGCGTGTTTGATGAGCCTGGCAATCGGCTAAATTAGCGGCTCAATTAACAGCTAGGCGCGCTGCGATTACAGAGCGCCATCACACGTTGGCGCTGACTTTCTAGAATAAACCCAACCACTAAGCCAAAGGCTGGGTTTAACCATAAACACACCAGCGCTGTGGTGGCTATGACGATAAGGCAATAGCCACGTTTAAGGTTAATGGCTTCGCCTTGGCCGCGAATACGATTAGCCACTAAAGTCAGTAGCGGCAAAATGGGTTTAGCATTAGCAAGTTGCAAGCCTGCCACTATCAATAAACCGCCAAGCATAGGCAGCGGAATTAAGCTCAGCCATGAGGCCGCACTTTGATGCCCAAACAAGGCTATGGCTAAGCACACCACTCCAAAGGTGAGCGGCGCAAAAAAAGTGCGCGCGCCAAAGTGAGTTTGCACTGCCATACCGCCTGCGCCATGGCACATAGCGCTAGCGCCAAAGGGAGCGAGCAAAATATTGGCCAGCCCCGAACTAATGGCAAACCGTGACGGCGTAAAGCGCTCGGGGTTATCGTTAGGGAAACTGTGCTTGGCAATTACTGAGCTTGCTATCACAGCATTAGTTAAGGTTAATGCGAGTTGCGGCAGTACTAGCATGCTGGCTGCCACTTCAAATTCATTCCAGCTTGGCATGCTTAAGCTGATGCCTGAACTGTGCGCCAATACTGGTAATTGCGCCACTTGAGTCCAGCCGATGAACATGCCGCCTAAGATAATGGTTGGGATCATTAAATGCTTGAGTGCTTGATTGCGGCACAGCCACAGCGCTAATAAGGTGAGTCCACCCATCCACCACTGAGCTTCAACATGCTTTAAGCCAAGCAGCATTAGCTGTAAACCTACGGCTAACTGAATACCTGCGCTAATGGCAGGGGATAAATGCTGCGCTAGCCAGCGAATGGCGCCCAAGGCGACCAGCAATAATAAAATACCGCCGATGAGCATGCTGCTTGCTTGCATCACCCCAGGAGTAAGGCCTGCGGTAATAGTCACGGCCGCTATCACTTTCATCGGTTGTATGCCCACAGGGCGGCGATAAAGATAAGCGCTCGCTAAGGCAAACACACCAAAACCTAAAAATATGCCTTGAGCGGAAAATTGATTGAGCGCAATTAAGCCCAAGACTAAAGGCAAAAAGGTGCCTAAGTCAGCAAATGCCGCCTGTGAGTCTGTAACATATTGGCGCCAAGAAGAAGATGGAATAGCGTGGGACATGTCGTTTGCCTAATAAAAAGATCAACCACTTAAGGCAAAATTAATGCCAAATTTATCGCGGGTTTTTAGGGGGTATTCAGAAAATTGTTACCAATACGCGCGGCTATTTTTAAGCAGGCGCCGCCTTTTGTCCACACCTAGGTCAAAACGTCTTATTTGGGCTGGCGAAATTGGGCGCTCAAACGCCACAAACACGTGTTACATAAAAACATTAATGTTTAATACTTGTACGAAATTGTAAATCTTGTATAACTTTGTGGTGTATACCCCTAAAGCAATACAAGGATGGTAGTTATGTACGCATTTACCCCGCAACGAATTCAGCTTGGGATCAGCGCTTGCCTGCTCGGGCAAGAAGTTCGCTTTGATGGTGGTCATAAACGCTCAACTTATGTGCTGTATGATCTTAAGGACATGTTTGATTTTCATCCTATTTGCCCTGAAATGGCCATAGGCATGGGGGCGCCTCGTAAAAGCATTCGCTTAGTGTGCGATAACGACACCATTTTGCTGCAAAGCGCCGATGCAAGCTTAGATGTTACCCAAAAAATGCAAGCCTTCAGTCAACGAACCGTGCCTGAACTTGCGAATTTAGGCGGTTATTTATTTTGCGCAAAATCGCCCACTTGCGGCATGGAGCGGGTCAATGAGTACGCAGTGGGCACCAATAATGCCACTAAGACAGGCGTTGGTGTGTTTGCTCGCCAATTAATGGCGACTTATCCGTTAATGCCAGTGGAAGAAACCAGTCGGCTTAATGATCCCCATATTCGCGATAATTTTTTTACCCGAGTCTATGCCTACCATGAGTGGCAAAGCATGCGAGCAGCAGGGCTAACTAAGCATCAGTTATTGCAGTTTCACGCGCGCTACAAATACTTGCTGATGGCACATAATCAGGTCATTTATCGCGAGCTTGGGCCATTACTGGCCACTATGGAAGATAATCTTGATGAGGTCGCCCACGAGTATTTTACAGGCTTTATGACGGCGCTTAAGTGTCACGCATCCCGTAAAAATCAAACCAGTACCTTACAACATATTCAGGGCTACTTTAAAAAGCAGTTATCGGCCAGTCAAAAAGCTGAGCTTACTTCGGCCATTATGGATTATCACGAAGGACTATTGCCGTTATTAGTGCCTATCACCTTGATTAATCATTATGTGCGCGAGTTTTCCTGCCAATACATAGCCGACCAAGTGTACCTGCAGCCGCATCCGCAAGTGCTTAAACTCAGGTATGGGTTATAACGCCATGATTGCCCATGATAAGTTCATTCACGCTGAGCGCTTTAGTATCGGCGAAGTCTCTAAAATGACAGGGGTGAATTCTATTACGTTACGGGCGTGGCAGCGCCGCTTTGGCCTATTAGTGCCAGAGCGAACTCCTAAGGGGCATAGATTATATAGCCAAGCGGATATTGAATTAATTGCGCAAATTATCCATTGGCTGGAGGCTGGGGTCAGTATCAGTAAAATTCGCCCCCTGCTTAATACGCCTCAAGTTTCATCTTACCCACTTGATAATGAATGGCTGCAACAGCAGCAGGCGTTATTGCACGCATTAAGTCACGTTAACGCCTCGCAATTGCATCATTTATTGGATGAATATGAAGCCCATTATCCGTGGTTGATGCTGCAGCAACAATTGTTTGAACCTTGGTTGCGGCAATTGCCCCAATGGCTGGCTCAGCGCCAAGATGGCCACGGCTTAAGTGTCTGGCTTAAGCAGCAACTCGATTGGCGTTTAAAACCTGCTATTCGGCAAAAACCTTCTATTGCTGTGCTGGCATTGCCGGGCAGTGATGATTTAGATAGCTGGCAATTGTGCTGGCAATTGTGTCAACAAGGCCGCGCCTTTGTGAATTTTGGCTCACTGCCTTGGCCACAAATAAGGTTATTAGCGCCGCGTATTACTCCATCCATCTGGCTAGTGGTCGCTGGGCCTAAGCATTTGCCTTTAGATATTGAAGACTTAGATGCTTTGCCGCTAATGGCAAATAACAGCGAACTTGTCTCTCAACAACGCGGTCGCTACTTAGTGGGTCAGTTCGCACCGTTATGGGATTCCAGTGGCTGCCATCAACCGCTTAACTGGGCAGAGCTTAGTCAGGTATTGGCGCATGCTGGTGCTAACTGCGCTGGTGTTAACAGCACCATTGCTAATGCCAGCGATAGCGATAGCGACAGTGATAGTGATAGTAACAGCGAGAGCCTCAATGACTAGCACGCATGTGGTTTGGTATCGGCGCGACTTACGAGTGGCAGATCATAGGCCCTTATTTGAAGCCATGAGCTCAGCCCGCGCCCAAGGGCATAAGGTTAAATGCTTATACATTGCGACGCCAAAACAGTGGCAGCAGCATCAGCAAGCTGCCATTGGCTTAGATTTTATTGAGCGGCATTTAAATCTGTTAGCGCAATCCCTTGCCGCCCTAGGGCTTGAGCTTGAAGTGGTGGAATTAGCGGATTTTAGTGAGATACCTCAGTGGTTTAGTCATTATCAAGCGCAGCAGCAAGTGGTTGGTGTCTATGCCCATAGTGAGGCGGAATGGAATGAGCGCCAGCGCGATAAGTATGTGAGTCAAAGGGTTAACCTCACCTTATATGACGAGCACTGTCTATTAGCGCCAGGCTCAGTGTTAACGGGCGCTGGCACTATGTATCAAGTATTTACGCCTTTTAGTCGGCAGTGGAAACGCCAAGCTTTGCAATTACTGGCAAGCGATAGCCGCGCCATTTCGCCATTAGCTGTGCCAGTCGCTTTTGCGGCGGCGCTACCTTCCCCTAAACCTATAGTCATACGGGCGCTTAAAGTAGATTCTGGCCATTTTTTAGCAGGAGAAGCGCCAGCGCATCAGCAGTTGCAGCACTTTATTCAAGGCGGCGCCGCGCACTATGGCGCGCAGCGCGACTTTCCGGCGTTAACTGGCACCAGTCAGTTATCGCCTTGGCTAGCCCTTGGAGTGTTATCGGCGCGCCAATGTTTTGCAGCGCTACTGCAGCACCATAGCGATGCCTTTTCAGAGGATAGCGCGGTTAAAACTTGGGTGAATGAGCTTATTTGGCGCGAGTTTTATCGCCATTTATTAGTGCTATGCCCGCGCCTTAGCCGTAACCATAACTTTAACCGCAAAGGCGATGCCATTCAGTGGCGCAACAATAGCGCGGAATTTGCACTTTGGTGTCAAGGGCAAACCGGTTACCCCATAGTGGACGCCGCTATGCGGCAATTAAATCAAACGGGCTGGATGCACAATCGCTTACGCATGGTAACCGCCAGTTTTTTAACTAAACATTTGCTGATTGATTGGCGTTGGGGCGAAGCATATTTCAGCAAGCATTTGATAGATGCCGATCTTGCCGCCAACAATGGTGGCTGGCAATGGGCGGCAGGCACTGGCTGTGATGCCCAGCCCTATTTTCGGGTGTTTAATCCGTTGCTGCAAAGCCAAAAATACGACCCAGATGCCAGCTTTATTCGGCGCTACTTGCCTGAATTAGCAAGAGCTAGCACTAAACAGATACATCAACTGCAAGATCTGCATTTGCATACGGTTAATGGCGTTAATGGCGTTAATGGCAATGATGGCAATGATGGCAATGATGATTGTGCAAGCGCTATGAGCGGCGCGTCTCATTATCCCGCGCCTATGGTCGAGCATGGCATGGCCAGAGCGCGAGCATTACAGGCGTATGCGGTGATGAAAGCGAGCTAAGTGCTTGAGTTTAGAAACTTGAATACAACTATCTGAGGTAAACATCTTGATAGCAAAAGAGATAAGCATAGCGCCCTGGGTGCAGCAATTTGTGGACATGTATCAAGTGTTAAATAAACACAATTTGCATTTACTCGCTGAGGTCTACGCCGCTGAGATTCGATTTACTGATCCCTTACACCAAATCGAGGGACTCAGTGCCTTACAGCGTTATTTCGCTGGGATTTATGCCAATGTCGAGTCGCTGCGCTTTGAGATTGAGACAGTTATTACCGCCGGGGATGATGCGGCGCTGACGTGGGTGATGCACTTTACTCACCCCAAACTTAATGGCGGCCAAGTGATAAGCGTGAGCGGCATGACCCATTTGCGTCAAGGTGACGACAAGATAGTGTGTCATCGCGATTATTTTGATGCTGGGCAAATGCTCTATCGGCATGTGCCGCTATTAGGCACTGCCATTAACATCATCAACCGCCGGTTGGTGAGCGCATGAATAAGCCATTATCTGTACTCATTACTGGCGCGAGCTCCGGCATAGGCGCGCAGTTAGCCGCGGATTATGTCGCTAAAGGCTATCAGGTATTTGCTTGTGGTCGCAGCGCCGAGCGTTTACAGAATTTAACTGGGGTAACACCTGTTGTCTTTGATATTGATGATCGTGAGCAAGTGTATCAGGCCGGGCGTAATGTCGCGAGCTTAATCTCAGCGCCCCTTGATATCATCATCTTAAATGCTGGCGTGTGTGAATACATAGATGATGCCCGCCAGTTTGATGATGAGTTATTTGCCCGCGTTATTCATACCAACTTGATAGCAACCGGTTACTGCTTAGCTGCGTTTTTACCTTTAGTGGCCAAGGGCGGGCATTTGGCCTTAATGAGTTCATCGGCCACTTTTTTAGGCTTGCCGCGCGCCGAAGCTTATGGCGCATCTAAAGCTGGGCTGAGTTATTTGGCCGCGAGTTTAGCCGTAGATTTAGCAGAGCATGACATCAGTGTGAGCTGCATATCCCCAGGCTTTGTGGCAACGCCGCTCACGGATAAAAATAATTTTGCTATGCCAATGCGTATTAGTGCTGCGCAAGCCGCGCGCGTCATTATGAGCGGCATAGAAAAAAAACAATACGCCATTAATTTTCCACGTCGCTTTATCGCTGTGATGAAGTTGCTGGCGTGGTTGCCTAAGCGCTGGTGGCATAAGTTAATTCGCTTGCAGCCCAAGGCTAATTCAGGCTCAGGCACTTCAAAGGGATTGAAGAAATGAACAAGATTGCCATTGTCGGCTCAGGGATTTCGGGCTTAACCGCCGCTCATTTATTGTGTGAGCGCTATGACGTTACTGTATTTGAAAGCAATAATTATATTGGCGGCCACACCGCCACTATTGATGTTGAACTTGATGGTAATAAGTACGCCATAGATACAGGTTTTATTGTGTTTAACGATAGAACTTACCCCAATTTTGAAAAGCTATTAGCCAGAATTGCGGTTAAGCCCAAGCCCACCCAAATGAGCTTTTCAGTGCGTAACCTTACGACTGGGCTTGAATACAATGGCCATACCTTAGCGAGTATGTTTGCCCAAAAATCTAACTTGTTTAAGCCTAAGTATTGGTATTTTTTAAGTGAAATAGTGCGCTTTAATGGCTTATGCAAAAAGTACTATCAAACCGATAATTTCCCCGCCAGCAGCTTAGGTGATTTCTTAGTATTAGAAGGCTTTAGTGAGTTCTTTTGCGAGCACTATATTTTGCCTATGGGCGCTGCCATTTGGTCATCTAGCCTTAATGATATGCGCGCGTTTTCATTGCGTTTCTTCATCCGTTTTTTTGCCCACCACGGCTTGCTGGAATTAACCAATCGACCGCAGTGGTATGTGCTTGAAGGTGGCTCGCGCAGTTATATCCCAGGGCTAATTGCGCCATTTAAAGACAAGATAAAGCTCAATACCAGCGTCAAATCCATTAAGCGCACTAATAACGGCGTTGATTTAGTGACGGACTCTGGTGAGCAATATCGCTTTGATGAGGTGATTTTGGCATGTCACAGCAATCAAGCCTTGGCGATGTTAGAAGATGCCTCTGAGCTTGAACATGACATTTTAAGCCAAATGCTTTATCGCAATAACGAAGTGGTGCTGCATACCGATGCGCGTCTGTTGCCGCAGCGGCGCGCGGCTTGGGCGAGTTGGAATTATCGCTTAGATGGCGATAGCTCTAGCCCCTGTCTCTTGATCAGATCTCATAGCGTTTCTCCGGCTTCAAATAGGGCTTTGGCTAAGCGATACCCCTTTACCTGAGCCTGAAGATCATCCCATCCCTCCCAAATCGTGGACCAGCTGGCCATTCCCGTGCGCTTGCTATCATTAAAGCCTCCTAGTTTGGCCAAGGATTGATAAGCCCACTTCATATTTGGGGCTTCTTTGCCTTTATGTCCCCTTGGCTTGTAGAGCTGCATCAGTACTCGCCATTCATCATTCTCTAAGACATTGCTGCAGCTTTGATTTTCCATGCTTTGCGCTGCTTCGATTTGCCCTCTTTTTCTCAGATAAATTGGCAGGCTCATCACTTCCCGAAGTTGCAGTAGCCGCACACCAATAAAGCAAAGTATCGAGGCCGCTCGCTCAAGGTTGTCTGGCGATGTCATGCGTAACCTTTCAACCCCCGCGCCGGTTTTCCACGCCTTATGAAAGTCCTCAATGCGCCATCTAGTGGTATAAATATCAATCACATGAAGTTGCTGCGCCAACGTGTCAATCGGCTCACTGGTCAGTAGCATCCAAGATAGTCCATCTTCACCTTGGGGAGGATTGAGCTCTTGTGCGTACACCACATTAATCGCATGCTGCTGACGATTATGTTTGATGTTAACCGCACTGGCTTTGAGGGTGAGTTTGGCTGTTCGCGAGGGACGATTCTTGCTTTTCCCACTGGCTTCCTTTATGCCTTTTTGTGGGATGGCGATGGTGTATCCGCCGGTAACGGGATGACTATCCATGTGCTCAAACAGCTTAGCCTCGTATTCTACTAGGTTTCTTGCATGTTTTGCCCGCACCACAAACCGTTCACTATGTGATTGTTTATCCGATAAATAATGCATGATATCCGCTTCTCTATCACACACTGAGATCACTCGCGACATGTGAGCCTGCAAGCGTTGCCGCGTAAAATAGGATGCATCGGCCCATTTACCGCTCTCTTTTTCATCGGCCTCGTTGGGATTATCAGGTCGACACCACCAATCTTGGTGGATCAAGCCCAAGGTCCGAGAAGTATGGCTATCCAGTAGCAAGACAGAATGAACCCACCAACCACGAGACTTATCGGTAGGTTTGCCTAATTTCCCTAATTCAGACGCCACACTGTGCTTATAACTCAGGGCTGTCGTGTCTTCGAGAGCAAGTATTTCATTTATATTTTCAATCGCTTGGGCGGTGCGAGCAAAACCGGCGGCTCTGATCATAGATGGGCTAACATTATCATTGCGGATCAATCGATAGGCTCCTTCGAGTTTGGCATCTTCACCATTACAAGATCTGGCAACCGATTTACCGCTGCCAACCGCCATGTGTTCAGCGACGACGGTTAACCTTGCCGCTCGTCGTTTATCACCTAGCTCAGCATGATGAAAGTGATCATATGCCCATTTGTTCGGGTTAAAAATTGACATTAAAAATGATGAAGTGAGTGAATTTGCATGATCTGATCATCGCCAGTCAAGAAAGTTCCATTTTTTGCTAATAATTTGTGTAGAAGAGACAGCTCTAGCCCTGCGGCTGTCACTTATAACATGAATATTCTGCAAGGGTTATCTGACCAAGCGCCTGTGTTCTGCGTGAGCTTAAATCAAACCGCATCAATAGATAAGCGTAAGATTTTACGCACCTTTAATTATGCCCACCCAGTATTTGATCAGCAAAGTTTTGCCGCGGCCTCTCGCAAACATGAGATTAGTGGGCAGCGCCACACTCACTTTGCTGGGGCTTATTGGCTTAATGGTTTTCATGAAGATGGCGTTAATAGCGCCCTTGATGTTTGCCGGCATTTTGGAGTGACGCTTTAATGCTAAGTGCCCAGTTGAGCACTAAGCCATTAGCCAGTGGCCTATATGCAGGGTTAGTGCGCCATCAGCGCTTTGGGCGTGTGGGTCATAAGTTTGCTTATGACTTGGGGCTGATGTTCATTAATTTAGATGAGTTAGCAGCATTAGAATCCGTTAGCCGCCTGTTTTCAAGTCAGCGTTGGGCTTTGCTGCGCTTTAACGGCAGCGATTATTTACGTGATGACAACATAAATCTTGATGCTAGCCCACAGTCGTTAAAGCAAAGAGTGTTAACTAAGCTGCGTGCCCTTGGGGCTAACACTGAGGTAGATACAGTTATTTTTGCCGGACAAGTGCGTCACTTTGGTTTTTACTTTAGCCCGATTAATTGCTTTTACTGCTATAGCGGCGGTCAATTGCGCTATTTACTGGCGGAAGTGAGTAACACCCCATGGGATCAAAGGCATTGCTATCTTATTGATATCAATAACAACGCGCCTATTACTAAGGCCTTTCATGTGTCGCCCTTTATGAGCTTAGATATGGATTATCACTTCAACGTCGAAGCGCCTGGTGACGAGATTAACTTAGTGATTGAAAATCGCCGTGATAAAAAACTATTTATGGCATCTATGTCATTGGTCAAAAAGGATTTTACCGCCATTAACCTCAGGCAGTGGTTGTGGCGATTCCCGCTATTAACCTTAAAAATTATGGCGGGTATTTATTGGCAAGCCCTCAAATTATGGCTTAAGCGGGTGCCATTTATGGCCCATCCCAGCAAACAGGAGAAGTAACCATGGATAATGCTGTGAGTAGTGCATCGGCACAGACTCTTTCAGAGGGTGTGGCTAAGCGATTAATTAAGCGGGCGTTAACGCATTTATCCCAAGGTTTTCTGCGCATTACCGATAGTGATGGCACTGAGCATTTTGGTGATAGTCACGCGCTATTGCATGCCGATATTCATGTCATTAACCCAGCCTTTTATCGCCAAGTCTTGTTATCAGGCTCCATTGGCGCAGGTGAGTCTTATATTGCTGGTCATTGGCAGAGCTCAAATGTCACTCGGGTGATCCAGCTATTTGCCCGCAACTTAGCTGTACTTGAGCAGCTTGAGCAAGCGTGGTCTTGGCTGGTAAAGCCTGTTAATCGCGTAAAACATGTGTTTAATCGCAATAGTGTTAGTGGCTCCAAGCGCAATATCGTGGCGCACTATGACTTAGGCAACGCTATGTATCAGCAGTTTTTAGACAGCGACATGCTGTATTCCAGCGCTATTTATCCTGATGTGAATACCGGCCTTGAAGAGGCGCAGCAAATAAAGCTTGCCACTATTTGTGAGCGTTTAGACTTGCACCCCGGCATGACCTTGCTTGAAATCGGCACAGGTTGGGGCGCCTTGGCCATTTATGCCGCTAAGCATTATGGGGTGAAAGTAACCACCACTACGATTTCTGAAGAGCAATATAGCTACGCTAACGCTAAAGTGGCGGCGGCAGGGCTTGAAGATAGCGTCACGTTATTAACTTCAGATTACCGCTTACTAACCGGGCAATACGACAGATTAGTGTCTATCGAGATGATAGAAGCTGTGGGGCATGAATACTTACCCGGCTTCTTTAAGATGCTTAATCAGCGCTTAAAACCCAATGGCCGCATGCTGATCCAAGCCATTACTATTAGTGACCAACGCTATGATCAATATAGGAGCAGTGTTGATTTTATTCAGAAATACATCTTTCCCGGTGGCTGCTTACCGAGCGTAACGCGCATGAGCCAATGTTTAGCTAAGCAAACCGATATGGTGCTGTTTAGCGTAGATGATATTGGCTTTGACTATGCCCGCACCTTGAATGACTGGCACAGCAATTTTGATAACGCCATCAGCAAGATTAAAGACTTAGGTTATGGCGATGACTTTGTTCGGATGTGGAAATTCTATTTAAGTTATTGCGAAGGCGGATTTTTGGAGCGCACCACTAGTGCTGTGCATCTTGTGGCGGTAAAACCTGAGTACCGCTTAGCGCAAGCATTAGCGTTTGCGAGTCACTAATGTCAATCCGGCGCAGCAGTATATTTGATGGCTGGCAAAGCGGGCGCGAGCAAGTTATCTCGCTCAAACTCATAGTGCTTGATGCTGCGCGCTTTCAGCTGGTGTGGTGGTTACTGATATTGCAAGGCAATGAGGCGGTGTGGCTCGCAAGTCTAGTATTAATCGCCCAGCTAAGCGTTAGTCGGCGCCGAATTTACGATGGCGTATTTATGCTGGCGATTGCTATGCCGGGCGTGCTTTTAGATAGCTTGCTTAATTATGGCGGCGCCTTAGTGTTTACCGATTTACCTCTATGGCTTGCCTTACTTTGGTGTCACTTTGGCTTAAGTTGTTTATACAGTTTGCAGCCCATGTGGCGCTGGTCATGGCTATCTGTCGCCTTAGTGGGCGCTATTGGCGGCAGCGGCAGTTATATCGCGGGGCTTAAGCTTGGCGCGGTTAGCTCTAATTGGAGTGAAACCACGCTGTTATTGGTGCTAGCACCACTATGGGCCTTAGTGTTTATTTATATAAAATCAATTGTTTATCAAGAATCTCAACATCAACCTCATCATCCATCGAGCGATAACCAAGGTTCACCACAGTGAAACTCTCATTGATAGTCCTTAGCAGTTTGTTAGTCAGCCTAGCTAGCGTTGGCAGCGCTTATGCCGATGCTAAAGCCGCAGTTGCCATCACTATTCCTATTGCCATCGATATGGCAGAGGCCATCGACTCTGATGACGGCGCAGATGAGATTGCACCTGTGTCACTGGAAGTGGGGCGCACGCAAATGTCATTAATGTGGTTTGATGTTTATGTGGCGACCTTATTAACCCCAAGTGGGCAATATCAGGGAATAACTCCGCCGCTAACTTTAGAGATACGTTATCAGCGCGAAATCAGCGCCACGGATTTACTCGATGCCACCCGTGAGCAGTGGCAGCATTTGGGCTTAATGACAGATGGCGGCCAGCGCTGGCTCACTGAGCTTGCAAGGTTTTGGCCGAATGTTACCGCGGGCGATAGCTTAGCCTTGCAGTGGGATAGCGATGGCATGAGCCAGTTTTACTTTAATGGCGACAAAATTGGCCCAAGCTTTGACAAGCAGTTTAGTAATAGCTTTTTAGCCATTTGGTTGTCACCACAAACCAGTTACCCACAATTGCGCCTTGAACTGATAGGGGAAAAATCATGCGACTGCTAAGACGTTTGTTGCTGGCTGTGAGCCTCGGCTCAACCTTGTTATTGTCTGGCTGCGGCAGTGTCGATATTGATGACTATCAAGGCACTCAGCCCACATTAGTGTTATCGCGCTTTTTTGATGGTCAGTTAACCGCCCATGGCATGGTGCAAGATTATCAAGGTAAGGTGACGCGCCGCTTTGTGGTGACTATGACAGGCCAGTGGCGCGATGGCGTTGGCACCTTAGATGAAGCCTTTGTGTATGATGATGGTGAGACGCAGCGCCGTATTTGGACCTTAACTGAATTAGACGCTGGCCAATATCAAGGTACGGCCGCAGATATTTTGGGGGTAGCAACAGGCGAAGCGCGTGGTAGTGCCTTGCAGTGGCGCTATCAAATGTTATTGCCTGTGGATGGCGATACCTATGAAGTCGAGTTTGATGATTGGATGTATCTCATTGATGAGCGCACCATGATAAATAAGAGTGATATCAACAAGTTTGGCGTCACAGTCGCCACTGTGACTTTAGTCATCCAAAAGCAGCCTTAAGAGGCGCTATTGCCGCTTGAGTTGTTGATGAAGGTGTTGCCGCTTTAGCCATGGCTGCGCAGCTGCATGTAAGTGGTCAGTACAACAATCTTTACCGTGGATCAGACTTGCCTAGTCTGATCCACGCGCTTCGGCCAACTCGGTCAGGCTGATCCGTTCTGGCACATTTACGCCCCTTTATCAGTTGCAGCCGATAAATAGCATAAAACAGCTGACGAGCCAGTTGACCTACTGTTACTAATCAATAAATGGCAGTCATTAATCTCTTTCGATAAGACATCAGTATCAATGCTCATTTTCAAATTCTAGTGCTCGTTTATCCAGAGCCGCTCTGATAGAGTCCTTTATAAATCAATAGCTTTAATTTAGTAAACTTTAAATAATAGGTTTATTAAATACGCATGCGCGTTTTGCCAAATATGTGCGCATGCGCATTATACAAATGTTAGCTGAATCCGAGCTGCCTTGTACGGAGTCTATCTGTTGTTATTTAAACTTTCTTCTAATTATCAATTGATTAAGTGATAATGACCACAGTCCAGAAATATGCAGCTAATTGCTTTGTTAGGTAATAATTTAGATGAGAAAACCACGAATATTCATAGCGTCATCAGTAGAAAGTCTAGGTGTAGCAGAGGCTATTAATGTCAATTTAGACCATGAATTTGAAGTTACTATTTGGAAAAATGGAACTTTTAAATTGTCATCAACAAGTGTTGATGACTTAGTAACCAAGTCTTCAGCTGTTGATTTCGCTTTGTTTATTTTTGCTCCAGATGATATCGCTACAATTAGAAGTAGCGAGCAGCATGTGGTTAGAGACAACGTTATCTTCGAAATGGGATTGTTTGTTGGGGCTATTGGAAAAGAGCGTACATTTTTTATCAAACCCAGAAATCAAGAAATGTATCTTCCTACAGATCTTTTGGGGTTGATGCCTGCTGATTATGAAGCAAACCGAAGTGATGGCGATCTTGTCTCTGCAACCAATAGGGCTTGTTCATTAATCAAAGCTGAAGTTAAACGGCTTGGTTTACTGAATAGAGAGTCTCTCAAAGCTAATACAGTTGTAGAAGTGAACTCAAAAAATTATCCAATTTTAGAAGCTGATCTTGCATTTTTATCGGCTGTCTTATCCTCACATACTTCCCATCCAGAAGGGCGAAATTTTTTCCAAATCTGTAGCGATATAGGTGGTGATGATAACAAACTTAGTTTGGCTGCGATAAAGCTAGAGCGCCTTGGTTATATTGAAAAAACAATTGAACATGATAGTTGGGGTAATGCTCTATACCATTATTCTATTAATGAATCAGGTATCGACGTATTGTTGGAGTCAGAATTAGCTCAGTAATAATTCAGTTAACAAATAAGGATAGGCCGCGCGTAGCCGCGACCTTATCCTAAGTGTTGAACAAGCCCGATGCTGGTTGTTGACACTTTATTATGCAAATAGCTGATTGAGAATTTGTGCTCGCGAAAGTCTTATTTTCAAAGAGACTTTTATGCAGACATGACCCGCCCTTAGCGAACGAGCTAATATTTTTATCACTTGTTCATCAAGCCGTTATCGAGTTCTCATTCTGTTTGGTTAACCCGTTATCCTTATACTTCTCGCCTTAGGCGGTGATATTAGCCCCTGTCGGTCGATGACGCATATGAACGCCCATAAAATGCATCGCGAGGTGGCAACAAGGGCAATAGCGCACTGCTAAGGCACGTTTGACCTCAGGTAGCATGGGGAAAACTGCACCTGTGACAGCCAACATCAGTTGGATTTGTTGCCTTAGCTTTTGGCGTTGCCTTGCAGTAAGCCATAGTCCCCAGCAACTCACCCTCGCCGTGTTGCAACGACAACTGAGCATGGCATGGATAGCATCCTGAATTTCTGGGGTGATTTGATGGGCATAACGCCGCCGAAAATCCGCCAGATGTTGGCGTAAAATATCGATAAACTGGCTCATAAGCCACACTCCCACCTCAAGGCCAAGTCGTTGGTCAGTTGGTTAATCGCCTCACAAGTGTTTTTTCGAGTGATGTCAGTGAGCCGCGTGTAACGGGCGGTGGTATTCAGGCTATGATGGCCGAGCAGTGTTTGCACCGAGCGCAAATCGAGTCCTTGCTCCAGCAAATGGGTGGCATAACTGTGGCGTAGACTGTGCGGACTGATGGCTTTATGAATGTTGCACTCGAAAATGACTTGCTTCATGGCTTTTTGGAGCCCACCTCTGTCCATGAGTGAGTCAGGTTGATTATCTTTACCTGGAAACAACAAACGAGGATGACGGTGGGTGCGCCAATAGTACCTTAACGCTAACAAGGTGCGTTGAGGTAACGGCACCAGTCTATCCTTGCCACCTTTAGCATCACGGATATGCACTTGCATCAGCCCCGCATCAATATCCCCGACCTGCAATGATATCGCTTCCCCTAGGTGCAAACCCATGCTGTACAGGGTTAAGAAACAGACTTGATAACGCAGCTGGCGCGTGAGGCTGATAACTATCGCGACTTCGCAGGGCGTCAGGATATCGGGCAGGTGTTTCACCTGGGGTGGCTTAACAATATTAAGCCACTGCCAAGATTTGTTGAGGACGTGAAAGTAGAAAAACTGCAAGCCGTTGCGGTCGAGTTTGACGGTACTCCATGAGTGTGAGGCAATCAAATCGGCAAAATAGCGCTTCAAATCATCGGTAGTCAGGGTATCGGGGCAGCAGTCAAAATACGTCGCAATGCGACGTATGGCTCGGCTGTAAGCATCGATGGTTGCTGGTCGCTTGCCTTGCAAGGTTAAGTTGGTAAGATGTTGTTCATAAAGAAAATCAAAGCGTTGTTGTTCGTGAGTGTTCATGATGATACTCCTAGGTTTGCGACCGAAGCTGGGCGCGTCTAGCAAGTTTTATCCGCTTATTAAGGCGTTAGGAAATTCAAGGAGACTTTGTGGGTAATACAGTAATTAGGTTGCTGAAACTAATCGATAAGAAAGGAGAGGTTTCGTTGTCTGAATTATCGAAGCTAATCCCTAAAAACTATAATGATCATAGAGACTTTTATCCTATCGCGTTCCTAGTATCCAATAATTTGTTAGACGATGAATTCTTTCAGCAGAGAGAACAAGTAGACCTTAAAGAACAGTTACTCGCCAGAGAATTTTATGCCTGTCACAGTGCTGGAAAGTCAGCATCTGATGGCGATAGACAGTTTACAGCAATGGGTAACAAGCAAAAGCTTAGTGACCAAAAGTTTGCTCTTTCTGCGCAAGGTCATATCTACTTAAGTGACTATAGAACTCGCAGAAATGATAGGTTATCAGCGTTAGCTACTGGTATTGTTGTAGGTATCATTACATCACTGGTGACAATTGCTTTGAGTTAGCGAGAATTTTCCTAACAAATAAGGATAGGCCGCGCGTAGCCGCGACCTTATCCCAAGTGTTGAACAAGCCCGATGCTGGTTGTTGACACTTTATTATGCAAATAGCGGATTGAGAATTTGTGCTCGCGAAAGTCTTATTTTCAAAGAGACTTTTATGCAGACATGACCCGCCCTTAGCGAACGAGCTAATATTTTTATCACTTGTTCATCAAGACGTTATCGAGTCCTTATTCTGTTTGGTTAACCCGTTATCCTTATACTTCTCGCCTTAGGCGGTGATATTAGCCCCTGTCGGTCGATGACGCATATGAACGCCCATAAAATGCATCGCGAGGTGGCAACAAGGGCAATAGCGCACTGCTAAGGCACGTTTGACCTCAGGTAACACGGGGAACACTGCACCTGTGACAGCCAACATCAGTTGGATTTGTTGCCTTAGCTTTTGGCGTTGCCTCGCAGTAAGCCATTCTTTATGAAAAGAGTCACGCACTCGCCGTAATCCTTTGGGTAACACATGTTGTAATATCAACCACAGAAATTCGACCGCGGGCAAGCTGCGTACTTGTTGGCAACGAGTCTGACTGTCTTGATAGGTAAAGCTCACCTGATTATCGACATGACGACAAATACTGCTGTCGGGTAAAACGCCCCGATAAAGGTTGCGCGACAGATATTGCAGTGCAGGAGCACCTTTACCGACGAACTGACAATCGACCACCCATTTCGAGTGGGCAGCTAACCCTCGCCGTGTTGCAACTACAACTGAGCATGGCATGGATAGCATCCTGCATTTCTGGGGTGATTTGATGGGCATAACGCCGCCGAAAATCCGCCAGATGTTGGCGTAAAATATCGATAAACTGGCTCATAAGCTGCACTTCCACCTCAAGGCCAAGTCGTTGGTCAGTTGGTTAATCGCCTCACAGGTATTTTGGCGGGTGATATCAGTGAGCCGCGTGTAACGGGCGGTGGTATTCAGGCTATGATGGCCGAGCAGTGTTTGCACCGAGCGCAAATCGAGTCCTTGCTCCAGCAAATGGGTGGCATAACTGTGGCGTAGACTGTGCGGACTGATGGCTTTATGAATGTTGCACTCGAAAATGACTTGCTTCATGGCTTTTTGGAGCCCACCTCTGTCCATGAGTGAGTCAGGTTGATTATCTTTACCTGGAAACAACAAACGAGGATGACGGTGGGTGCGCCAATAGTACCTTAACGCTAACAAGGTGCGTTGAGGTAACGGCACCAGTCTATCCTTGCCACCTTTAGCATCACGGATATGCACTTGCATCAGCCCTGCATCAATATCTCCAACCTGCAATGATATCGCTTCCCCTAGGCGCAAACCCATGCTGTACAAGGTTAAGAAACAGACCTGATAACGCAGCTGGCGCGTGAGGCTGATAACTATCGCGACTTCGCAGGGCGTGAGGATATCGGGCAGGTGTTTCACCTGGGGTGGCTTAACAATATTAAGCCACTGCCAAGATTTGTTGAGGACGTGAAAGTAGAAAAACTGCAAGCCGTTGCGGTCGAGTTTGACGGTACTCCATGAGTGTGAGGCAATCAAATCGGCAAAATAGCGCTTCAAATCATCGGTAGTCAGGGTATCGGGGCAGCAGTCAAAATACGTCGTAATGCGACGTATGGCTCGGCTGTAAGCATCGATGGTTGCTGGTCGCTTGCCTTGCAAGGTTAAGTTGGTAAGATGTTGTTCATAAAGAAAATCAAAGCGTTGTTGTTCGTGAGTGTTCATGATGATACTCCTAGGTTTGCGACCGAAGCAGGGCGCGTCTAGCAAGTATTTAGGATGAGGGGCAAAAGGATGGCTTTATCTTGTTCCTGCCGCAAAGCGGCTTCGTTCAACAAACAATTTAAGAGTGATTCCCCACGCTTGGCATTTTCACTATGCGTTGGTTTTGGTGATTAAGGTGGTATGCGGCGGCTTTTGTATTGCGTTGTTCACCCCTTAACAAGGCGTTAAACCCATAGAAATTTTAATCCGAAACTGACGAGTTAGATCTACAAGCGATAGCAGCCGGCAGCGCTAATGTGTGTACGAACCTTATGGTGCGAACACACCTGAGTACTTGTGAATGCTACAAGCCGTGGTTAGTGATTCTATGTTAGAGGCTAGGCGCGGCGGCCATTATCAGCGTCTTTGCGCTCATAGTATTCAAACGGGAATAAATTACGCAGGCGCTGGCTGACATCATCACTGACATTGGCGGAAATATGCAGGCGCACACTGCCAGAGCGCTCGGCGCGGATGGTGCAGGTGAGTTTTTCAGCTTTGGCTATGGCGCGGGCTTCGCGCTCAAACTTGTCCTGAATTTTACCTTTATGGCTAGTCAGCCGCCCTTGTTTAAAGTGCATTTCAAACAGAGTTAATCCCGATTTGCCGCCAAACATGAGCTTATAAACCAAATAAAAGCCGATGATAATAAGGACGGTCTTGATTGCAATATCCATAAGTGGCGCTCCTACAAGTCGGCGGTTGCCTGCGAAAGTATAGTTATTTGTGCCGCATCCATTCTTTAAAGGCAAGTAATATTACAGACTTAGCCAAGTCAGCCTAATTGGTTTTTGGGCAATAAACTGCGACTTAGGTCGCGCTCTGCGCTATCTGATGTTATCTCGAATCAAGGCCTTACATAACTTGGTGTTGTAAGTGAGCAAGTCTCAAGCTTACGCTTAGGCTATCAGTCACTAGCCTTTGAATCGCATCTTGACTCATGCGTGCGGCTAATGGGTCAGCACACGGGCGAGTATCACCTAGGCCGAGCCAGCATGCTGGCAAGGATTGCAATAAATTGATGGCAATTTAGTCGATTAGCTCAAATTAATGAGGCTTGCGCGCTGACTTTTACGCCAATCGTGATACATTACGCGCCCCCAAATTGTTTGGTTAAGCCTTAGCTTGTTTAACCTGTTGTCACCGGTATTTCCGGGTGGTTTTATGAGGAGTAAAGCATGAAGCTACTGAGATTGACTGTGAGTTGTGTGGCCTTAATTGCATCGTTAACGAGTGCAGCTATCCACGCCGAAGAAGTGGTGCGCGTTTATAACTGGTCTGATTATATTGCGCCTGGTGTATTGCAGGATTTTCAAAAAGAAACTGGCATTCGCGTCATTTATGATGTGTTTGACAGTAACGAAGTGCTAGAAGCTAAGTTGTTGTCAGGTCGCAGCGGTTACGATTTAGTGGCGCCTACCAATCACTTTTTAGCCAAACAAACCCAAGCTGGCGCCTTTATGCCGCTGGATAAATCTAAGCTCAGCAATTACAGCAACCTTAATCCGGTATTGATGCAGCAGCTTGAAGCCGCCGATCCTGGCAATCAATACGGTATTCCGTATTTATGGGGCACCACAGGCCTTGGCTATAACTTAGCCAAAGTGCAGCAAGCCTTAGGCAGCGATGCCAAGGTAGACTCATTAGCGCTGATTTTTGATCCTGCCAATGCGCAAAAGCTCGCCAGTTGCGGTATTTCATTTTTGGACTCACCGGATGAAATGATCCCGCACGCCTTGCTGTATTTGGGGTTAGATCCAAATTCCACCTCGCGCGCCGATTATCAAAAAGCCGGTGATTTACTGGCAAGCGTGCGTCCTTATGTGCGTTATTTCCATTCATCTAAGTTTGTGACTGACTTAGCCAATGGCGATATTTGTATGGCCTTTGGTTTCTCTGGCGATATTTTCCAAGCCGCCGCCCGCGCCGATGAAGCGAGCACAGGTCAAGATGTGCATTACGCCATTCCCAAAGAGGGCGCTAACTTATGGTTTGATATGTTGGCGATTCCCTCCGACGCACAAAACAGTGATAACGCCCATCAGTTACTCAATTACCTGATGCGCCCAGATGTTATCGCCAAGATTTCAGATTATGTGGCTTATGCTAACGCTAACGTGCCAGCCGAAGCCTTAATGAACCCTGAGATTAAAAATAATCCCGCCATTTATCCGCCCGCGGATGTGATGTCCAAATTGTTTATGAATGAAACCCGCGATTTAAAGGCGCAGCGCGATATGACTCGGGTATGGACGCGAGTTAAATCGGGACGCTAACTCTAAGATTCGGCCTACACATTACTTTCGGCCAGCCCAGCGCTGGCCTTTTTTATCTGGATACGTTATGACTCAAAATAAGTCGGTAGTGGCACCTTTGTCTGCATCAAAGAGTGCCACTGATGTGATATTAAGAATTGAAAAAGTTTCTAAAGTGTTCGATGGCTGCCGCGCGGTTGATGAGGTGTCGTTATCGATTGAACGTGGTGAGATTTTTGCTTTATTAGGCGGCTCAGGCTCAGGTAAAACTACCTTGCTGCGTATGCTTGCCGGGTTTGAACAACCCACCGAAGGGCGCATTTTTTTAGACGGTCAAGACATTACCGATCTCCCTCCTTATGAGCGTCCTATCAACATGATGTTCCAGTCGTATGCGTTATTTCCCCATATGACGGTGGAGCAAAATATTGCCTTTGGCCTAAAGCAAGATAAGTTGCCCAAAGCGCAAATTACTGCCCGCGTGCAAGAAATGCTAAAACTGGTGCGCATGGAGCAGTTTGCCAAACGTAAACCGCATCAATTATCTGGTGGTCAGCGCCAACGTGTCGCCTTGGCGCGATCGCTCGCTAAACGCCCTAAATTATTATTGTTAGATGAGCCCATGGGCGCGCTTGATAAAAAACTGCGCACCGAAATGCAGCTTGAAGTGGTTGAAATTCTTGAACGTGTTGGCGTGACCTGCGTGATGGTGACCCATGACCAAGAAGAAGCCATGACGATGGCGGGGCGCATGTCCATCATGAGTGATGGCTGGGTAATGCAAACCGGCACGCCGCAAGATATTTACGAAAGCCCGAACAGTCGCATGGTGGCCGAATTTATTGGTTCAGTGAACATGTTTGCTGGCGAGATTATTGAAGACATGGCCGACCATGTGATTATTCAATCACCAGCGTTAGCGCAGCCATTTTATCTTGGCCACGGTATCACCACTCAGCTGGACGACAGGCAAGTGTGGGTAGCGGTGCGCCCAGAAAAAACCTTAGTGAGTAAAACTAAGCCCGAGCAAGACTATAACTGGGCCGAGGGCATAGTCCATGATATCGCCTACCTTGGCGGTATTTCTGTGTACTACATTCGCTTGGCTCATGGCCAGTTAGTGCAGTGTTCTATGCTCAACCGTGAGCGCGGTGCTGACCAACCTACTTGGGATGATAACGTCTATATCAGCTGGGATGACACTAGCGCCGTGGTACTTAATTCATGATGGCGCCGCGTGAACTTAGGCGTTTAGGGCAACTGGTCGCGGTAGGCTTGCCTTACCTGTGGCTAGTGTTATTTTTTGCCTTGCCCTTTGCCATAGTCGTCAAAATCAGTTTTTCATCGGCGGCCATGGCCATTCCGCCTTATGAGCCGATGTTCAGCTTTATGGATGACATACTGACTGCGAGCATGAATCTTGGCAATTATCTGCTGCTACTGGATGACAGCCTCTATGTTGAGGCCTATTTTGGCTCGATTAAGATGGCTTTCGTGGCCACGCTCGGCTGCCTGTTACTGGGTTATCCGATGGCATACGCCATCGCCAAAACCTCGCCGCAGCGCCAAGCCATGTTATTGCTGCTGGTGATGCTGCCTAGTTGGACCTCATTTTTAATCCGCATTTATGCGTGGATGGGGTTACTTAGCCACAACGGCTTAATCAATCAGGTATTGCTATATCTTGGCGCGATTTCAGAGCCGTTAGAAATCTTAAATACCGATATTGCCGTGTATATCGGCATGATTTACGCGTATCTGCCGTTTATGATTTTGCCTTTGTACGCCAATTTGGCGCGCCAAGATAAGAGTCTGTTGGAAGCGGCGGCCGACCTTGGCGCCCATAAGTTCACTAGCTTTTGGCAAGTCACTTGGCCGTTATCCTTAGGCGGCGTTATGGCTGGGTGTTTATTGGTATTTATTCCGGCCATTGGAGAGTTTGTTATTCCTGAATTACTTGGCGGCCCAGATTCTTTGATGATAGGTAAAGTCTTGTGGCAAGAGTTCTTTAACAACCGAGATTGGCCAGTGGCATCGGCGTTGGCGGTAGTTATGTTGTTCTTATTAGCCATTCCTATTGCTTGCTTTAATCATTATCAAGCTAAAAGTTTGGAGGCTAAGTCATGAAGCGCGTGAGTGTATCTACCTTAGGCTTAATTGGCGGCGTGATTTTTTTATATGCGCCCTTGTTTATCTTAGTGTTCTACTCCTTTAATGCCTCGAAATTAGTGACCATTTGGGGCGGGTTTTCGGTTAAATGGTATGGCGAGTTATTTCGCGATCAGCAGATTTTAGATGCTGTGTGGACGAGCTTAGTCATCGCCTTTAACTCTGCAACCATGGCCGTAATTTTAGGCACGCTGGCCGCTATGGTGATGACGCGTTATCGCGCTTCTCGGGTAAAAACCAGTATTTCAGCCATGATTACTGCGCCTTTGGTGATGCCAGAAGTGATTACCGGTTTATCGCTATTGCTACTTTTTGTGCATATGGCGGACTTTTTAGGTTGGCCATTGGAGCGTGGACGCTTAACTATTTGGATTGCGCATTCCACCTTTAGCGCCGCGTATGTGGCCGTGGTTGTGTCGTCGCGTTTGCGTGAGCTTGACCGCTCCATTGAAGAAGCGGCCATGGATTTGGGCGCCACACCGATGAAGACTTTTATGCTCATCACAGTGCCCATGATAGCGCCATCGCTATTAGCCGGCTGGTTACTGGCATTTAGCTTATCCCTTGATGACTTAGTGATAGCAAGCTTTACCTCAGGCCCAGGTGCTACTACTTTGCCTATGGTGGTGTTTTCGTCGGTGCGAATGGGGGTTACGCCTAAAATCAATGCATTAGCTACGTTAATCATATTAACGGTGGCGCTTATCGCCTTAATAAGCTGGTTTGTGATGCGTCGCAATCAGCGGCGTATGCTCGCGCAGCAGTCATAGCTCGCGGTTATAAAGTAAACAGACAGGAGCTTAGGCTCCTGTCTTTGTTTGCGCTGTATAAAAAATGTGCTTATAACCATTTTGGGGGAAGATCACTGTTTAAAGATTAAACACAAATAAAGATAATTAAAAAATAGCGATGAACTTAGTGTAAACACTGAGTTTTTATTGGATATATCGCTAAATTTTTAAGTAATTGTCACCATAAGTTGGTTTTTTCTGATGAAAAGCTATTTTTTGGCGTTTTGCGGGTATGGTGCACAGTTAACGCCATGGGTGAATGTTATGGTTACTCCAATACAAAAATAAGCTATCGATGATGAGATAACTTTGGGAGTAAGCATGATAAACAAGAGTTTTTTTAAAAACATAGGCGTGCAAGTTGTGATCGCCATGATAATCGGCGCGGCAGTCGGCATGATGATGGGCGACAGCGCCTCTATGTTTGCTCCGCTAGGTACGATTTTCATCAGCCTAGTTAAGATGCTAGTGATCCCTCTGGTATTAGTGTCCATTGTTGCTGGCGCCGCGAGTTTAGGTAACAGCCCATCAGCCGGTAAAATTGGCATAGGCTCCTTTGGCTTCTTTCTCGTCACTTCTGGCATAGCTGTTACTTTAGCCTTAGTCATGGGCTCAGTATTTAAGCCTGGTAGCGGCGTAGATTTCGCCGGTCACGGTCAAGACTTAATGACAGTCACTGCCGAGCAAGGCACAGTGCCAGGTGTGGTTGATACCTTAATAGGTATGATCCCAACCAACGTGTTTGAATCCTTATATGGCGGCAACATACTGCAAATTTTAGTTTTCAGTATCTTCTTTGGTATTGCCCTGACCAAAGTGAAAGGCGATGGCGCCAAGCCGCTGATTAATGGCTTAAACACTACCGTTGAAGCCTTTGTGTGGATGATTAACTGCGTCATGATTATTGCGCCTATTGGTGTGTTTGGTTTGATGGCCGACTCTGTAGGTACCTTTGGTTTCCAAGCGTTAGAAGTGGTGTTTAAGTTATTTGCTGTGTTTGTGGCGGCGATTCTGATTTATGGCTTTATCTTCTTCCCATTAATGGTGCAGTGTTTCTCTAAAGTTACCGCCCGTCAGTTTATCTCGGCCATGAAAAAGCCGCAGGTTATGGCGCTATCAACCGCATCATCCATGGCTACTTTGCCAGTTAACATGGAAACCTGTGAAGAAGAGCTTGGCGTTTCTAAAGCGACCACCGCCTTTGTTCTGCCTCTTGGCGCCACCATTAACATGAGTGGTAACGCCATTTACTACGGCTTAGTGGCTATGTTCTTTGCGCAGATGTACAACATTGATTTAACCATGACCGCTTATATTGCGATTATCTTTACGTCAACCTTAGGCGCCATTGGTCAAGCTGGCGTACCTGGCCCGTCATTCTTAGTGGTCGCGGTATTGCTTGCAGCAGGCATTCCGATTGATGGCTTGCCATTGTTGTTTGCCCTTGACCGCGTGTTCGACATGATCAGAACCTCACTCAACATTACTGGTGATGCGGCGTGCGCCATTGTGATGGATAGATATAGCCCTGAAAAACTAGAGTTATACGCAGCTAAGGCTTAAGCCTACTGAGTGAATCAGTTAAATAAAAACGGCAAGTCTAGGCTTGCCGTTTTTTTGTCAGTAAGAAATTAGCTGCTGGCGTTAAGCTAATTTTGCCATGACAGCGTTGAATTTTTCCTGCCATTCTGGCTGTGTTGGTTGCCCCGCTTCTACATCAAAGTTGTCATAAAAAGCCGGTAATGACAGTTGTGATTTAATTACGCCGCCAAAGTAACCCATGGAGTTCATGGCTGAGCTGAGCACGCTGGCAGCGCCCGCTGGGCCTGGCGATGTGGCCAGTAGTACCATAGGCTTACCTTGAAACACCTTCATATTGATACGCGACGTCCAATCAAACAGATTTTTATAGGCGGCAGTGTAGCTGCCATTATGTTCTGCAAAGGAAATCACTATGGCATCAGCGTTTCCAAGCTTAGCGTAAAAGGCTTTAGCGGCATCAGGCTGGCCGATTTCTTTTTCTTTATCTTCGCTAAAAAGCGGCAGCTCAAAATCATTTAAATCGAGTAATTCCACCTCGGCGCCGGTCACTAAGTGGGCGGCGTAATTCGCCAGTTGTTTATTAATGGAGTGACGACTGCTGCTGGCGCCGAATGCGATTATTTTCATGGGTTATTCCTTGGGGTTGTGAGGGAAATGACATCTAAGGTTAAGCTTAATCTATAGTCACGAGACTATGTTTGGCAATCAAGGCGGGGCTAATGCTAAGAGTTTTATCTGGCTTGGGGGCTTGGGCATTTAAGCTCTGTGGATTTAAGCGCTGGCGCCTAAGTTTCTTGTGGGGGATTAACCAATTCGGGACATAGCCCGAATTGGTTGGTGATGAACTATGGGCTTAGCCGTAATGGGCGCCATTGTCATAGTAATCACTTGGGGTGAGCTTAGTAAAAATCACCGCAACATCTTGCTCTGGCTTATTCATGGCAGTACGCACTAATTGAGTAACCGTTTTTGCTATCTCATCTTGTACTTGTTGGCCACGGTCAAAATACAGCACTTCAATAAAAGGATAAGCGGCAATAGCTTCGCCTTCTGCAAAAAAGCTGGCAGGAATATGCTCGATAGTAAAATGCGCACGCGGACTATTCATCAGCTCACCTAAGGCATCTACCAGTGGGGTCGATAAGGCTTGCACTTGCTCAGCTGTCATGGCGCGGCAACGAAAATGCGGCATAAGAATTCTCTTCAAAAGTTAATGAGTCGCTATTCTAATCCCCAGTTGGCTGACTGCCAACTTTTGCGCGGCAATAGCGTTAGTTGGACGTGATTGAAAAACAAGCTATCTTGATTAAGTAAATGTAATCTTTGAACTTTGTGGCTTACAAGCAAAATTAGCTACACTCACGTGCTTTGATGACACACTTGGCTTTGTTGGTGGTGTAAGTGCTTAGATATAAGCTTTTGGGTTTAAGTGCTTAGATTTAAGTCATGGGCACTAACATTGAATCAAGCATAAATGATGTGGAATTAGCCTCTACTCGGCCTTAGGCCATTGAGCGAAAGGATAGTCAATGACGAAATCACGTTTTGGTCACCAAGGCCTAGCCTCGGGATATATAACGGTAATGTGGCTGTTAATGCTGTTATTGCCGCTCGGCTTACTGTGGCAGCAAACCCAATTGTTCCCTTTGCTCGATCTTAAAGACTGGCCGGCGCAGGCTTTGTATTGGATCACTTGGTCAGGGACTACGCCTTATGGCATAGGTACTATCGTGTTGGTGCTGATGTACAGTGCAACGCGCTTAACTCGGCCCATGTGGATATCGTTATTGTTAGCGGTCGCCATCAGTCAGGCGGTTGGCATTGGCTTAAATCATGAATTAAAACTGCATTTTAAAGAGCCGCGTCCCAATTTAAGCTGGTTTGTCGATCGCGATGAAATGGATGCAGATTTTTTTTATGAGCAAAGCTTAACGCAGCGCACCGACATGCTTGCCAATGCCATCGCTACCCATGCGCGGCAATTGCCTATGTCAGAGCGGATAGCGAGCCAGTGGCGTGAAGAGGTGGGTTATTCATTCCCCTCGGGCCACACTCAATTTGCGGTGTCATTTAGCTTAATCGTCTGTTTTTATTTAGTGGCGTCAGGCTTAGTGGTGCTACCTATGATATTAAGTTTGTGGGCCGTGCTTATGGGTTTGAGCCGAATGTTATTGGGCTTACATTGGCCAGTGGATGTGCTCGGCTCCACCTTGATTGGCGGCGCGCTGGCCGTGAGTTGCATTTTGCTCGTAAACGTAAGTCGGCGTTTTTGGATTAAAAAACTGCCCGCGCGTGAGTCTTAGCGCGGATAGTCGCAGATTTAAGTTAATCCGTGAGTTTAAGGGCGCCGAATGAGGCGCCTTTTTTATTTAAAGGCTTACCCAGGGATTAACGCCCGCGGCAAACAACCGGTCGGTCGCTAATTTAGTTGCGCTGCTGATTTTTTGGGCAAGGTCGCCAAGTCTTATGCTTATATGTGCAAAAAAGCGATCCAGCTAAAAGAACCCAATAGATTAACCCAATACAATGCCCGCATTAACTAAGAATAATTTTCATTAACGATTGCGGGTGTCCATTTCATGAATAAGTTGTCCTTGAGCATACTAGCCTTAGCTATCGCTCAAACGTTAAGTCTTCAAGCTCACGCTGCCAGCGTTGCCGCTGCTGAAACTACTGAAAAATCAGCGAAGAATGATCACCAAGTTCAAGAAGTCATAGTGGTTTCTGGCTCGCGTATGGAGCAGAACATTGAGCAAGTAGCCGGCTCAATCTTGGTGATTGACGAAGACGAAATTAACAACAACATGAGTAATGATTTCGGCAGTATTTTTCGCAATCAATCATCGGTAGCGGTTAAGGGCGGGGCGGGTAAATCCACGTCTATCACTATTCGCGGCATTGGTGGCAATCGCGTGATGATGGTTAAAGATGGCGTGCGGGTAAATAACCAATACGCCTCTCCGCTTGGCCCTGGCGCTGAAGGCACAGGTCGCGGCTTAACGGAAGTACAAAGCTTAAAGCAAGTTGAAGTCGTCAAAGCGGCAGCGTCCACCATGTACGGCTCAGATGCGCTCGGCGGCGTAGTCGTCATGCGCACTAAAGATGCGGCTGATTACCTGTTAGGTGAAGACTACTATGTGTCGATGAACGCAGGCTACGCCGGTATCAACAATGAATACACCGCAGGTTTTACTAGCGCCGCGGCTTACGGCAACTTTGAAAATTTACTGAGTTATCAGCACCGTAAAGGTGAAGAGCTGCCAAACTATTTTGACACTCAGCCAGACAGTGACTTAGTGCAAGACAGTGTGCTGTTTAAGAGCAAGTACCACTTTAACGATTACACCTCAGTGCAGCTGACGCTTGATTATTTAGAGCAGACCTTAAAGCGCTGGGAATATGAGTTTGATAGTAAGACGGGCGCGCTCAAAGAAAATATCGATACAGACCGTGATACTCAAGTGATTAACGGCGCCTTGCAGCTAGTGTCAAACAAGCCAACCCAGATGCACGACATTCTGACGGTTACCGCTTACTTTGGTAATACTGAGCAGTTAGAGCATAGAGATTATTTCAAGAAAACAAAACCAAGCCAAGTGTATGGCCTGAGCCAGCTTCGTGATTATACCTTTGAAGATCAACGCATTGGTTTAAATTCGACCTTCAGTAAGTATATTGGTAACAACAACTATGGTCATCAGATCACTTATGGTCTCGACTATGAGTTTTCAACCATGTCCCGTCACCGCACCGTTAATAATGTGGGCGGGGCGATTGTGCATCCCTT